>NZ_JBHUSG010000004.1:23346-167682 GCF_042673745.1 Kitasatospora sp. NPDC057015
GCGGCGGCCCGCTCCTTTTTTTATACCCCCCGGGGGGCGGCGGCCCCCCCCCGCCCCCGGGGGGCCGGCGGGCGGCCCCGGGGGGCCCCGCCCGGCGACGCGGCGGGCGCGGAGCAGCTCGATCGCGACCGGCACCGCGGAGACCAGCACGATGGCGATCAGGATCGGTTCGATGTTGTCCCTGACGAAGGCGATCTGTCCGAGGAAGTAGCCGAGCACGGTGACGCCCGCGCCCCAGAGCACGCCGCCGATGACGTTGAAGAGCACGAAGGAGCGGTAGTTCATCCGGCTCACCCCGGCGATGACCGGGGTGAAGGTCCGCACGATCGGCACGAACCTGGCCAGCACGATCGCCTTGGGCCCGTGCCGTTCGAAGAACGCGGCGGCCTTCTCCACGTTCTCCTGCTGGAACAGCCGGGAGTCGGGCCGCCTGAACAGGCCGGGGCCGACCTTCCGGCCGAAGAGGTACCCGACCTGGTCGCCGGCCACCGCGGCGGCCACCACCAGCACGCAGACCAGCCAGAGCGGCTGCTGCAGGTACGTGCCGCCGGCCACCAGCATGCCGGTGGTGAAGAGCAGCGAGTCGCCGGGCAGGAAGAAGCCGATCAGCAGGCCCGACTCGGCGAACACGATGGCGAGGATCCCGACCAGCCCGAAGGTGGAGATCAGGGTGGTCGGGTCGAGCCAGGACGGGCCGAGGGCAAGGCTGGTCACGGTGGCGGCACTCCTGAAAGGTCGACGCTTGGCAATGAAAGAGTAAAGCATTTGCCAAGTACCGGGGCGTGCGCCCGGGACGGCCCGTCAGATCACCGGCGGCGACGGGGTTCACGGGATTCGCGGGAGAGTCGGGACGGCGAGGGAGTTCGTGGACGAACCTCAGGGGCCGGCGACGCTACTCGAACGGGCCCGCGCCCACCCGGCCCGGCGTACGCCGCCGGGCCGGAGGGCACGCCGCAGGCCCGGGCGGTGCGGCCCGGGCCTGCGGGCTCAGAGGCCGTAGCGCTCGACGATCTCCTGGTGGCGGGCGGTGTCCGCGCCGGCCGCCTTCGCCAGGTCCACCCAGGCGAGCGGGTGCTTCCAGCGCTTCGTCAGCCGCTGCAGCAGGGCGTCCGCCTCGGCCGCCCGGGCGGTGGGCGGGACGCCGACGGCCGCGTAGATGCCGGGGAGCATCTCGTCCGCGTCCTTCGGGTCGGTGACGGCGTACTCGTCGGAGCTGTAGGCCCACACGCCGTACCCGGCCTCGGCGAGGGCCCGCCGGAACGCCGTCCACTTCCGGTCGCCCGGCCAGGCGCCGTCGATCCAGTAGGTGGTGAAGCCCGCCGGGTCCAGCAGGGTGAGCAGGCGGAAGACCGGCCGCCAGCGCTCCCGGACCTGCTCCGGCGCGTCCTCGCCGGGCGGCGGATCCAGCAGCGCCGGGGCGAAGACCACCACGTCGCCGTGGTTGAGGGCCAGGTCGTCCCCGAGCACGGGCAGCAGGCGGGCGGTGGCCGGCCCGGTGCGCACCGCCGGGAGGTCGGCGGTGGCGCCGTTGGTCCGGGTGGCCCGGACGGTGACGAGCTGCCACTCCTCGTCCACCGGGCCGTCCGGCCGGTCGAACTCGATGCCGATCCGGGCCCCGGCCGAACGCACGGCGGCCCAGTCGCGGTTGGCGGTGGCCGCGGTGATCAGGTGCCAGAGGTCGGGCTCCTGGACGGTGCGGTGCTGCTCCTCGGGCGCGGTGCCCTCGGCGGGCAGCGCGTGCAGCAGGATCTCCTCGTACAGCCGCTGCGCCCGCGCGTGGTCGCCGAGCTCGGTGGCGGCGGCCGCGGCCAGCCGCCGGGTGTTGATCCGGGTGGGCTCCTCGGCCAGCAGGGCGGCGCAGTGCTCGCCGACCTCGGCCCAGCGGCTCTCGGCGGCGGCCCAGCGGGCCCTCGTCCAGTGCGCGTCGGCGGGGCTGGTGGCCATCAGCCGGTCCGCGAGGCGGCGCACTCCGTCGCCGTCCCCGGCGTCGATCAGGACGGCGCCGAGCAGACCGGTGAGCTGCTCGTGGCCCGGATCCTGCTCCAGCCGCTCCCAGAGCAGGTCGGCGGCGGCCCGGGTGTGGCCGAGCCCGCCGAGCAGCCCGGCGAGGTGCAGGACGAGGTCGGTGGCCTCGGCCGGGTGCCCCCGGTGCCGGCTCCGGGCGGCCGCGACCAGGTCGACGTCGGTCTCGGGCGATCCCGCCCCCTCGCGGGCGGCGAGCAGGGCGACCAGCTCACCGGGCGGCACCGGAAGCTCCGGCTCGGGCAGGGCCTCGGCGTCCGCCCGCAGCGCCGCGACCTGCTCGGCCACGCCCTCGGTGCGGCGCAGCCGGGTGAGCTTGCGCTCCCCGGTGGCGGCGAGGGTCAGGGCCACCGTCCGGGCGCCCCGACCGAGGGCGAGCCGGCCGGCCGCCAGCAGCAGGTCCAGGCAGGGGCGGTGGGCGCCGGCGGCGTCGAGGTAGCCGACCCAGCCGGTGACGGCGACGCCGAGTTCGGCGGTGTTCGGGTGGGCGCCGGCGGCGACCAGGGTCTCGACCGTGGTGACCCAGGCCGGCCGCAGGTCCGCGTGCTGTTCGGCCTCGGCGAGCGGTGGCAGCAGGGCGAGGGCCTCGCCGGTACGGCCGAGCCGGGCCAGCGCCCTGGCCCGGAGCAGGGCTCCCCAGCGGCGGTCGCTGTCGTCGAGTTCGCGACCGCGGGCCCGTTCGCGGCTCTCCGCGCCGTCCAGCAGCGCGAGGACCTCCTCGTCCCGGCCGAGCAGGTGCAGGGTGCCGGCCCGGGAGTGGTGGAAGTGCAGCGACAGCCGCTGGCCCGCGGCCTGCATCCGGGCGCCGGCGGTGTCGAGGTGGGTGAGCGCCTCCTCGGGCCGGCCGTCGTCCTCCAACGCGTCGGAGTACTCGCGGGAGAGGCAGTCGAAGCAGGCCCGGGCGGGCTCGATCCGCTCCAGGGTCTCGCCGAGGACGGCGAGCCGCTCGGGGACGTAGCCGGGGCCGTCGACCCGGGCGTGGCAGATCGCGAAGTCCTGCACCACGCAGACGGACTGCGGGCAGCCCTCGGTCTGCTCGCGGTGGGCGAACTCCAGCAGGTCCACGGCCTCCGGGAGTGCCTGCTCGCCCTGGTGGCGCTTGTTCAGCAGGTTCTGCATCCGCCAGTGCCGCAGGTAGACCTCGACCCAGGGCAGCTCCAGGGCCCGCGCGGCGGCCAGCGCCTCGGGGAACACCGCGTCGAGCTGCTCGTTGCGGCCCTCGTTGGCGTGGCCGGGGAGTTCGTAGATGGCCTCGGCCAGCCGGTGGTGGCCGGCTTCGGCCAGCTGCTGGTGGGTGTCGTGGACCCAGGCCCAGATGTCGGTGCTCATGCGTTCTCCCCCTGCGGGCGGTACTGGGCGCGGCGGACGGACGCGCTGCTGGTCAACGGGCTGTTGGTGAACGGGCTGCAGGTCAACGGGGTACAGGTCAACGGGGTGCTGCTCAACGGGGTGCTGCTGACGGGCGCGCGGCCGGTGCCGGCACCGGCGCACGACCGGGCGGCGGGCGCACGACCGGGCGGCGGGCGCACGACCGGGCGGCGGGCGCACGACCGGGCGGCGTGCGGACGGCCCGGGCCACGGGCCGGCGGATCGGGCTCAGGCTCCGGCCCCCTGCTCCGGTCCGGTGTCCGCGCCGTCCGACCGGGTGTCCGGCGGACCGTCAGGCAGGGTGTCCGGCGGACCGTCAGGCAGGGTGTCCGGCACCGTCGGCAGGCCGGGCGGCAGAGCCGCCGTCAGGGCCGAGACCGCGGTGCCGATCCCGGCCAGTGCCGCGGTCAGGTCGCCGGCGGGCGAGCCGGCGGAGGGGCCGGCCGCCGCGGCCATGATCACCTTGAGCGATCGCAGCAGCCCGGCCGCCGTGGCGGCGCCGGTGTGCCCGGTGCGGTAGGCGGCGAGCAGGTCCTGCACGGCGGGCGCGGCCAGGTTGAGGTAGAGCCTGGCCCTGACCTCGCCGTCGGTGCGCGCGGTGAAGGCGCGGGCCAGCCGCAGGGCAGCGGACGGGATCCGGGCGTCCGCCCGGTCGTCCTCGATCCGGGCCTTGAGCTCGGCCTCCCGGTCGGGGACGAGGACGAGCGGCAGGCCGGGCGGCTCGAAGCGGGCCGGGACGAGTTGCTCGCCCTCGTCGGCGAGGGCCGCCGCCAGCCAGGCGCTCTCCTCGGCCGGCAGCGGGCGCTCGGGGTCGCGGAACAGCTCGCGGTTGCCGTCCGCGCTGCCGAGTTCGACGATCCGGCAGTCCCGCAGCTGGGCGTAGCGGCGCAGGAAGGGCAGCACCGCGTAGCGGTCGCCGCGCGCGATCGGCACCCGCATCGCGCGGTACAGCATCTCCTCGAAGCCGCCGCCGCTGCCCAGGGCGATGTGCACCGCGCCGCCGCCCGCCGCCCGCAGCGCACCGGCGGTCAGGTCGCCCTGCGAGGTGGGCACGGGGACGTCGTCGGCGAGCAGCGTGAACAGGCGGTCGTCGCAGAGCGCGGCGCCGAGCAGGTCCTGGCCGTGCCGAGCGAGGATCCGGCGCCAGGCGGCGGGCCGGAGCCGGGCGGTCTCGTACAGTCCGTCGACGATGGCGTCGGTGAGGGCCCGCTGCAGGGCCCGGTAGTGCCCGTCGCGCTGGAGGTCCTCGCGGCTCGCCGTGGGGGTGAGCAGGTTGGACTCGACGACGCCGCCGATGAAGCCGGCCCAACCGGGCAGCAGGTCGCGGGCGTCGTCGGAGAGCAGCATGCCGCGCAGGTACACCGCGAGGTCGCGGTTGTCGCTGCTGCCGTAGGTGCCGCCGTCCTGCACCCAGAGCAGGCCGACCGCGTCGGTGTCGGCGCCCGCCGGGGTGAGCGGGAAGGCGGTGAGCGGCTCGAAGCGGCGGCCGAAGGCGGCGGCGAAGCGCATCCGGGCTTCGTGGCGGTCGCCCTCGGCGGGCCCCCGCCAGGGCACCGGCACGTCGTTGACCGGCCGCTCGTCGTCCCCGACGAAGACCGGGATGGGCAGCAGCACGCAGTAGCGGGTGAGCACCTCGCGCAGCGCGTGCTCGTCCGCCAGGTGGGCGTGCTCGGTCTTGAGGGTGAGCTCGACGGCGCTGCCGGGGGTGGCGCGGGCGGCGACCGGCTCGACGCTGTACTGCTCGCCGCCCCGGCTGCGGTAGCGGTGGCCGAGGCCGGGCTCGCGGTGCGAGGTGGTGGTGACGGTGACCTCGTCGGCGATCGAGAAGGCCGACAGGAAGCCGAGGCCGAACGCGCCGATCAGCTCGTCGTTGCCGGTGACCTCGCGCAGCAGCCGGGTGTAGCCGGTGCCGACGGTGGCGAGGTAGGCGTGGATCTCCGGCTCGGTCAGGCCGGCGCCGGTGTCCTCGATGCCGACGGTGCGCCGGGCCGCGTCGCCACGCACCCGGATCAGCGGGGTGTGGCCGCCGTCCGGGTCCTCCAGCCGGCGCCTGGTGTGCGAGTCGTGGGCGTTCTGGACGAGTTCGCGCAGCGCGACCAGCGGTGTGGAGTAGAGGTGCGTGGCGAGGACGCTCACCAGACCGCCGAGGTCGACCTCGGTCGTACGCAGATCCTCGACGGGCGCGGGGTCGGGGCGGTGGCCTTCAGACATGAGGCCCCAGTGTGCCAGTACGACTATCGCCCGGACCATTGCTTATTCGGCGGACCGTCCGGACCGGACCCTTCGTCAGCTCGGAACGGACGCGGCGCCGCCCGGGCCGCCCGCCACTTCGCCCGCATCGACGTCGAGCCCGGCCTTCCGTCCCGAACGAGCCTGCGCCCGAAGGAGGTTCACCGATCGACCGCGTCCCGGGAGATCACCCGAGGGTTCTCCGTTTATTCCGCCTTTGTGACACCATCGGGCGAATTGTGCTCCATTCGGTGGATCCCCACCGGGCCCTGGTGAATGCTGGTCGGGCGACGCCAGGCAACGGCGCACCCGGGGCGGCCACTCCGGAGGCGCCACTTCTCGCACCGACCTCCAGGAGACCATCGTGTCCCGCATTCGCGCAGTCGCCGCCGTCACCGCCCTCGGGGCGTTCCTCCTCGCGGGCATCGGCACCGCCCAGGCCGACAACGGCGCGGGTTCCGCGCTCGACTCGAACAGCAGCGTCGTCAGCAACGTGGGGTCCGGCAACATCGTCGGCGGCGTCCTCGGCAACGCCAACGGCTCGCAGCAGTCGGCCACCGGCTCCGGCGGCGCCAACCAGAACAACTCCGCCGGGGTGGCCGGGAACGCCGGCGACGTCGGCGCCCTCCAGGGCAACGGCAACCTCTCGGCCAAGGTCTACTACCCCTTCGTCCTGTACTAGCCGGCCGAGGCCGCGCCCGGGCTTCGCGGCCCGCGCGCGGCCGGCCCCGGGCCGGGCGGCCGCCCCACCAGCGCGGGGGCGGGCGCCCGGCCCGCCGGCCTGCCGGCCTCAGAGGCCGAGGACGGCCCGGCTCATCCGCTCCAGGCAGTCCGCGAGATCCGCTCTGGCACTGTGCGGCCGGTTCCGGACCCCGTCGTTGACCAGGGCGAACATCGAGTGCACCCGGATCCTGGCCTCCGCGTCGTCGTACTCGGGGCGCAGCTGCCGCAGCAGTCCGACCCAGGTCCGCAGGAAGTCCCGGCGGAAGTCCAGGGCCGCCCGGCGGTCGGCCGGAGCCAGGCGTTCGGTCTCGCCGACCATCGCCCCCAGGTAGTGCCCGTGCCGCCGGGCGAAGTCGATGTACGCCCGCAGGCCGGCCTCCAGCGCCGCGCCCTCGGCGGCGCCGGCGGCGAGGGCGGCCTCCACCTCGTGCCAGAGCCGCTCGCGACTGCGGACCAGCGCGGCGGCCAGCAGGGCCGCCTTGCTGTCGAAGTGGTGGTAGACGCTGGGCCCCGACATCCCCACCGCGGCTCCGAGCCGGTCGGTGCTCACGTTGTCGAAGCCGCGCTCGTGGAACAGCCGGACGGCGGCCGAGAGCAGCTCCTCGCGGCGCTGCCCGGCGCCGGGGGGCGCCACCGACGCGGTCACCGGCGGCCGGGGCCGGGCGCCGTCGAAGGAGACCGCCAGCAGGGCGGCGCCGATGTCCCGCAGCAGCCGCTCGAACCGGCGGCGGGGCGGCGCGAAGGTGTGGTTGGACAGCCCGCCGTACACCGAGAGCGCCGACCAGCAGAGCAGTTCGACGTCGACGGGCGGCAGGTCGGGCCGGTCGGCGCCCAGGGCGGCGGCCATCAGCCGGACGGCGGCGCGCAGTTCGCGGCGCAGCCCGGCGCGCCAGGCGGGCGGGAGCAGCCGGGCGTCCCGCTGCCAGAGGGTGCCGAGCGGGCGTTGGTCGATCGCGGTGGAGGCGAGCGCCGCGCAGAGTTCGTCCGTTCCGCCGACCGGGGCCAGGGCGGCGGCGAGGGCGTCGAGGCCGGATCCGACGACCTGGCGCAGGAGTTCCGGCTTTCCGCGGAAGTGCCGGTAGAGGGCCGGCGCGGTGATGCCGAGGCCCGCCGCGACCTCGGCCATCGAGACCTGGTGGTAGCCGCTGCGGTGGAACCGGTCCGCGGCCAGCGCGAGGATCTGCGCGCGGCGTCCGGCCGGCCGGCGCCCGCCGCCGGGGCGCTCCCTGCGCGTCTCCACCGCCGTATCCTCCGCTCGCCCCCCGCGCGGCCGAACCCGCGCCCGCCGTCCGTTGCCCGCGCCCGCCGGCCCGCCCCAGGTGCGGGGCACCCCGCGGTACACCGGCCGGCAGCCTAGCAAGGATTCACTTGACGCCGGATCGTCCCAGGTGAGCCGTCCTTGGACGGCCTGCCGGAAACCCCGGCGAGAGCTCTGGACAGTGGAAGCTACCCGCGATTAACTTGTGCCGCGATCCTCCTGGCCGCCGCGCGCGCCAGGCCCCCCGCTGGAGCACCACCGAAGGGAGCGCCACCGTGCGCCGCACCGTGTTCAACGAGGACCACGAGGCCTTCCGGGAGACCATCCGGGACTTCATCGCGAAGGAGGTCGTCCCGGTCTACGAGAGCTGGGAGGCCGCGGGCCACCCGCCGCGCGACTTCTACCGCAAGCTCGGCGCGCTGGGCGTCTACGGCATCGAGGTCCCCGAGGAGTACGGCGGCGCCGGCGAGACGGGCTTCAAGTACCAGGCGGTGGTCAGCGAGGAGTGCGCCCGGGCGGGCGTGACCTTCGGCTCCTCCGGCGTGCACACCGGCCTGGTGCTGCCGTACCTGATGGAGTACGCCACCGAGGAGCAGAAGCTGCGCTGGCTGCCGGGCTTCGTCTCCGGCGACATCATGACGGCGATCGCGATGACCGAGCCGGGCGCCGGCTCCGACCTCGCCGGCATCACCACCACGGCCAGGCTGTCCGAGGACGGCACCCACTACGTGCTGAACGGCGCCAAGACCTTCATCACCGGCGGCGTGCTCGCCGACCTGGTGCTGGTGGTCTGCCGCACCGCGCCGCACGACCCGGCCGACCGCCGGGCGGGCCTGTCGATCCTGTGCGTGGACACCACCTCCGAGGGCTACGCGGTCGGCCGCAAGCTGCAGAAGATCGGCCTGCGCACCTCCGACACCGCCGAACTCTCCTTCACCGACGTCAAGGTGCCGGTCGCCGACCTGCTCGGCGAGGAGGGCAAGGCCTTCGCGTACCTGACCCACAACCTGGTGCAGGAGCGGCTGGCCATCGCGGTCGGCGCGTACGCCTCGGCCGCCGCGGCCGTGCAGTTCGCCGTCCGGTACGTGAAGGACCGCAAGGTGTTCGGCAAGGCGGTGGCCGAGTTCCAGAACACCAAGTTCACCCTGGCCGACTGCGAGGCCCAGGTGGTCGCCCAGCAGTCGATGGTCGACCGCGCCCTGGAGCTCTACCAGAACGGCGAGTTGACGGTCGCGGACGCCGCCGCCGCCAAGCTGTTCTGCACCGAGTCGGCCTCCGAGGTGATCGACAAGTGCCTCCAGTTGCACGGCGGTTACGGTTACATCCTGGAGTACCCGATCGCCCGGCTCTACACCGACAACCGGGTGTTCCGGATCTACGGCGGCACCAGCGAGGTCATGCGCACCATCATCGCCAAGTCGCTGGGCCTGTAGGCGCGTTCCGGCGGCGGGGCGGGGCGCCGGCCCCCGACCCCGCCGCCGGTCGCCCGCCCGCCGCCCGACCCCGGGCGGGACCCGCAGCATCCGAGGACGTCATGACGAGCGAATCGCTCCGCCTGGTCACCCGCGTGCAGGCGGCACTCCGCGCGCCCGGCATGCCCTTCGCCGTCACCACGGGCCCGGCCGGGCCGCGGTACACCGGCGGCCCGCGCACCCTGCGCGAGTTCCTGGACTCCACCCGCGCGCACGGCGAACGCCCCTTCCTGGCCGGCCCCGGCGGGACGCTCGACTACGCCGGGTTCCACGCCCGGGCCGCCGTGCTCGCCCGCCGCCTGCTCGGCGAGTACGGCCTGCGCCCCGGCGACCGGATGGTGATCGCGATGCGCAACCTGCCCGAGTGGCAGATCGCCTTCTGGGCCGGCCAGGCCGCCGGCCTGGTCACCGTCCTGCTCAACGCCTGGTGGCAGAGCGAGGAACTGGCGTACGCGCTGGACGACTGCGCACCCGCCCTGGTCGTGGCGGACGCCGAACGGGCCGACCGGATGCACCCCTGGTTCGCCCGCCGTACGGGGGCGGCGCCCCGGCTGCTGACCGTCGGCGACCGGGCCCGCCCCGGCGCCGAACGCTTCGAGGACCTGCCCGCGCCGACCGGCGCCCCGGCGCTGCCCGACGTCCCGCTCGACCCCGAGGGCGACGCCACCCTGATCTACACCTCGGGCACCACCGGGCGGCCGAAGGCGGTCGCGGCCACCGGTTCGGCCTGGTGCGCGGCCCTGCTCGGCCCGCGCTTCTTCGCCGCCAGCGCGGTGCTCTGCGCCGGCGGCGACCTCGCCGACGTCCGGCCGCAGACCACCCTGATGACCTATCCGTTCTTCCACGTGGCGGCCTTCAGCACCCTGCTGCCGCTGATGGGACACGGCGGCACGGCCGTCCTGATGCACCGGTGGGACCCGGTCGAGGCCCTGCGGCTGGTCGAGCGGCACCGGGTGACCACCTTCGTGGGGGTGCCCACCACGGCGCTCGGCCTGCTGGACGCCGCCGACCTGGCCGGGTCCGAGCTGCCCGCGCTGCGGGTGATCAGCACCGGTGGCGCGCCGGCCCCGCCCGCGCTCGCCGCCAGGATCACCGCCCGCTTCGCCGGCCGGGTCGAGGCGCGCAACGGCTACGGCCTCACCGAGACCTGCGGCGGCGTGCTCGCCAACCTCGGCGACCGCTACCGGGAGCACCCGGACAGCGTCGGCCGCCCCAACCCCGGTGTGGAGCTCCGGATCGCCGGCCCGGGCGGCGCGAGCGTGCCGGACGGCGAGGTCGGCGAACTGTGGCTGCGCGGCCAGCCGGTCTTCCGCGGCTACCGGGGCGATCCGGCGGCCACCGCGGCGGCGTTCAGCGACGGCTGGTTCCGCACCGGCGACCTCGCCAGGCTGAGGGACGGCGAGGTGTACGTCGTCGACCGCCTCAAGGACGTGGTGATCCGGGGCGGCGAGAACGTGTACTGCGTGGAGGTCGAGGGCGTGCTCTGCGACCACCCCGCGGTGGCGGACGCCGCGGTCGTCGGCGTACCGCACCCGCTGCTCGGCGAGGAGGTCGCCGCGGTGGTGGTGCTGCGCCCCGGCACCGCGGCCGACGAGCACGGGCTGCGCGGACACGTCGCCGGGCGGCTGGCCGCCTTCAAGGTGCCCGCCCACCTGGTGTTCCACCCCGGGCCGCTGCCCCGCAACCCCATCGGGAAGCTGCTGAAGCGGGCCCTGCGCGAGCAGCTCACGGCCCGGCCGCCCGGGTAGGTCGACGCGACGCGGGACGCCGCGAGGCCGCCGCGGCACGGTGGCCGGGGCGGCCCGAACGGCCGGCCCTCATCCGGACCGGACCGGCGCCCGACGGTCAGTTGGAGGAGTGCTGCTGCGTCCGCCAGACCTCCCAGCCCGCCAGTGACGCCGCCTTCGCGTCCTGGAGCTTGCGGGCCGCCAGCTCGGTGGGCGGGGTGTCCATCCGCTGCACGAAGCTGCGGCCGGCCGAGGCGAGGGCGACCCCCACCATCGCCGCGCCGGCCAGCCCGAGAACGGCTCCGACACCGGTGAGGACCGCGCCGCCGACCAGGAGGCCCCGGTTGACCTGGATTCCACTGAGGACATTCTGATTCGCCATGAGTCCACCATCGGGGAGGGTGCCCGACCCCGCACCCCGGGCGGCCCGGCGGTACTCCGACAGGGTTCCGCGACTCCCGGGAGGTGCCCCGCGGGCACCCGTCACCGTGCTCCGCCGACGGGTCGGCACGCCGGCCGGCCGGCGTGCGGAACGGGACGGGTCGGCCTTAGGGTCGCGAACGGGGCCCGTTCCAGGAGGACGCGATGGACGATCTCGTACAGCTCGCCGACGAACAGGCCGCCAAGGCCGCCGCCAGCACCCACGGGCGCAGCGCCCACCTGGTGATCCACGACGGGGTGCTGCGGCAGACCGTGATCGCGCTGACCGCCGGCACCGCCCTGGACGAGCACAACGCGCCGAGCGCCGCGAGCCTGCAGGTGCTGCGCGGGCGGGTGTCGCTGACCATCGCGGGCCGGCGCCTCGAACTGTCCACCGGTCAGCTGCACCCGATCCCGCAGGAGCGGCACGGGCTGCTGGCGCACGTGGACTCGGTCGTCCTGCTGACCGCCGTCACCAACTGACCCGGCGGACGGCGGAAGGGGCCCGAGGGCCTGCCGGCCCTCGGCTGGTCCTCAGGTCGCCGCGACCGGCCGGGGCACGCTGTCGTCGACCAGCCGCAGGCCGCGCAGCACGTCCCGGCCGGTGGGGGCCAGCTCCGGCGCGGCCAGCCACTGGGCCGCCAGACCGGCGAGCAGGGCCTGGTAGAACATGCCGCGGGCCAGCTCGGTCTCGTTGTCCAGTACTTCGGGCAGGCCCTGGAAGAGCGCGGCCAGCCCGAGCCGGCCCTCCTTCTGCACGGCGGCGAGCTGCTCCTTGAGTTCGGGGGCATGCTCGACCTGGGCGATCGCCTCGAACTGGGCGGCCCACAGGCCGCGGTGTTCGACGAAGGTCTCCAGGACGCCGTCCCAGACGGCGACGAACCGCTCCTCGGGGTCGTCGGTGCCGCCGTCCGCCCGCGCCACCGCACCGGCCAGCGCGCCGCCCCATTCACCGACCGCCTCGATCAGCGCCAGGTTGAGCAGCGACTCCTTGGAGCCGAAGTGGTAGCCGATGGCCGCCAGGCTGACCCCCGAGGCGGAGGCGATGTCCCGGGCGGTGGTGCGCCCGTAGCCCTTCTCGTACAGGCAGCGCTTGGCCCCGGCCAGCAGGTCTTCTCGATTTCCCATGGCTCGATGCTACGACAGCCCTGGACGGATGTCTTGCACATATGAACCAGACGTATGAGTAAGACATAAGAGCAAGACGATCGATCTAGACATACGTACTAGACAAACGTCTGACACGTTCGTACTGTCTTCCTCATGACCGCAACCCACGGCCTCGCCGGCCGCCGCGAATGGACGGGCCTCGCCGTCCTCCTGCTCCCCGTCCTGGTCCTGAGCATGGACATGGGCGTGCTCTTCTTCGCCGTCCCGTTCATCAGCACGAGCCTGGAGCCGAGTGGCACCCAGCAGCTGTGGATCATGGACATGTACTCGTTCCTGCTCGCCGGGTTCCTGATCACCATGGGCGCCCTGGGCGATCGGATCGGCCGCCGGCGACTGCTGATGATCGGCGCCGCGGGCTTCGCCGGGGCCTCGCTGCTCGCCGCCTACTCCGGCGGCGCGGACCAGCTGATCGCCGCCCGGGCCCTGCTCGGGATCACCGGGGCCACCGTGATGCCCTCGACCCTCGCGCTGATCCGCAACATGTTCCACGACCCGAAGCAGCGCCAGGTCGCGCTCGCCGCCTGGGGCGGGGTGCTCACCGCGGGCGCCACCCTCGGCCCGGTGGCCGGCGGTCTGGTGCTCGACCACTTCTGGTGGGGGTCGGCCTTCCTGGTCGCCATCCCCGTCATGGCCCTGGTCCTGCTCGTCGGCCCGTTCCTGCTCCCCGAGTACCGCGCCCCGCGGTCCGGCCGCTTCGACCTGCCCGGCGCCCTGCTGTCGATGGCCGCGATCCTCCCGATCGTCTACGGGATCAAGACCCTGGCGGTCGACGGCTGGAGCCTCCTGCCCGCCCTCGCCGTCCCGGCCGGGCTGCTGATCGGCGCCGCCTTCCTGCTGCGCCAGCGCACCGCCGCCCACCCGCTGATCGACCTCGGCCTGTTCCGCATCCGCACCTTCAGCGGCGCGATCACCGTCAACAGCGTCGCGATGTTCGCCATGATGGGCTTCGCCCTCTTCACCTCGCAGTACCTGCAACTGGTCAAGGGCATGAGCCCGCTGGCCGCCTCGCTCTGGTCCCTGGCCCCCAGCGTCGGCGTCGGTGCGGCCGTCGGCGTCTGCGGCGCGCTGGCCGGCAGGGTCCGCCCGGCCCACCTGATGGCCGGCGGGTTCCTGGTGGGCGCGGTCGGCTTCGGGATGATGACGCTGGTCGGCCCGCACTCCCCGCTCGCGCTGATCCTGGTCGCCGCCGGCGTGCTGGCCGCCGGCAGCGTCGGCACCATGACGCTCACCGCCGAGATGGTGGTCGCCGCCGCGCCGCCCGAGCAGGCCGGCGCCGCGTCCGCCACCTCGGAGACCGCGGTCGAGCTCGGCAGTTCGCTGGGCATCGCGCTGCTCGGCGCGGCCGGCGCCGCGGTCTACCAGGTCCGGTTGGACGGTCGGCTGCCCGCCGGGCTCGACGGCGACGCGGCGCAGGCCGCCCAGGACACGCTCGGCGGAGCGGTCGCGGTGGCCGGGCGGCTGCCGGGCCGGCTCGGCGGCGACCTGCTGGAGGCCACCCGGTCGGCGTTCACGGACGGGATGCACGTGGCCGCGGTGGTCGGGCTGGTCTTCCTGGTCGGCGCCTCGCTCGCGGCCTACCGGCTGATGAGGCACCTGCCGGTGCCGGCCGCCCCGGCCGCGACCGAGCAGCCCGAGCCGGCCGCCGTCTGAACGGCCGCCCCGGCGGCCCGCCCCACGCCGCGGCACCGGCCGGCGGGGCGGCAGGAGAGGCCGGCGGGCACGCGGGGCAACCGCAGCCACCGGCCCGACCGCCACCCGCCCGGGTGATCGCCCGGGGCCCCTCCCCCGCCGGTCACCGCGAGCCCCCTCCCGGCCGGGAGGGGGCTCGCGGTGCGATCGCGCCGCAGGTCGGCGGCGGTTTCACGGCACCGGACGGGCCGCCGGGAGGGTGCTCGGCACACCCCGCGAGTCCACTCCGACGGCTTCGGCTCTTTGACCACCGTTTCCCGGCCGGTGTATACGTTCGACGCCTTGGACAGGCATACTGGCCAGGCCGGGCGATTTGCCCGGCCACACAACGGCGAGAATCGAAGGGACCGGTGGTCAGGGATGCTGCGTAACGGTCTGGAGCCCTGGCACCTCCTGGTGGTGCTGGCTGTCATCATCCTGCTTTTCGGCTCGAAGAAGCTGCCCGAGATGGCCCGTGGCCTCGGCAAGTCGATGCGCATCCTCAAGGCGGAGACCAAGGCCCTGCGGGAGGACGACGCCCCGGCCGACGGCGCCGCCCCCAACGCGACCGCGGCCTCCACCGCGTCGCCGGCCGCCGAGCAGCCGCGTCCGGCGGTCGTGGCGCCCTCGACCGTGACGACGGCTTCCGAGAACACCAAGTCGGCCACCGGCGCCTGAGCCCGGCCGCAGCGCACGCCTCTCCGGGGCCCGCGATCCGTCCTTCGACGGATCGCGGGCCCCGTCGTCGTAGGCCCGCCCGGCCGCCGGGCTCCGCCGCGGCACTGTCGGGCCCTCGTCCGCCGCCGGGCGGCCCGGCCGCTCCGTGACCGGCCGTCCGCGGTGCCGTGCCCCTGCCGGCACCGCGGGCCCGGAGGCCCTGTGGAGCTATCCGGCGGCTTCGGTGGCGATTTGGCCGACGAGGGGCGCCGCGATGGCACCGGGAGCACCGGATTCCCTCGACGGACCCGCCCCGAACGACGTCAATCCAGACAAAACTGCTCTGTTTCAGTCACATTGACGCATCATCAAAAAGTGTTCATCAGATCACCATGCGAGACGATCCTCTGACAATGCGTCGCGGATCCGCTTAGGATGACCGCGGCCTGTCACCCACCGGCGGATCCCACTCCGCCACGAGGATCTGATGACCCCACACATACCGGACGCCGTTTCATGGTGCCTGGCAGCCGGGGCGCTCGCCGCCGCCGTGCTGCTGGTGCGCCAGCGGCGGATCACCGGCTCGCTCGGCGAGCGGATCGGCGCCCTGGAGGAGTCCGTGGCCGCCCGGGACGAGGCCGCCCAGCGGCTGGCCTCCGTGCAGGCGCCGGCCCTCGCCGCCGCGCCGCACGCCTCCGCCGCGGGCCTGTCCGTCCCCACCGACCCCAGACTGGCCGGCACCCGGTTCGCCGGCCATCTGCACAGCGTGCTGGAGCAGTTCGCGGGCGCCGCGGCGCTCGCACGGGACCGCGCCGACCAGTCGGCCAAGACCGCGCTGAAGGGTGCCGTCCGCTCGCTGCAGGGCCTGGCGAACGAACAGCAGCTCTCCATCTCGGACATGCAGGACCGCCATGACGACCCCGACGTGCTGCGCGACCTGCTGGAGATCGACCACGCCAACTCCCAGTTCGGCCGGCGGGCGCAGGCCATCGCCGTGCTCTGCGGCTCCTGGCCCGGGCGTCAACGGCACGTCTCCGCCCTCTCCGACGTGGTCCGCGGCGCGAAGTCCCGGATCCGCGACTACCGGCGGGTCGAGCTCCGCACCCAACTCGAACTCGCCGTGGTCAGCCGGGCCGTGGAGCCGGTGGTGCTCGCGGTGGCGGAGCTGCTCGACAACGCGGCCCGGCACTCCCAGCCCAACACCACGGTCGAGGTCAACCTCCAGCCGGCGCACAACGGCGCCTGCGTGGTGATCGACGACGCCGGGGTCGGCATGGACCAGCGCGAGGTCCGGCGGGCCGGTCAACTGCTCTCCGGGCAGCGGACGGTGGACGTCACCCGGCTCGGCGACCCACCGCAGTTCGGCTTCGCCGTGATCGGGGTGCTCGCCGCCCGCTACGGCTTCAGCGTCTCCGTCGACACCCGCTCGCCCTACGGCGGGGTGCGGGCCGTGCTCTTCCTCCCGAGCGCCCTGCTCACCCAGCCCGAGCAGGAGACCGAGCCGGAGCCGGCCGCTCACGCCGGGCACACCCTCCGCTCGCCCGACCCCGCCCCGGCCCCCGCCCCCGCGGTGCCCGGGCAGGCCCTCCCGGTCGAGCCCCGCCGGCAGACCGCCGGCGGACTGCCCAAGCGGCGCCGGCGCCAGACCCCGCCGGACGCGGCCGCCGGACAGGGCGCCGCCGACGCCCGGCTCGGGGCCGAGGCCGACTGGGACGACGTCTGGGGGCGCTCCGCCGAGGAGACCGCACGCCGGATGGGCGCCTTCGCCCGCGGCACCCGGGCCGGCCGCGCCGACTCCACCGACCCCGAAGGGACCCCGCAGGCATGAACAGCCCGCTCACCACCCACCTGGACAACGAACTCGGGTGGATGCTCGACGACGTCCTGCTGGTGCCCGAGGCCCGGCACGCCATCCTGCTGTCCGCCGACGGCCTCCTGCGCGCGCACTCGCGCGGGATCTCCCGCGACGAGGCCGACCGGCAGGCCGCCGCCCTCTCCGGCCTCCAGTCGATCAGCCGCTCCACCGCGGGCTTCGCCGGCCGCGAGGGCACGCCCTGGCGGCAGACCCTGATCGAGTTCGCCGACGGCTACGTCTTCCTGGTCGCGGCCGGACCGGGCGCCTACCTCGCGGTGTCCGCGAGCGACAGCGTCGACATGGAGGCGGTGAGCTTCCGGATGCAGAAGCTGGTCGACCGGCTCGGCAAGGAACTCACCAGCCCGCCGCGGCACGACGCGGGCCTGCGAACATGACCGCGCCGCGGCGGCTCAAGGGGCTGGTGCGGCCGTACGTGGTGACCGACGGCAGGTCCCACCCCAGCCGGAACACCTTCGACCTGGTCACCCTGGTCAGCGCGATGCCCGACCGGCCGCTCGCCGGGCTGAGCCCGGAGCGCCGCCGGATCGTCGAACTCTGCCTGCTCGGCGCGCTGTCGGTGGCCGAGGTCGCCGGGCACCTGCACCTGCCGGTGAGCGTCACCAAGGTACTGCTGAGCGACCTCGTCGACAGCGGCCACATCATCACCCGGGCTGCCGTACCGCGCACCCCGCAACCCGACACCCAGCTCCTGCGGGAGGTACTGCATGGCCTCCGGGCCCGCCTCTGACATCTACCTGGCCCCGAGCGTGCGGACGGCCGTCAAACTGCTGGTCGTCGGCCACTTCGCGGTCGGCAAGACCACCTTCGTCGGCACCCTCTCGGAGATCCCGCCGCTGCGCACCGAGGAGCGGATGACCCAGGCCGGCGCGCTGGTCGACGACCTGGCGGGCGTGCACGGCAAGGACACCACCACGGTGGCGCTGGACTTCGGCCGGCTCACCCTCAGCGAGAGCCTGGTGCTGTACCTGTTCGGCGCACCGGGCCAGCAGCGGTTCACCCCGCTCTGGCGGGACATGGCGTACGGGGCGCTCGGCGCGCTGGTGCTGACCGACACCCGCCGGCTGGAGCAGTCCTTCGCCGTGATGGACCTGCTGGAGGACCACGGCCTGCCGTACGCCGTGGCCGTCAACCGCTTCGACGGCGCGCCGGAGTTCGCCGAGGAGGAGCTGCGCGAGGCGCTCGACCTGCTCCCCGAAACCCCCCTGGTCAGCTGCGACGCCAGGGACACCGGCTCGGCGACCCGCGCCCTGGTGACGCTCGTCGAGTACCTGTCCGACCGCGTCGAGGACCCCACCGAACTGGAGCCCGCGTGACCCACCCCGCCCCGCCCCCGGGCTGCCCGGCGCACGCCGCCGACGGCGCCGCCTCGCCCTTCGGATTCCCGCTGTACGACAAGGAGTTCGCGACCGACCCGAACGGCGTGTACGAGCACCTGCGGCAGTACGGCGCGGCCGCCCCGGTCGAGCTGTACCCCGGGGTGCGGGCCACGCTGGTGACCTCGTACGCCGCCGCGCTGGACGTGCTGCGCACCCCGGAGACCTTCTCCAAGGACCCGCGACGCTGGACGGACCTCAACCGCGGCGCGATCGCCCCGGACAGCCCCGCGCTGCCGATGATGGCCTACCGGCCGAACGCGCTGTTCACCGACGGCGCCGACCACGCCCGGCTGCGCGGCGCCATCAACGACAGCCTGGAGCAGGTCGACCCGGTCGCGCTGCGCGGATACGTGGAGCGCAGCGCCGACATCCTGATCGACCGCTTCGCCGGGCTCGGCGAGGCCGATCTGGTCGGCGACTACGCGCGCACCCTGCCGCTCCTGGTGTTCAACGAACTCTTCGGCTCCCCGGCGGAGTTCGGCGACCGGCTGGTGGCCGGCATGTCCGGCATCTTCGACGGCGTGGACGCCGAGCGGGCCAACCAGGAGCTGACCGCCTGCCTGCTGGAGCTGGTCGCGCTCAAGCGCTCCCGGCCCGGGCCCGACATCACCTCCTGGCTGATGTCCCACCCGTCGCGGCTGACCGACGAGGAGATGCTGCACCAGCTCGTGCTGCTGATGGGCGCCGGCACCGAGCCGCAGCTCAACCTGATCACCAACGCGCTGCGGCTGCTGCTCTCCGACGACCGCTTCGCCGGCAGCCTGGCCGGCGGCAGCCTGCCGGTCGACGACGCCCTCGACGAGGTGCTCTGGACCGACCCGCCGATGGCCAACTACGCCGTGCACTTCCCCGTCCGGGACACCGAACTGGCCGGCGTCCGGCTGCCGGAGGGCGATCCGGTGGTGATCAGCTTCTCGGCCGCCAACAACGACCCCGTGCTGGCCGCCGAGCACCGCGCCGGCAACCGGGCCCACCTGGCCTGGAGCGCCGGCCCGCACACCTGTCCGGCGCAGAGCCCGGCCCGGCTGATCGCCACCGTCGCGGTCGAGAAGCTGCTGGACCGCCTGCCGGACATGGAACTGACCGTCCCCGCCGACGAGTTGCCCTGGCGTCCCGGGCCGTTCCACCGTGCCCTGGCCGCCCTGCCGGTGCACTTCCCGCCGGTGCCGGTGGCCGTGGCGGCGCCGGGCGCCCGGGTCGGCGCGCCGCCGCAGCAGACCTCGCCGGACACCTCCGACGCGTACGGCACCGACCCGTACGGCGCGGACCGCCACGCCCCCGACCGGTACGACGCCGACCAGCGCGGCGCCGACCAGTACAGCGCCACTCCCTCCACCGCCGCGCCGCAGGGCGCCGCGGCAAGCACGGCCGCACCGCGCACCGCCCACGGACGCCCCGCCGAGACCTCTGGAGAGACCCCATGGCAGCCCCTACCGCCCCTTCGGCAGACTCCGCCGCAGTCTGCCCCTACGCCCTCGACCCCACCGGCAGCGACATCCACGGCGAAGCCGCCGCCGTCCACCGGGACGGGCCGGTCGCGCAGGTGGAGCTCCCTGGTGGCGTGGTTGCGTGGTCGGTAGGCAGCCAGGAGCTGCTCAAGCAGCTGCTCACCGACCCCCGGATCTCCAAGAGCGCGCGCCAGCACTGGACGGCGTTCATCAACGGTGACGTCCCGGCGGACTGGCCGCTGAACCTCTGGGTCGCCGTGGAGAACATGTTCACCGCGTACGGCACCGAGCACCGACGGCTGCGCAAGCTGGTCTCGGCCGCGTTCACCGCGCGCCGGACCGAGGCCATGCGGCCCCGGGTCGAGCGGATCACCACCGACCTGCTGACCGCCCTCGACGCCGCGCCCGCGGGGCAGCCGGTCGACCTGCGGGAGGCGTACGCGTACCCGGTGCCGATCCAGGTGATCTGCGAGCTGTTCGGCGTGCCCGAGGAGGCGCACGCGGGGCTGCGGGCCTGCGTGGACGGCATCTTCAACACCAACGCGACGCCCGAGGAGGCCCAGGCCAACGTCGTCGCGATCTACGGCATCCTGACCGAGCTGGTCGCGCTCAAGCGCAAGGAGCCGGGGGACGACCTCACCAGCGTGCTGCTCGGCGTGCGCGACGAGGAGGCGGACGGCGAGGGCGCCGCGGAGCTCAGCGAGAGCGAGCTGGTCGACACCCTGCTGCTGCTGATCAGCGCGGGCCACGAGACCACCGTCAACCTGCTGGACAACGCCATCCACCTGCTGCTCACGCACCCGGAGCAGCTGGCGCACGTGCGGGCCGGCCGGGCCTCCTGGAACGACGTGATCGAGGAGGCGCTGCGGTTGCGGTCCCCGGTGGCCAACCTGCCGCTGCGCTACGCGGTGGAGGACGTGCAGGTCGGCGACGTGCTGATCCGCAAGGGCGAGGCGATCCTCGCCGCGTACGCCGCCGCCGGGCGGGACACCGCCGTGCACGGCGCCGACGCGGACGTCTTCGACGTGACCCGGGCCGGCAAGGAGCACCTGGCGTTCGGTCACGGCGTGCACTTCTGCCTCGGCGCGCCGCTGGCCCGGCTGGAGGCGGCGATCGCCCTGCCGGGGCTGTTCGAGCGCTTTCCGGAGCTCGCCCTCGCGGAGCCGGCGGAGGGCCTGCGGCCGGTGGAGTCGTTCATCTCCAACGGTCACCACGCGCTGCCGGCGATCCTGCGGCCGGCCGGGCGGTAGGGCCGGTCCGGGGGCTCGGGGTGCGGCGGCCGGCGCCGCACCCCGAGCTTCGCCCCCGGCCCGTCGGGCCCCGGCCGCCCGGCCCCGCGCGGTCAGCGCGCCGAGGCCATCGTGCGCTCCGCCCCGGCGGCGGTCGGGCGGGGCCGCGGGCGGCGGATCAGCAGTCCGGCCACCGCCCCGAGCAGCACCACCGCCGCACCGAGCCAGAGCGACTGGCGCAGCCCGTACTCGAAGGCGGGGCCCGGCCCGGCCGCCGCGTGGGCCTTGAACGCCTGGCTGTAGACGGTGGTGAGCACCGCGATGCCGAGCGCGCCGCCGAACTCGCGGACGGTGTTGTTCACCCCGGAGGCCTTGTTGTGCTCGTGCTCGGCGACGCTGCCGATCACGGTCGCCGGGTTGGCGGCGAAGACCAGGCCCATTCCGAGGCCGGCCAGGGCCAGGGCGGGTACCAGCGAGCCGTACGAGACGCCCGGGCCGACCAGCAGCGCGAGCCACCCGAGGGCCAGGGCCTGCATCACGCAGCCGGCCGCCTGCAGCAGGCCGCCGCCGATCCGGGGCACCAGGGCGCTGGCGAGCGGGACGACGACCACCGGGGCGGCCGTCCAGGGCAGGGTCCGCAGTCCGGCCTCGAAGGGCGAGTAGCCCATCGGGCCCTGGAGGTACTGGGCGAGGAAGAAGATCGAGCCGAAGACGCCGAAGTACATCGCCAGCGCCACCGTGTTGCTGAGCATGAAGGACCTGATCCGGTACATCCGCGGCGGTACCAGCGGCAGCCGGGCCCGCCGCTGCTGGACGGCGAAGAGCGCGAGCAGGGCGAGTCCGCCGCCGAGGCCGACCAGCGTGCGGGGGCCCGTCCAGCCGTGGTCGGCGGCGCCGACGATGCCCCAGACCGCGCCGACCACGGCGGCGGTGATCAGGGCGATCCCGGTGACGTCGAGGGCGCCCTCGGGGCCCCGGCTCTCCCGGACGGCCCGTCGTACGAACGGGAGGGCGAGCAGGCCGACCGGGACGTTGATCCAGAAGATCCAGTGCCAGTCCAGGCCCTCCGTCACCAGGCCGCCGGCCAGCGGACCGACCGCGACGCCGAGGCCGTTGACCCCGCCCCAGACGCCGACGGCCAGCGCCCGCCGGGCGGCCGGTACGGCGGCCACCGCGAGGGTGAGCGAGACCGGCAGGATCGCCGCCGCGCCCGCGCCCTGCAGGGCCCGGGCGGCGATGAGCTGCTCGGCCGTGCCGGACAGGCCGCAGGCGGCCGAGCCGAGGGTGAACAGGGCCACGCCGCCGAGGAAGACCCGGCGGCGGCCGAAGCGGTCGCCGAGCGCGGCGCCGGCCAGCAGCAGTCCGGCGAAGGCGAGGACGTAGCCGTTCACCACCCACTGGAGCTCGGACTGCCCGACCCGCAGGTCCGCGCTCATCTCGTTGAGTGCGTTGGTCACCACGAGGTTGTCGAGGGACACCATGAACATCGGGACGGAGGTCGCCAGCAGCGCCGGCAGCGCTCGTGACCGGTTCTCGGACATGACCGGGGCTCCTTATGGATAGCAATACTGTTCACTATCGATAATGGACAGTATGGATATCCATCCCGCGGAAGCACAAGACCTTCCGGGCAAAAAGTGGAGATGTAAGCTATCCATACCGTTGGAGAAGGAGAGTCGATGCGCATCGGAGAGCTGAGCAGCCGGACGGCCGTCCCGGTGCCGACGATCAAGTACTACCTGCGCGAGGGCCTGCTGCCCGCCGGCGAGCTCACCAGCCCCAACCAGGCCCAGTACGGCGACGCCCACGTGCGGCGGCTCAAGCTGGTCCGCGCACTGCTGGACGTCGGCAAGCTGTCCATCGCCGCCACCCGCACGGTGCTCGACTCGATCGACTCCCCCGACAACTCGCTCCACGACCGGCTCGGCATCGCCCAGCACGCCGTCAACCCGGCGCCCGCCGGCGACCCCGACTCCCCGGACCTGGAGGAGGCCCGGCAGCGCGCCGACCAGCTGATCGCCGACCGGGGCTGGCTCGTCGAGTGCCCCGGCCCGGCTCGGGACTCCCTCGCCCAGATCCTGCACAGCTACCACGAGCTCGGCCAGCAGGACCTGCTCGTCGTGATCGACGACTACGCCGACGCCGTCGAGGTGCTCGCCGCCTCGGAGATCGCCGCCGTCGGCCGCCGCCCCGACCCGGACAGCCAGGTCGAGGGCGTCGTCCTCGGCACCGTCCTGGGCGACGCGCTGATCACCGCGCTGCACCGGCTCGCCCAGGAGGACGCCTCCGCCCGGGCCTTCGCCGCCCTCGACTGACGGGCCCCGGGCGGGTCGGCGGATTCCAGGGCCCGGCGGCGACCGGCGGGCCCGACGCCGCACCCCCCGAACGGACCAACCGTGGGAGCGGCCGACGCCGCCGCGGCACAGGCTGGGAGGGACCGCGCCCCGAAGCCGCGCCCCGCCCCGCCCCGGCCGACCCCGGAGGGCCCTTGCCCCGCAGGATGGTGCCCTTGAAGCCGTGGACCCCCAGGGTCATCCGGGAGGGCGCCCTGCTCGTCGGCGGCTTCGCGGGCCTGATGATCTGCTACTTCACCCTCCCGCTGCAGGTCTTCGGCCCCGACCGGCCGGTCTTCAGCTGGGTGGCCTTCGGCGCGGCCCTGACCCTGCTCACCTACCTGCTGCTGCGCAAGATGGTGCAGGTGATGACCCAGGTCGGCGGCCGTCCCGGGGTGGGCCTGGCGTTCCTGATCCTCCTGTCGATGGTGGTGTTCTCCGCCACCTACTTCTCGCTGGCCCGCGACAACGAGTTCAACGGCCTGGAGACGAGGCTGGACGCCCTCTACTTCACGGTGATCACCATGTCCACCGTCGGGTACGGCGACATCACGCCGTCCGGACAGGACGCCCGGGTGGTGGTGATCCTGCAGATCTTCTACAACTTCGTCTTCCTGGCGGCGGCGGCCGGCACCCTCAGCAACCGGGTGCGCAGCCAGGTCAGCGCCCGGCTCCGCGAGGAGGGCGCCGGGAAGGGCGGCCGGACGGACGCGGGCCACGACGGCCGGGAGGACAGCGGCCCGGAGAGCGACGGGAAGGCCGAGCCGGGCGGGGACGGCTGACCGGCCGGCCCCGCGCCCCGACCGCCTCCGCCGGTCTCAGCCGTTGCCGCCGTCACCGTCGACCCCGCTGTTCACGCCCCCGACCGGCGAGTGCACCGTGCCGGCCAGGAGGGTCAGCCTCGCCTGCCAGTTCAGACTGGTCGCGGTGTCGATGGCGTGCTTCTTGGCGAGGTCCCGGACGATCCGCTGAGCCTCCTTCACGTCCTGCTGCGCGTCCGCCCCCCGGCCCTCGCCGACCGCCTCGGCGGCGTCGTCCAGGGAGTGCAGGAGGTCGGACTGCCGGTCGCGCTCCTTGGGCATCTGCGCCTTCGCCACCAGCTCCCGCAGCGCGGCGAGCTGCACCGCCGGGCCCTGCGGCCTGGTGGGGGCCGCGGTGGTCGGGACAGCGCTGGACGGCTTGGCCGTCGACGGCTGGGCCGTGGGGCTGACCGCCGCGGCGCCGGTGGTCGGGGCGGTCGGCGGGGCGGCGTTCCGCTTCGCCGGCGGCCCGTGCAGGGCGGCCACCGCGACCACCACCGCGACCACGACGCCTGCCACCCCGAGCGCGCCCAGCAGCAGCGGCCTGTTCCGCGACCCGCCGCGGCCACCGGTGTCCGGGGCGCCGTACCCGGGCCCGTACGAGGGCGTCCCCCCGCCGGCCGGCGCGACCGGCACGGGCGGCATCAACGTGGTGGCGGGCCCCGACGGGCGGCCGGTGGGCGGGACGTGGCCGGTGGCCGGGGCGTGGCCGACGGCCGGGACGGGCGGCAGCACCGTGGTGTGCTGCTGGTCGCCGCTCCCCGGCCCACCGGGAGCGGGCCGGCGGTCGGCGAAGGGGGGCAGCACCTGGGTGGCGGGCGCCGGGGCGCCGCCGAGCAGTTCGGCCGTCCGGTCGGCCGGCGGGGGCACCGCCGCGAGGAGTTCGGCGCGCGCCGCGGCGGCGTCGTACGGGCGGTCGTCCGGGTTCTTGGCGAGCAGTCGCAGCACCGCCGCGTCCAGCGCGGGCGGGATGCCGGCGCGGCGGGCCGACAGCGGGGCGGGCTGCTCGGAGACCTGCTTGAAGGCGATCGCCACCGGGGTGTCGGCCGTGAACGGCGGCTCGCCGGTGAGCATCTCGGTCATCACGCAGCCGACCGCGTAGAGGTCGGAGCGGCCGTCCACGGCCGCGGCGGTGGCCTGCTCCGGCGAGAGGTAGGCGGCGGTGCCGAGCACGGTCGCGGCCTGGGTGAGCCCGGCGCCCGAGGATCCGGCCCGGGCGATGCCGAAGTCGACGACCTTCACCCCGCCGTCGTGCGTGATCATGATGTTGCCCGGCTTGATGTCCCGGTGCACCAGGCCGGCGGCGTGCGCCACCTCCAGCGCCTCGCAGACGGCCGCGGCGATGCCCACCGCGCGCTCCACCGGCAGGCCCGGCCGCTCGGCCAGCAGGCTGCTCAGCGATCGGCCGTGGACCAGCTCCATGACGATGTACGGGGAGCCCTGGTCCACTCCCGAGTCGAAGACCATGACGATCCGCGGGTGCGCCAGCATCGCGGCGTGCTGCGCCTCGCGGCTGAACCGCTCGGCGAAGCGCGGGTCGTCCGCGAGGCCGCCGTTGAGCACCTTGACGGCGACCTGACGGCCCAGCACCCGGTCCAGCCCGCGCCAGACGGTGGCCATGCCGCCGACGCCGAGCACCTCGACGAGCTCGTAGCGCCCGTTCAGCGCACGTCCGATCACTGGAACCGCTCCCCTCACCGTCCCGCGCCCGGGGCTCCCGGCCGCCCGGCGCACCTGTGCACGATAGCGGCCGGACCGCGGGCGGCCCTACGAAGCCGCTCCCGCCGGGCCGCGGGAGCGAGGGCCCGGCTGGGGTCGAGAAGGTCCGGACGGGCGGCGGGCCCGGGGGGTTCGCCCACCGCCCGTCCGGAGATCGGGTCACCTCCTGCTGGAGGCACTGCCGGACCGCCCGGGCAGTTGCCCGGCGCTGTCCTCGGTCGGGGCCGCGGCCGTGGCGGTGGCGGCCGGGACGTCCGACCCGCCGCCGCGCGAGCCGCCGTCGGCCGTGGGCGAAGGGGTGGCCGTGACGGGCTCGCGGGCACTGCCCGTCGTCCCGGCGCGCACGGCCGCACAGTAGCCCTTGATCTTCTCCGCGCCACCCGCCGCCCGCGTCAGCGGGGCGTAGTGGGCGTCGGCGGCCATCGTGCGCAGGGCCTTGCCGTGGGCCTCCTCGGCGGCGAACTCCTCGCAGAGGGTGAGCAGCGCGGGCACGGCGGTCGGGGCGCCGGGGCTCTGCGACCCCTGCGCGGTGACCTGCCCGGTGCCCGGCTCGGCGGCGGACGGCGTGCCGGGGCCGACGGCCGGGCCCGACGACCCGGGCACCGGGGCACCGGCGGAGGCACCCGTACCGGCCGACCCCGCGGACGGGAGCGGCGCCCCGCCCGGCGAGGCTCCCGGACGGGTGGCCGACGGCGTGCCCGACGGCCGTGCGGAGGACGGGTCGACGGGCACCGCGGCGCTGCTCACGGCGGCGGCGCGGTCGGTTCCGCCCGATCCCCCGCCGAGCACGACCGGCAGGTGGCCGCCCCCGGCCGCGACCGCGACACCGCCCAGCGCGCTGGCCGCGAGCGCGACGGCGGCGGCCTTGGCGCTGAAGGCCTGGGCCAGCGCGGCGGTTGCCATCGATCGTCTCCGGAGCGGTGCGGCGGGCGTGCGGGCAGGGACTGCGGCGGGACGCGCGGCCATCCGGAACGCGGTCAGAGCAGCTCCCTCACCGGGGAGTTCGCCCTCCGCCGGCGGGGCAGCCGCAGCGGTGAGCAGGTCGACGAGGGCCTGGTGCCCCGCGTCGCCGTCCTCTCCGGTGAGGGAGGCCTGACCGTCCGGCGTACCGGCCGCCGCACGGGCGAGCAGGTGCTCGGCCGTGTCGCGGTCGATCCGTCGGGATCGGTTGGTACTCATCTCACGTCCTTCAGCGTCGCGGCCCTCGGTTCCGTCACACCCTGCTGGGGCCTTTTCTGCGGAGCCCTCCGGTGCGGTATCCCCGCCTCGGCCGCGCCGGTGCGCTCCAGCAGCTTGGCGAGTCCGCGCAGCCCCCGGTGGGCGGCCATCCGGACGGTGCCGGCCCGCTTGCCGAGCACCCGCGCGGCGCTCTCCGCGTCCAGCTGCATCACCACCCGGAGCAGCACGGCCTCGGCCTGGTCGCGCGGCAGCCGGGAGATCAGCGCGAGCGCGTCGGAGGTGCCCACGGTGGCCAGGGCGGTGCCGGCGGTGTCGTCGCCCGAGGCCAGTTCGGCCAGGTACTCCAGCGGCAGGTCCGCGATGGGGCGCCGGCGTCTGCTGCGCAGGTGGTCCAGCGCCCGGTTGCGGGCCACGGTGGCCGCCCAGCCCCGGAACCCGTCCGCGTCGCCGGAGAAGGTGTGCAGGTCGCGGGCGATCTGCAGCCAGGCCTCGGAGGCGATGTCCTCGGCGTCCTGGGTGTCGCCGGGCCGGCCGCCGACCAGCACCCGCAGGTAGCGCAGCAAGCCGGGCTGTACGGCGCGGAACAGCTGGCGGAACGCCTCCTCGTCGCCCGCCTGGGCGGCCTGCACGGCCGCCGAGAGGTCGACCGCGCCGGCCGGCGCCTGCTCGTCGGGCGGCTGGGCCGCCGGGCCGTCGGGGCTCGCGGGCCGGCTCGCCGCCGGGCGGGGCGCGGGGCGCTGGTCGGGGAGGTCGGCCGAGCGGGACCGCGGCGGCGGCACGACTCCGGGGGTGCCGACACCGCGGTCGGCACCCGCGCCGGGACGTTCTGCACTGTGCACTCGCCCCATCATGGGCCATCCGGGACCGGGCCGGACCAGGCGGCCGGTGAACTCCGTGTTGCGGCCGGCGGGACCAAACCCCCTGCCCCGACGGGCCCAAGGTCCCGCGGGCCGCTGCCGTTCGCCCGCGGCCCCGATACCGGGGCCCCGCATAGCGTGGGAATCACCCGAACCACCACCGATCCTCCACCGATCCTCCGTGTGGGCGACCCCGGCCCCGGCCGGTCGAGCGCCCGCCCGTTCCCGGGCCCGCCCCGCGACCCGCCGGCCGCGTCCCCGTCCCGCTGCCGCACGTCCGCCGCCGCCCCTGCCTCGCCCCGCCCTGCCTCGTTCACCCCCATCCTGGCCCGGCCCGGGCCCGCCCCGCCGGACTTCGCGCCGACCGCTGCCGCTTCCACCCCGCCGGCCGCCGGCCGACCCCGCTCGCACCCCCGCCCCACCGACCAGGGAGACGTGATGACCACCGCCCTCGCCCTCTACACCCGGGGAATGCGCGACCAGTTCGCGCCCGCCCTGCGTGCCCTGGGCCTGAGCGGATGGCGGCACACCTTCAGCCTCCCCGACGAGTCCCACTGGGCCCTGGTCGGCGTCGTCCGGCACCCGCTGCCCGACCGGGTCCGCTTCACCCTCGCCCTCAGCCTGACCGACAAGCAGGACTGGGCCGACAGCGGCCTCCCCGGCCTGCGCCCCGATCCCCGGGTCCGGTACGGCGTCGAGACCTGGCGGGCCCGCATCGGGGAACTGCTGCCCGTGGACGACGAGGTGTGGTGGGAGATCCTCCCGGGCCCGCGCTGGCAGGTGGCCGTGGACGACGCCGTCGCCGCCGTGCGGCACTACGCGCTGCCCGAACTGCTGCGGCGGGTGGACCGCGACCGGACCGGCGAGACCTACCTCTCGCGGGCCGAACTCGCCGGCGTCAACGCGGCCCTGCTGACCGCCTCGGTCGCCCGGATCCAGCGGGCCGAACTCGCCGACAAGTCCCTGGTCCTCACCGGCGCCTGGAGCCGGGCCGACCGGGTCGCCCGGCAGGTGCTCCGGAGCGTCGCCGAGGGGTTCCTCTCGGCCGGTGACGAGCGGTTCGGGCTGGTCCGCTACCAGGACACGCTGGAGCGTGAACTCTGGCTCTTCCCCGAGTGATTCGCGCCGCCGTCACGGCCGGCGCCATGACGGTTGTCACGCCGATCCGGCAACGGAAGGCACTGCTCCGACGGGTCGTCGGCTCGCCAGACTGGAGGCACGACGCGGGGCGGGAGACCCCGGCGCGGACCCGGCGGAGGCAGCCACCATGAGCCAGACCCTGACCAGCAGCGCCACCGACAGCATCGCCACCGACAGCAGCGTCACCGACAGCATCGCCACCGACAGCGTCGACGACGCGGCCACCGCCGGTGCCACCGAGGCCGACCGGGCCACGGACCGGACCGCCGCCGGGCGGCCGGGCGCCGCCTTCGCCCCGCTGGCCGTCGACGTGCTGGCCCCGCTCGGCGGCTACTTCCTGCTGCACTCGGCGCTGGGCCTGGGCCAGGTCGCCGCGCTCGGCCTGGCCGGCGTGATCCCGGCCGCCCGGACGGCCCTCGGGCTGCTCCGCGACCGCCGGCTCAACACCTGGGCGGCCCTGATGCTGGCGGTGAACCTCGTCGGCCTGGCGCTGGCCGGCGTGACCGGCGACGCCCGCCTGATGATCGCCAAGGACGGCCTGCTGAGCGGGGCCGTCGGGCTGGCGGTGCTGGTCTCGGTGGCGGCGGGCCGGCCGCTGATGTCGGGTGTCCTGATGCCCTTCCTCACCAAGGGGGACCGGCTCCGCTCGGCGGCGTGGGAGCGACTGGCCGGCGGCCGGGCCGCCGGCTCCCGGGCCTTTCGGCGGTACGAGCGGCTGTTCTCGTCCGTCTGGGGGCTGGCCCTGTTCGGCGAGTGCGTCGCCCGGGTCGTCGGCGCCTTCACGCTGCCGGTGAGCACCATGGCCTGGCTGTCGACCGTCCTCCTGGTGGGCGCGATCGTCCTCGCCGCGCTGCTCGGCCGGGCCGCCGCCGACCCGATGGAGAAGCTCGTCCGGGCCGAGGCCGCGACCGGGTCGGCCGCCACCGCGGCCTGACGCACCGTCCGACCGGGCGGCCCGCCCCGGAACCGCCGGGCCGCCCCGGGAGTCAGAACAGAGGGGGCCACCGCCCCCACCGACCACGGGGGGAACCGATGACACCGGCCGGCACGCGGACCGACGAACGCACTCTGACCTGGGACGGCTGCCTCAACGTCCGGGATCTCGGCGGGCTGCCGACCACCGGCGGAGGTCGCACCGCCCACGGCGCGCTCGTCCGGGCCGACAACCTCGACCGGCTCACCGCCGAGGGCTGGGACGCGCTGCGCGCGCACGGTGTCCGCACCCTGATCGACCTGCGCAACGCGGACGAGTACAAGCCGCTGCTGCCGCTGCCGGCGGATCTCGACCTCGTCCGGATACCGCTCGACGAACTGGCCGGCGCCGCCTGGTGGCAGCGCTGGGGCGGGCTCGACGGCACCCCGCTCTCGCTGCGCCCCTACCTCGACGAGTGCCCGGGCGCGATCGCCGGGATCGTCGCCGCGGTGGCCGGGGCCCGACCCGGCGCGGTGGTGCTGCACTGCGGCGCCGGCCGTGACCGGACCGGCCTGGCGACCCTGCTGCTGCTCGCCCTGGTGGGTGTCGAACCGGCCGCCATCGTCGCCGACTACCTGCTCAGCGGCCCCAACCTGCGCCCGCTGTGGGGCATGCTGGGCCGCCCCGACGAGGACGCCCTGATCACCGCCGCTCTGGAGCGCGCGGGCACCACCGCCGAGGAGGCCCTGCTCGCGACCCTGGCCGGCTTCGAACCGGACGCCCGGCTGCTCGCGGCCGGCGCCGCACCGGCCGACCTGGCCGCCGTCCGCCGTCGCCTGCTGGCCGCTCCGCCGGCGGCCGGCCGGCCCTGACCCGGCACCGCGGTCGCGGGCGCCGTTCCGGGGCCCACCGACCGCGCGCCGCAACGGGGTTCGCCCACGGCCACGACGCTCTCAGGAACCCGCTCCGACCGCCCGACCGCCGGGCGCACCGGCCCCCGCCACCGGGCGGAGGTCACCGACGGCGGCCGTCGATGCCCGGGCGACCGGACCACCGGGCGGCGCGTAGCTCGTGCCACCCGGACGCTCCCGGCCGGACGACCTCCCCCGCCGGCCGCCGGGCCGCCCGCCCGGGGCGGGGCCCGGGCGATCGGGCCGGCTCGGCGGGCGGTGCGGGGCGGGCCGGTGCGACGGGGCCGGGCTCCGGCGTCCGGTCGCGGTGCTGCGGTTCACCGGCGTGCTCCAGGTCGTGGGGGCCGACGGGCCCGACGGTCTCGGGTCCGGCCGGGAGGGGGCTCGGCCGGGGCGGGGGTCCGACCGGTACGGCCGCTCCCCCCACGCCCAACAACGCCCGCCCACCCCCGGTGGTTACGGCCGCCGGAGCCCGGGAGACCGGGGTGTCCCGGTGCGCGCCGACCGCGCCCCCGCGACCTGCGACGGGGCCACCCCGCCGGCCGCGCACGGCCGGGCCGGTGCCTTCGCCCCCGCGCCGGGGGCCCCGCCGGCGGGCGGCCCGGTCAGAACCCCGAGACCGGGCTGGTGACGATCCGCACCCGGCCGTCGGCCGCCGCCTCCAGTCCGGCCGCCAGCCGCAACGAGCGGGCCGGGCCGAGGAGTTGCAGGGCCTCGTCGACCTCTGCCCAGCGGTAGTGGTCGAGTTCGCCGGCCGGGACGGTCACCGGGGTGCCGACCGGCACCGATCCGAGGTCGAAGAGGAAGTGGATCGCGGGGTGGTCCAGTTCGGCCGAGGGGTGGGTCCAGGCGACCACCAGCAGCTCCCCGGCCGCCCGGACGATCCCGGTCTCCTCCTCCAACTCCCGTGCGGCGCAGGCGTCCGGCCCTTCACCGAGGTCGATCGTGCCGCCCGGGAACTGCCAGTGCTCGCGGTAGCCGGCCTTCACGATCAGGACCCGCCCCTCCTCGTCCCGCAGCAGGCATCCGGCGGCGGAGTACGCCCGGGGCAGCGAGGCGAGCCACTCCTCGCGCGACTTCAACTGGCCGTCCGACATGGCGACTCCTTCTGACCTGCGCGGCCACCGGGCCGGCGCGTGGGGCGTACGTGCGCCCCACTGTGCCACGGCCTCAGTACGCCTGCGGCGACCCGAAGGCGGCCGTCACGATGCCCCACACCCGCGGGAACTCCGCGCCGTCGAGGCCGGTCGGGTTGAGCGAGTAGACGAGGTGCCGGCTGAGGTCCCGGGTGGCGAAGACGCCGCTGGTGTAGCCGGGGCGGCTGCCGGTCTTGCCCCAGACCACGGTGCCGTCGGGCAGGGTGGCGCTCATCAGGCCCATGCTGAAGCAGGCGCGGCCGGCGGTCGGGCCGATCTCGCAGTTCCTGTTGTGGTCGTTGGGCACGTCGGGGACGCCGAAGAGCCGGGCCTGCTGGGCGGGCGGCAGCAGCCGGCCGCGGAACAGCGCGGTCATGAAGCGGTCGAGGTCGGCCGCGGACGAGATCATGCCGCCCTCCGCCCACGGCCACGGGCTCTGCTCGGTGACGTCCACCACGACCGCGGGGGCGTCGGCGCCGCCGGCCCCGGGGACGGTCAGGAGGCCGCGGGCCGACGCGCCGGGCAGGGTGGTGTCGTCGGCGGCGGGGACGTAGGTGTCGCGCAGGCCGAGCGGCCGGGCGATCCGGGTCTGCACCTCCTGGGCGAAGCTGCGGCCGGTGACCTTCTCGACCAGCATCCCGGCGACGAAGGTGTTGATCCCGTTGTACTGCTGGGCGCTGCCCGGGGCGAAGGCCATCGGGCGGGTGACGGCGGCGGCCACCACCTCGGCGGGCGTCCAGCCGTCGGTGCGGTGGTCGGCGAACCACTGCGCGCTGCCGTCACCGGAGGTGAGGCCGGAGCCGCCCGGCAGTCCGCTGGTGTGGTCGAGCAGATGGCCGACCGCGACGGCCGGGTAGTCGGCGGGCAGCAGGCCGGGGAGGTAGCGCTGGACGGGCGCGTCGAGGTCGACCCGGCGCTCGGCGGCGAGTTGCAGGACGACGGTGGCGGTGAAGACCTTCGAGATGCTGCCGATCCGGAACCGCCCGTCGGCGTCGACGCCCGCTCCCGCCACCGCCGACCACGGCCGGCCGGGGCCGGTGACCCGGACCAGCGCACCGGTGACCTGCGCGTCCGGCAGGCCGGCGACGGCCCGGGCGAGTGCGGCCCGGTCCAGCCGGCCGGCCGGGTCGGCCACGCCGGTGGCGGCGAGCGCCGGGGTGCCCGCACCGGCCGCGACGGCGGCCGCGAGCAGGGCGCCGGTGACGGCCAGGGATGTCCAACGGGCTTGGCGGGTCGGCGTTTTCACGGGGTCTGCTCCAGAGGTCCGGATGCGGTTGCTGCCGCCGACCAGCCTGCTGGATCATCGCTGCCGGGCCATCCGGGACGAACCCCGAGCCGCCCCGGATCCCGCTGGGGGATGCCCCCGAGGCGCGGTTGAGCACGCGTCAGGGGCGGGAGCGCGGCCTGTGCGGCGCCGCGGCCCCCGCCCCCGGCCGGCTCAGTGCGCGGAGTGCTTCTCGGCGCCGCGGTGGCGGTGGCCCTTCAGTTCCGCGTGCATCGCGGGGGCGGACTGCATCGACATGGCGGAGCCCTCACGCCCGCCGTGCCGGAAGGCGGCGTCGCCGAAGGACGTCCGGCCTCCTCCGGCCGGTGGTGCCTTGGTGAGCGGCGCCGGGCCGAGTGGCCGGGGGGTCGCCGCCATCCCTCGGCGTTCCAGCAGTTCCTGGGTGCCGCGTTGGAGCTTGCTCATCCGGGCCGACGATTGCTTGGTCATCGTTGACCTCCCTTCGGCGGCGCTCGCGGCGCGGTTGCGGGGCGAGGGGGCCGCACGGGCTGTATGTCCGGATTTTAACCGCTATACACATTTTGCCCAGTCGAAAACCAGTCGGCGGGACCCGCCCCGCTCGCTCCGCCCACCCGCTCCGGGCCGCCCGATGCGCGCGCCGACCTAGGGGCGGGCCCGCGGTGGCGCGGCACGCGGAGGCGGCCCGGCACCCGACCGGGCGAACCGCGGCCGGGGCCCCGTCCGCCGGGCCCGGCCGGGCACTCAGCCCATCGCCTCGTGCACGTAGCACCAGCGCCACTCCTCGCCCGGCTCGTACGAGCGGATCACCGGGTGGGAGGTGTTGTGGAAGTGCGCACTGGCGTGCCGCTGCGGCGAGTTGTCGCAGCAGCCGATGTGCCCGCAGTCGAGACAGAGCCGAAGGTGCACCCAGTCCCGGCTGCCGGCGGCCAGGCAGTCGGCGCATCCGTCCGTGGGAGGCTGCGCCACGATGTCCCGGGGGGCTGCCGCAAGGTCTTCACAGGCGCTCATGTAGGCAGGGTAGTGACGCCCCGGTCGGGCGGCCGGGAACCACACCGCACGGGCCGGGAACCCGCCCGCGGGGCCGACCGCCGGCGGCCGGCCGGTGCTCCGCCGCCCGGGCGGCCGCTCCCGCGTCCGGCGGAGCCTGGTCCTGGCGTACCCAGGAAAACCACGGCCCTGGGCAGCCGCCGCGCCCCGGTCGAGAGTGGGTCCACCAGCACGAGGGGCGGCCGTACCGAGCCCCTCGGCGACCCCACCGAGCATCCCTGGAGCACGACATGACCTACCCCGCCCTCGCCGGACGCACCGCCGTCGTCACCGGAGCCGCCAGCGGCATGGGCGAGGCCACCGCCCGCCTGCTCGCCGCGAGCGGCGTCCGGGTCGCCCTGCTCGCCCGCCGGGCCGAACGGCTGGAGGGCCTCGCCGCGAAGATCGTCGCGGACGGCGGCCAGGCGCTCGCCGTCCCCACCGACGTCACCGACCAGGCGTCGGTGGACGCCGCCGCGGCCCGGGTCCGGGGCGCCTACGGCACGGTCGACCTGGTGGTCAACAACGCCGGCGTGATGCTGCCGAACCCGCTGGACCACGGCCGGATCGACGAGTGGACCCGGATGATCGACACCAACCTGACCGGCGCCCTGCGGGTGACCCGCGCGTTCACCGCCGATCTCCTCGCCGCGGCCGCCGAGGGCCGCACCGCCGACCTGGTGAACGTCTCCTCGATCGCCTCGCACGTCACCTTCCCCGACTACGCGGTCTACTCGGCCACCAAGGCGGCCCTCACCCAGCTCTCCGCCGCACTGCGCAGCGAGCTGGGCCCGCGCGCCGTCCGGGTCAGCACCGTCGAGCCCGGGCTGACCGCGACCGAGCTGGGGGACCACATCGACAACCCGGAGCTCAGCGAGCAGCTGGGCGGCATGTTCGCGGCCATCCCGGCCCTCGGCGCCGAGGACGTCGCCGACCTGATCGGCTACACCGTCAGCCGGCGCCGCGAGGTGAACCTGCGGCAGCTGATCGTCCTGCCCACCGGCCAGGCCTGACCGGCGGCGGCCGCCGCCCGGCCCGCGCCCGCCCGCCCGGCGGCGCCGTACGGTCCGCCCGCACCCGCCGGGCGGACCCGGGGCCCGGCCGGACCGGGCCCGCCCCTCCCCCGGCGCGGCCCGGCATGGGAGCATGCCGCGTGGCCACGGTGACAGATCGACAGGACAGCGGCACGGGCACCGACCGTCCCGCCCGACCGCCCGCCGGCGCGCCCTCCTTCCGGCCGACCGGCAGTGCCGAGCGGGTGCGGCAGCCGGCCGCGCTGATCCGGCTGCTGCTCGGCCTGGCCGCGATCTGTCTGACCCTGCTGCTCGCCGAGTACGCCCAGGCCACCGCCATCGGGATGGACACGGACATCGCCCAGGGGGTCGGCCTGCTGCCCCGCGCGGTGGCCCGGATCGCCGGCGCGCTCTCCACCGCGGCCCTGCTGCTCGTCCCCGCCGTGTCCGGCGCCCGGCTGCTGCTCGGCCGCGACCGCCGGCGCGGGCGCCAGCAGGTCGCGGACGGCCTGCTGGCCGCCACGGTGGCGTACGGCCTCTGCGTCGCCCTCGACCTGTGGGTCGACGGCGCGGCGCCCGCCTCGCTGCTGGACGCCCTCACCCACCCGCTGCCCGACGGCGCCGGCCACACCGAGCCGGTGTACGGCTACCTGGCGCCGGTGCTGGCCTTCCTCATCGCGTCGGGCGCCCGCGACCGCCACCGGCCCCGGGTCGCCTTCGCCCTGTCCGGGGTGGCCGGCCTGCTCACGGGGTACGCCGGCCCGCTCGCCCTGGTGCTGGGGCTGCTGATCGGTGCCACGGTGGCGCACGGCACGCTGTACGCCGTCGGGGTCCCCGACCCCCGCCCCCGGCCGGCCGCGCTGGCGCTCAGCCTGCGCCAGGTCGGCCTGCGCCCGCGCACCATCACCCCGTCGGGGCCGGACCGCTACCTGGTCGGGCAGGACGACGGCCGCCCCGACCTGGACGTGCTGCTGCTGGACCGGCAGGCCCTGGTCGCCGCGCTCTTCCAGCGGGTCTGGCGCCGGCTGCGGCTGCGGACCGCCCCGCACCCCCGGGTCCTGCGCTCACTGCGCACCGGCCTGGAGCACGAGGCGCTGGTCTCGTACGCCGCCGTGGCCGCCGGGGTCCGCACCCGCAGGGTCGTCGCCAGCGCCGAGCTCGGCCCGGACGCGGCGCTGGTCGCGTACGAGCACGTGCCCGGCCGGACCCTGGACCTGCTCGCCGACCAGGAGGTGACCGACGAACTGCTGGCGGACACCTGGGCCCAGTTCAAGCTGCTGCAGACCCGGCAGATCTCGCACCGGGCGCTCGTCCCGGGCGCCGTGCTGGTCGCCGAGTGCGGCGCGGTGCACCTGGTCGACCTCGCGGACGGCGACATCGCGGCGAGCGAGCTGGTGCTGCGGGCGGACACCGCCCAGTTGCTCACCACCCTCGCCCTGCGCGCCGGGGCCGAGCGGGCGGTGCGCTCCGCCGTCGCGGTGCTCGGACCGGTCGCGGTCGGCGCGGCCCTGCCGCTGCTCCAGCCGATAGCGCTGGCCCGCCAGACCCGGGCCGACCTCAGGCAGCAACCCGAGGTGTTGGAGGCGATCCGGGCCGAGGTGCTGCGCACCCGCCCCCAGGCCGCGGTCGGCGCGGTGCGGCTGGAGCGGCTCCGGCCGCGCACGCTGCTCGCCGTGGTCGGCGGCGTGGTGGCGGGCTGCCTGCTGCTGCCGCAGTTCTTCACCACCGACCACAACCCGATCGCCACCCTGGCCGGCGCCGACCCGGGCTGGATGGCCCTGGCCGTGCTCACCGCCGCCGCCAGCCACGTCGCCGCCACCGTCGGCTTCGTCGGCTTCGTGCCCGAGCGGGTGAACCTCTGGCACGCCCTGCTGGCCCAGGTGGCCGGATGCTTCGTGAAGATCGTCTCGCCCGGCGGGGTCGGCGGGATCGCCCTGAACACCCGCTTCCTGCAACGCTCGGGCGTCCCGACTCCGCAGGCGCTGTCCAGCGTGGGCGTGGGCCAGCTGATCGGCCTGACCCTGCACCTGCTCCAGCTCGGCGCCTTCGTCTACCTGCTGGGCACCGATCCCGGCTCCGAGCTGGACGCGCTGCCGACCCTGGTCGGCGGACTGGCCGGCGCCGCCGTGCTGCTCTCCCTGGTCGCGGCCGTCCCGCCGGCCCGGCGCTGGCTCGCCGCCCGGCTGCGTCCGCTCACCTCCGAGGTGCTGCCGCGGCTGCTCGACCTGCTGCGCAGCCCGGCCCGGCTGACCGCCGGTGTCACCGGGCAGCTGCTGGTGTCGCTCTGCCTCGTGGCCTGCCTGTACTGCTGCGCGCAGGCCGTCGGCAGCCGGCCGGGCTTCGCCTCGGTCGCGGTGGTGCTGCTGGTCGGCAACGCCGTGGGCAGCGCCGCGCCGACCCCGGGGGGCGCCGGCTGGATCGAGCTGACGCTGCCCCGGATGCTGGTGGTGACCGCCGCCATGGACGACGGCTCCGCGGTGGCCGCCGTGGTGCTCTACCGCCTGCTGACCTTCCTGCTGCCCGTCCTGCCGGGCTGGGCGGCCTTCGCCTGGCTCCAGCGCCGCAAGGCGCTCTGAGCACGGGGCGGCAGGGCGCCCGGAGTGCCGGTCCGGCGCTGCCGGGCGATGCGGTGGCGGGCGATGCGGTGGCGGGCGCTGCGGTGGCGGGCAGCGCTCCGGGTCAGCGGTACTCGTCCTCGTCCAGCTTGACCACCCGGGCCTGCTCCGCCGCGTCGGCGACGTCCGTGGCGGGATCGGCGCCGAGCGCCCGCCGCTCCACCAGCTCGTCGTACTCGTCGGCCTCGGGATCGTCCTCCTCCGGCTCGGCGACCTCGGCGGCGACCTCGTCCACGTAGTCCTCGGGATTCTGCGGCATGGCGTCGTCCTCGCTGCTCGGAGCCCCACCCGGACCCTGCCGGGTCCTGCCTGAAGGGGCCCTTGAAGTATCCGTCCGCAGCGCACCGGACGCGACGCCTCGCCCGGGCGTGGGCGTGTTGCGAAGGCCCGTACGGAGGGCTCGCCGGGACGGGTCGGCGGGCGCCGGTGAGCGGCGAAAAAGTTTTTCGGATCCACCTGCAACCCCCCGGGGGGATGCACGTCTATCAGGGTGAGGGCCAGCGAGACGGACCGGCGAACACAGCCGGGGGCAGGCCGGCCGCCTCGCCGAGTCAAAACACCCACGACCACTTCCCAGGGGGATCTGCATCATGAACACGTCCGTTATCAACCGTTTTGCGAAGATCGTCACCGCCGGCTCCGCCAAGGGCCGCTCCCGCCGCCTGGCCCTCACCCTGCCGCTCGCCGCCGTCATCGCCGTCGGCTGCACCCCCGACGACTCCACCACCGCCGCACCGAGCGCCGCCCCCACCCTGAGCGCCCCGGCGACCACCACCCCCGCCGCCACGCCGTCGGCGACCGCGACCCCGTTCGCCACCGCGGCGGCGACCGAGACCCCGGCCACCGCGCCGAGCACCACTGCCCCGGCAGCCCCTGCGACGGCGGCCGCCGCCAAGACCCCCGCCGCCAAGCCCACGAGCGTGGTCAAGCCCGGCGGCGGCATCGAGATCCGCTTCGACGGCCTGAACGCCGGCCAGCGGATCGAGGCCGGCGGCGGCACCGTCTCCTTCTCCGTCACCTGGACCAACACCGGCACCACGCGCTACGACACGGTCGTCCCCGTCGTCTCCTCCCGGCAGTACGACGGCGCGCACTGCGCCAGGACCCTGGCGATGGCCGACGGCACCGTCGAGCGCAAGGACGGCAACGCCTGGCACGGGTTCCCGCTCAGCCAGGGCGGCGGCATGGACTACGCCACCACCGGCAAGGCGGCCGCCTTCCCGCTCGCCTCCGGCGCCAGCCGCACCATCCGGTACCGCATCCACCTGACCGCCGACAACGGCCCGGGCACCCTGTCCGTCGAGGCCGCCTCGTACGGGAGCACCACCACGTTCAACGAGATCGGCAAGAAGAAGGTCGTCGACACCAAGGTCGTGGACAGCCACCTCCCCGCGGTCACCGTGACCGGCGGCCCCGGCGCCGTGGTGGTCGGCCAGCAGGGCACCCGGTACACCGTGAAGGTCACCAACCCCACCGGGAGCGCCTTCCGTTCGGCGGCCCCGGCGCTCAGGCTGCAGACCATGACGGCCCCGGGCTCCGGCGACTCCACCCAGCACGTCGTCTCGCCCGACGACCTCTTCGTGATGGTCCAGGACCACGGCCAGTGGCGCGCGCTCAAGGCCGACTACGACTGCGACGGGTACCTCGCCGTCGACACCGCCTCCCTGCAGCGTGCCCTGCCCGCCGGCGCCACCGCCGAGTACACCTTCCGGGTCGGCGTCGACAAGGGCTGGATGGGCGGCGACAAGCTCCCCGTCCAGATCGGCGCCACCGCCGACGGCCACACCGCCCCCACCGTGAAGGTCACCCCGTCCGTCACCGGCTGACCGCCTCCGGAACACGACGGCGCGGGCCGGCCCCCGGAATTCCGGGGAGCCGACCCGCGCCGACGCGTGCGTCCGGATTCAGGGAGCGTCGAACTCCCCGTCGGCGACGGCCCGCACGAACGCGCTCCAGGCGTCGGGCGAGAAGCGGAGCCGGGGGCCTTCGGGGTCCTTGGAGTCACGGACGGCGCCGGGGCGTGCGTCGTCCACCTCGATGCAGGTCCCACCGTCGTTGTTGCTGTAACTGCTCTTCCGCCACTGCTCGTTCTCGTCGGATCGCATGGCGTCAGCACTCCTCCATCACGGTTCTGATCATCGCCGAGGAGTCCCGGGGCGAGAGAGCCTTAGCCCTGAGCAGATCGTAGGACTCCCGACGCGCGGCGACGCCTTCCGGGTCTTCGATGATCACACCCGAGTGGCTCCCCTCCACCCAGGCGATCAGCGGATTCCCGGGCACCGTGTAGAGCGTGAGCGAGCCACCCATCTCCGCGTGCTCACCAGCCCCGAATGGCAACACCTGCAGGGTGACGTGCGAGCGCCGATCATCCAGCAGTGCCGCCAACTGCGCACGCATCACTTCCGACCCGCCCACCGGGCGACGCAGGACCGCCTCGTCGAGGATGAACCAGCAGCGCGGAGCAGGAGCCGAATCGAGCCGCTTCTGCCGGTCGAGGCGAGCACTGAGCATGCCGTCGATCTCCTGCGCGGACGCATGTGGATGTCCGGCCTCAAGGGATCTCCGGGCCAGTCCGGGCGTCTGGAGAAGCCCTGGGATCGTGGCGCTGGTGTACTCCTCGATGATGCCGGCCCGACCCTCAAGGTCCATGGCCCGCCGATACTTGCCGGGGAACTTCTCCCTCTTCGCCAGCTCGTACAACCGCCCGAACGTGCCGTCCGTACCGAATGCCGCGTCCAGGGCCTGGGACAGCCGGGCGCACGGCATGGACGCCGCACGCTCCACCCGGGCCAGATGGCTCTTCGAGAATCCGTCCAGCACATTGGTCAGCTGATCGAGCGACATGTCACCGGCGCGCTTGCGGTGAGCGCGCATCTCCCACCCGTACAGATCGCGGTTCGAACGGGTGGGGTGCAACTCATTGGGCCGGAACACCATCGGCGCACTCCTTCGTGTGCCAGCTTCCAACGTGAGACATACCGTGCCTTCCCAGCGTAGCGCCGGAGCGCGACGATCGGACTACGGAAAGTAAGGGCAGCCGAGCCCAAGACCTCCATGGAGAAACGATCGTGACGATCCCTCAGCCCGAAGACCAGAAGGCCCACGCACCAGCCGCCGGCGACCGGAACCTGCCCGCCTGCCGCTGCCCCGCGAACTGCGGCGGGCGACCGGAGGCGGAGCTCACGCTGGCGAGCCCGTACCCGGCCGCGCCGGCCGGGGGTGGACGGGTCGAGCCGCCCGAGCGCCCACACCGCCCCTCCAGGTCGGGGGAGTTGGTCCTGGACACGCTGAACGGGCGGACCGGCGTGTTTATGGACCGGGTCGGCACCGTGGTCTTCCTCCGGCCGGCCGGCGGCGGGGTGGAGTGGGACGTGGACGGCCGGTGGCTGGACCGGGTGCCACCGTTCGCGACGCCGCCCGCGGACGACGTGCGTGTTGCGCGCGATGCGGGCCGTTGAACGGGCGCACGCCATCGCCGCCCGGCTGGCCACCGGCGTCGGCACCGACGTGCGGCTCACCAGGACGCCCGCCGGCTACCTGCTGACCGCCCCGGTGCCCGACGATCCCGGGCGGCAGCTGGCGGCGCTGCCCGCGCTCGGTCTCGCCGACAGGTTCGGGCACTCCAGCCGGGACGGTCTGGTCTGGTGCGCGGTGGACGCCTGAGCCGCTGCGCCGGGGCAGCCGTCACAACGACGAATTGACCCTTGAATCAGGACGTGGAATGCACCATGAACAGGGTGCATTCCACTCCTAGAGTTGTCCCCATGACGATCACCGAGAACACCGCGACCGCCAGCACCACGCCCCCCGCCCCCGCCGCCCGCGTCAACTACGCGAAGGCCGCCCCGAAGGCCTTCCGGGCGCTGCTCGCCCTGGACGCCGCCGCCCGGGAGGGCCTGGACCCGGCGCTGGTGGAGCTGGTGCAGATCCGCTCCTCGCTGCTGAACAACTGCGCGTACTGCCTGGACATGCACATCAAGGACGCCCGCAAGGCCGGCGAGCGCGAGGAGCGGCTCTACCTGCTGTCGGTCTGGCGGGAGGCGCCGGCCGGCGTGTACAGCGCGAAGGAGCAGGCGGCGCTGGCCCTCACCGAGGCCGTCACCCGGATCGGCGACGGCGTGCCGGACGCCGTCTACGACCGGGCGGCCGAGCAGTTCGAGGAGGCGGAGCTGGCCCAACTGCTCTCGCTGATCTTCACCATCAACACCTGGAACCGGATCGCCGTCAGCACCAGGAAGGTGCCCGGCATCGGCTGATCGGCGCCCGTCGGGATGGGGCCTGACCTGCACGGATCCGGGTGGTGGCGGGTGAAGGGTTACGATCAGGGCCGAACAAGCAGGGCCGGCCCGCGCCCACCCGGTGGCCCCAGGCCCTTACGACGGCCCTTACGACCCGACGGGGAAATCATGTCCGGCTCGCACTACTTCACCGGTGCACCCGACGTCGCCAGCGAGCGGCGTCCGATCACCGTGACCCTGCCTGACATCACCCTGGAGCTCACCACCGACACCGGGGTCTTCTCCCGGAGCCGGCTGGACCCGGGCACCCGGATCCTGCTGGAGCACGCGCCGCCGCCCCGGGTGAAGGGGCCGATCCTGGACATGGGCTGCGGGTACGGGCCGATCGCGCTGACCTGGGCCTCGCGCCGCAAGCGGTCCGCCGTCTGGGCCGTCGACATCAACACCCGGGCGCTCGACCTGGTCACCGACAACGCGAAGGCGCTGGGGCTGAACAACGTCCAGGCGGTGCTGCCGGACGACGTGCCGGAGGACCTGCGGTTCACGGCGATCTACTCCAACCCGCCGATCCGGATCGGCAAGGGCGCTCTGCACCGCCTGCTGCACCGGTGGCTGCCGCGGCTGACGCCGGACGGCTCGGCCTTCCTCGTCGTGCAGCGCAACCTGGGTTCGGACTCGCTGCAGAAGTGGCTGAACACCGAGGGCTACCCGACCACGCGGGTCACCTCGGTCAACGGATTCCGGATTCTTGAAGCGCGGCCCCGCCCCGAGGCGGCCGGCACCGACACTGGACGAGGTACGACGTCGTGAAGCAGCTCCGCGGGACCGACCTGAAGCGCCTGCACCGCCAGTGGCGGCGCAGCAACGAGTTCAGGCTGGCGATCATCCTGGAGAACCTCCAGTCGCCCTTCAACGTGGGTTCGATCGTCCGCACGGCGTCCGCGATGGGCGCCGAGAAGCTGTACCTGACCGGCGACACCCCCTCGGTGCGCTCGGCCGGTGCGCAGAAGGCCGCGATGGGCACCGACCGGTACCTGAAGGCCGAGCACTTCGAGACGGTCGCCGAGGCCGTCGCGGCCGCCAAGGCCGACGGGTTCCTGGTGGTCGGCCTCGAACTGGCCGACGAGGCCGTCCCGTTGTTCGCGGCGAAGCTCACCCCGGCGACCGCGTTCGTGGTCGGCCACGAGGACCGCGGCGTCACCGCCGAGGCCCTGGCGCTCTGCGACACCGTCGCCTTCGTCCCGCAGCTGGGCCGGGTCGGCTCGCTCAACGTCTCCTCGGCGACCTCCGTCGCCTGCTACGAGGCCCGCCGGCAGGGCTACGCGATCAGCGGCACGCCGGACGGCAGCGACGCCGGCGAGTTCGACCTGGAGCTCGACGAGACCGAGTGAGGTCCGCCGGTCGGCGGCCGGTCACGGCACCACGGTGACCGGCCAGCGCCCGGCCTTGACCAGCCGGACCGCCACCGATCCGACGATCCGGTGCCCGGCCTGCTCGGAGGCCCCGACCACCACCGCGTCCGCCTTCAAGCGGTCGGCCGCCTGCACCAGCCCCTGGTACGGGTCGCCCCGGAAGGTGTGGAACTGCCAGCGGACCTCGAAGACCCCGCGCAGCCGCTCCGCCGCCGCCCGGATCTCGCGCACCAGCTCGTCCGCGACCTCCTCGGTGGTCTCGTTCACGGCGGCGCCCAGTGCCGCCGCGCCGACGTACACCGGCTGGACGTAGACGACGGCCAGCAGCGCGTTCTGCCGCCGGGCCAGCCCGGCGGCGTACGCGGCGGCGCGGGCGGCGGCCTCGGAGCCGTCCATCCCGACCACGATCACCTTGGGCCCGTCGGTGCCCCGCTCGAAGCCCCCGCCCGTCTGCTCAGGCCGCTCGGTCCGGCTCTCGTCGCTCACTCTCCGAGGCTAACCCCGTGCCCCGGCCGGGGGCTCGCCCCGGACCCGGCCCCGGCCCCTGGCGGCGCGGAACGGCCCGCGGGCCCACCGGTGCATGAGCCGCTCGGTGCACCGGCCGCTCAGTCGACCAGCCAGGAGCCGATCGGCCGGGCGCCGGCCGCGCCGGGGGCGCCGGCGCTCAGGGCCGCCACCCCGGCCGCGTCCAGCGCCCGGTCCCAGACCCGGACGCGGCCGACCGCGCCCGACCAGTGGCCGCCCCAGCCGTCCGGCTGCCGGCTCCGGCCGAACTGCAACGGTCCCTCGGCGGGCCGGATCCCGGGGACGGCCGCGGCGGCGGCCGGTACGCCGTCCAGGTACAGCGCGATGGTGCTCCGCTCGGCGTCGTAGGTGGCGGTGAGCAGGACCCAGACGGCCACCGTGCCGGCGCCGTCCGCAACGACCTGGACGGTGTCGCCCCCGTCGGCCCCGCCAGCTGCCGGCCCGGCCGTGCGCACCCGGAACGACCAGGCCGGACGGCCGTTCGGCTCGGCGCGGCCCAGCTCGAAGGAGGAGTACGGGCCGTCGCCCTCGCTGATCACCGCCCGGGAGCCGCTCGGGGCGTCGTTGTAGACCCAGGCCGTGAGGGTGAAGCTCCGGCCGACGTCGACCACCCGGTCCACCGAGCTGCCGTAGGAGTCGGGGCCGCCGGTCAGCCTGAGGACGTGCCCGTCCGGCACCTCCTCCACCCGGGCGGCCGGGGCGAGGGCGACGGAAGCCCGCCCGGAGCGGTCGGCGAGCAGGGCCGGCGACTCCTCGGCGGGCCCGGGGCCGGGCCGCTCCGGCGCGGCCTCGACGCCGGGCCGGTGGCCCGGGCCGCCGACGGCCAGCAGGCCCGCACCGGCGGCGAGCAGGCACCCTCCGAGGACGATCCCGCCCGCCCGCAGCCGGCGGCGACGGCGCAGCGCCGCCTCGTGGCGGTCGGCGAGCTCCGCCCAGTCCGGTTCCGTACCGTCGCTCATGTCGCGGATGCTAGCCATCGTCGCTGCTCAGAGCCCTGATGGAGGGGCGCGAAACCCGGGCCCCACGGCGCACGCGACACCCCCGCTCCCCTTCGCGCTCCCACCGCCCCGGCCGCCCGCAGGTGATCCGGTACGGGGGCCGTTCACTGCGGGGTCGGCCCCGGCTCACCCGCCGCCGGACGCAGACCGGCCACCGGGCGGGCCTCCCGGGTGGAGCCCAGCAGCTCCAGGTACTCGGTGCGGGGCATCGGCGCGCCGCCGAGGCTGCGCACCGCCGGACTGTCCCACTGGGCGTCCAGCAGCAGCCCGCCGGCCTCGGCGAACCGGGCGCCCAGATCGGCGATCGCGACCCTGGCCGCACCCGGGCGGCGGTGGAACATCGAGTCCAGGCTGAGCACCGGCCCGACCCGCACCCCGAAGGCCCCGCCGACCAGCTCACCGTCCTCCCACACCTCGACGCTGTGCGCGCGTCCCGCCCGGTGCAGCTCGCCCAGGGCCGCCGTCAGCGGGTCGGTGAGCCAGCGCGGGACGCGGCCGGCCCGGCACTCCTCGACCACCCGCGCGAAGGCCAGGTCCACACTGGTCGACCAGTCCAGCCGGGTGCGCAGGGTGCGGGCGAGCCGCCGCCCCACCCGGGCCGCGGCGGGGGCGATCACCGGGCGCGGGTCCGGGGACCACCAGGCCACCTCGTAGGGCACCTCGTCGGTGCCGGTGCCGGCACCGATCACCGGGATCTCGCCGGCGGCGACCAGGTCCTCGAAGCGGGCCTCACTGAGGTACCGCGTGTACTCGTCCTCGGCGGGCATCGGGTAGGCGCCGGCCCGGTAGCCCGCCAGGAGGCCCTCCGGGCTCAGGTCCGCGCAGAACGCCGCCGGGGCGTCGACGAGCGCCGCGCGAACGTCCACCGAGCTCCACGACCCGTACACCGCGACCACCGATCCGACCTCCGCGCTCAGTCCCCCGGCCCCGGCGGCTCCAGGAAGCCGACGGCCAGCAGGTCGTCCAGGTAGAGGTCCAGCAGCTCGGCGTCCACCGGCGGGAACTCGATCCCGCTGCCGCGCAGCGCTCGTTCGGCCCGGGTCCGGGAGAACAGCGGCAGGGTCGGCCGGAAGTACATCTCGCTGATCGACAGGTCGGCGCCGCTGCAACGGTCCACGAACAGCGGGACGAACGCTGTCATGGGGTGCGTCGGATGCCCGGCCGCGAACCGCACCAGCCGGTGCACCCAGGCCCGGTACGGGAGCTGCTCGACCGGGTAGCCGCGGGCCCGCAGCCGGTCGGCCAGTTCGGCGAGCAGCGCGTGCCGCGGGTTGGTGAGGTGGTAGACCTCCCCGGCGGCCGGCACCCGCCCGGCGATGTGGGCCACCGCCTCGGCGAAGCGGTCGGCCGGGACGAAGTCCAGCCACAGCTCGACGTCGGGGCAGACCCCGCTCTCCGCGATGAACTTGATCATCGCGCAGACCTCCGTGCCGGTGTTCATCGCGCCGGTGGCCAGATCCCCGGTGACGTCGTCGGCCCGGTGGACCGCCACCGGCAGGCCGGCCGCCGCCGCGTTGTGCAGCAGCGCCTCGGCCACCCACTTGCTCTCCACGTACCCGACCGACAGCAGGTCGGGATGGCCGAGCGGGGTGTCCTCGGTGACCAGCGGCACCCCGGCCGGCCCGAAGCCCGCCATGACGGCCATGCTGGACACGTAGTGCACCGGGATCGCCCGCGCGTGGCCGGCCAGCCGCAGCACCTCCCGGGTGCCGCCGACGTTCGCCGCCCGCAGGTCCTGGTACGGGTAGATGAAGTTGACCTGCCCGCCGCAGTGGTGGATCACGTCGACCCGCGCGGCCAGCTCCTCGAACCGCTCCCGGGTCAGGCCCAGCATCGGCTCGGTGAGGTCCCCGACCAGCGGGACCACCCGGTCGGTGGCCGGCTCCCGCCGCAGGAACCGGCGCTGCGCGGCCCGGATCCGCTCCAGGCCCCGCTCCTCGTCCGGCGCGCGGACCAGGCAGTGGATCCGGGCGCCGGTGGTCGCCAGCAGGGTGTTCAGCAGGTGCGCGCCGCAGAACCCGGTGGCACCGGTGAGCAGGATCTCGGCCGGCTCCCGCCAGCGCGGGGCGGGCCCGTCCCCCTGCCGGACCGGGACGCCCAACGCGGCCTCGGCGACGAAGTCCACCGGCTGCGAGGCCTCCCCGGGGGTGCCCGTCCGGGCCGACCTGGTCACCTCGGCGAAGGCCCGCAGGGTCGGGTGGTGCAGCAGCGACCTGGTCAGGAAGCGGATCTGGGTGACGCCGATCCCGAACAGGATCCGGGCCCGGGCCAGCATCTCCATGGCGATCAGCGAGTTGCCGCCGAGGGCGAAGAAGTCGTCGTCGGGGCCGACCTGCTCGACGCCCAGCAGCTCGGACCAGAGGTGCGCCAGCCCGGCCTCCACCGCCGTGCCGCTGCCGCCGCGGGCCGGCTCGGGGCGCGCCGGGCGCACCAGCTCCTTGCCGTCGTCCTCGGTCGGGATCCGGTCGACGTGCACGAACGCGGCCGGGACCATGTGCTCGGGCAGCCGCGCGGACAGGTAGGCCCGCACCCCGCGGTGGAAGGTGTCCGCCCGGGCCGGGCTGTGCAGCGTGAAGTACGCGGTCAGGACCCGCCCGCCCTCGGGACGGCCGGTCGCGACCACCCGGGCCCGGCCGACCGCGGGGTGGGCGGCGAGCGCCGACTCGACCTCGCCCGGGTCCACCCGGAAGCCCAGCACCTTCACCTGCTGGTCGGTCCGGCCGAACAGCTCCAGCCGCCCGTCCGGCCGCCGGCGCCCGGTGTCGCCGGTCCGGTACATCCGGGCGCCCGGCTCCGGCGCGAACGGGTCGGGCAGGAAGAGCTCCGCGGTCAGCTCGGGCCGGCGCCAGTAGCCGCGCGCCAGCACCCGGCCGCCGATGAACACCTCGCCCTGCTCACCGTCCGCCACCGGACGCAACCCCTCGTCCAGCACGTACACCCGGCTGCCGGGCAGCGGCGTCCCGATCGGGACGGGCGCCGGCTCCGGGGCGAGCAGGTCGTCGGTGATCTCGCACAGGGTGGAGGTGATCACCGTCTCGGTCAGGCCGTACGCGTTGACCAGCCGGGTGCCGGGCAGCAGCCGCAGCGAGGTGCGGCAGTCGTCGGACCGCAGGCTGTCCCCGCCCACCACCAGCAGCCGCAGGCCGCTCGCCCGCGGGCCCCCGTGCTCGGCCATCCGCAGGAACTGGTGCCAGTACGCGGGCGTCAGGTCGGCCACCGTCACCCCGAGCTCCGGCAGCCGGGCCAGCAGCTCGGTCGGGGCCCAGGTCCGGCGTCCGCCGAGCACCAGGGTGGCGCCGCTGATGAGCGGGGTGAAGATCTGCTCGACCGAGGTGTCGAAGCCCAGCGCGGCGAGCTGCAGGACCCTGTCCGCCGCGGTCAGCCGGTACGCCGCGGCGGCCCTGGCCAGCGACAGGGCGAGCGGACCGTGACCGACCAGGACGCCCTTGGGCGAGCCGGTGGTGCCGGAGGTGTACATCAGGTAGGCGAGGTCGCCCGGCGCGCTGACGTCCACCGGGCCGGGCCCGGCCGCCGGCACCAGGTGCTCCTCCGCGAACAGGGGCGAGACGCTGCAGGTCCGGAACCGCAGGACCTGCTCGGCGCTGGTCACCACGAAGCGGGCGCGCGCGTCCTCGACGAGCTGGCGCAGCCGGCGGTCCGGGTGCGCCGGGTCGAGCGACAGGAAGGCGCCGCCGGCCTTGAGGACCGCGAGCAGCGCCCCCACCATGGCGACGCCGCGCTCCAGGCAGACCGGCACCACCGTCCCGGCCCGCACGCCCAGCTCGCGCAGCCGCAGGGCCAGCCGATCACTGCGGGAGTCCAGCTCGCCGTAGCCGATCTCGCCGTCCTCGGCGATCACCGCGACGGCGTCCGGGTCCCGGGCGGCCCTGCGCCGGAACAGCTCGGGCACGCCGAGCGGAGGGCGTCCGCCGTCGCCCGGCGGCGGGCCGGGGCGGCGGGCCCCGTTCAGCGCCGCGAGCGGTGCGAACTCGGCCACCGCCCAGGAGTCGGCCGCCCTGGCGTCGGTGGAGCGGGCTCCGGGCGCCAGCGAGTCCGCCCACCGGCCCCGCACCTCGGAGCGGCAGGCGGCGACCGGGGCGGGCCCGTACACACTGCGCCAACCGGCCGGTACCGCTAGGTGGCCGGGCCACAGGGCGTACTGCCCGCTCCCGCCGAGCAGGACGGTACTCAGCCCGGAATTCCGCGCCCGGGAAATATCAGACGTGTCCACTGGCCCAGACCTCGAAATGCATACGAGGGAATACTGACAGTACATGGCCCGCCGTCAGCGGCGGCCCACTCCTCGACTATATCCAGCAATGGGGAGTTGTGTATGCTAAGTGGGCCCGACCGGTGGCCCACCCTCCTTGCATCGACCTTCCCGCGGACCAGTGCCGCAAAGGGGGGAGAGTGCTTTGACACCTCGCCGACAGCGCTTGATGGCCTGTTACTTCGCCTGGATGGCACTGCTCACCGTCATCTATTACATGTACCCCGGCGGACGCATCGTCTGGTGGACGGGAATCGGACTCAGCGGGGTCGCCGCCATCATCGTGGGGGCCCGCGTCAACCGCCCCGCACACGCACTTCCCTGGTATTTCCTGGCCGCCGCCAATTTCAGTTTCACGGCCGGCGAGGTCGTCCAGGTCATCCTGACGAATTACCTGCACCAGACGAATTTCCCGTCGATCGCCGACGGCTTCTATCTGGCGGAGTTCGTGCTCTACGCGCTGGGCGTCCTCGGGTTCATCCGGTGGCGGACGGCCCATCAGGACCGCGGCAGCCTCATCGACGCACTGACCCTGACGGTCGGTCTCGCGCTGCTCTCCTGGATCTACCTGATCCTCCCCTACACCCGCGACCCCGAACTGACCTGGGTGCAGCGGGCCATCTCGATCGCCTACCCGCTCGGGGACGTCCTGGTGCTGGCGATGCTGCTGCGCCTGCTCGTGCCCCGCGGGGGCAAGAGCCGCTCCCTGCAGCTGCTGACCGCCGGCACCATCGGCATCCTGGTCTCCGACGTGCTGTACGGGCTGATCCTGCTGCACGGCACCTGGAGCATCGGCACCCCCGTCGACCTGGGCTGGGCCGCCTTCTACGCGCTCTGGGGCGCGGCCGCCCTGCACCCGTCGATGGTCGAGCTCACCGAGCCGATCCCGGTCCAGCCCACCCACATCACCCGCGGCCGGATCGCCCTGCTCGCCTTCGCCTCACTGATCGCCCCGGCCGTCCTGCTGATCGAGGTGTCCCACGGGGACAACAGCCACGCGGGGGTGATCGCGGCCTTCTCCGCGGTGCTCTTCCTGCTCGTCCTCGCCCGGCTCTCGGGCGTGGTGCTGGTCCACCGGCAGGCCCTCGACCGGGAGCGCGTGCTCCGCGCCGCCGGCGCCGAACTCAGCTCGGCGGTCACCGTGGACGAGGTCACGGACGCCGTGCGCACCGCCGTCTCCACGCTGATGCCGGACACCCCCCACCACGTCGTCACGCTCGCCCTCGGCGAGGACCGCGGCCTGGCCGACGAGGGGCTGCCGGCCGAGGTCGCGGTGGGCGAGACCCGGCTGCTGCCCGCCCCGGCCGAGGCCGGCGGATCGCGGCTGCTGCCGGCCCAGGCCTTCGGCGGGGAGCTGGCGCAACTGCTCCACGGCATGCCCCGGGCACTGGTCTGCCCGCTGGCCCTGGAGGAGCGGCCGTCCGGCGACAACCTGGTCGGCGTGCTGATCGTCGGCGGGACGGAGCAGCGGCTCGCCGCCTTACGCAGCTCCCTGGAGATCCTCGCCGCCCAGTCGGCACTGGCCGTCGAGCGGGTCATCCTCAGCCAGGAGATCAACGCCCGCAACAGCGAGGCCTACTTCCGCACCCTGGTGCAGAGCGCCTCCGACGTCATCCTGATCCTCAACGAGGACGACACCGTCCGCTACGCCAGCTCCTCGGCCGAGCGGGTCCTCGGCCACCCGGGCCTGGTCGGCGCCCGGCTGACCGACCTCGTCCCGCCCGAGGACAGCCACACCGTCGTCCTCGCGCTGGCCCGGATGCGCCGGGGCGACCGCGACCGCCCCGAACAGCGCGAGCACTGGCGGCTGCTGCGCGGCGACCACCGGAGCATCGAGGTCGAGGTGCGCTCCAACGACCTCCGGGACGATCCGACCGTCGACGGCCTGGTCCTCACCCTGCGTGACGTAACCGACCAGCGGCAGATGGAGCGCGAACTCACCCACCGGGCCTTCCACGACTCGCTGACCGGCCTGGCCAACCGGGTGCTCTTCCAGGACCGCGTCAGCCACGCCCTCACCCGCAGTCAGCGCCGGGGCACCGTGACCGGCGTGCTCTTCCTCGACCTGGACGACTTCAAGGTGGTCAACGACACCCAGGGCCACGGCGTCGGGGACGAACTGCTGGTCGCCGTCTCGCTGCGGGTCTCCACCGCGCTGCGGACCTCCGACACCGCGGCCCGCCTCGGCGGCGACGAGTTCGCCGTCCTGGTCGAGGACGCCCGCTCGCCGGCCGACGTCGGCGGGATCGCCGACAGCGTGCTGGCGGCGTTCGCCGAGCCGTTCCGGCTCAGCGCCGGCGCCGTCCGGGTGTCCGCCAGCGTCGGCGTGGCCACCACCGAGGACAGCATCGACTCCACCGAACTGCTCAGCCACGCCGACCTCGCGCTCTACTCGGCCAAGGCCTCCGGCAAGCGCCAGTGGTGCCAGTACCAGCCCGCCCTGCAGGCCGGCCTCGCGGAGCGGCACGAGCTCAACGAGAGCCTCGACTCGGCGATCTCCGAGTCGGCCTTCACCCTCTACTACCAGCCCATCGTGGACCTCGCGGGCGGTGGGCTGGTGGCCTTCGAGGCGCTGGTCCGCTGGCCGCACGCCCGCCGCGGCATGGTGCCGCCGGAGGAGTTCATCGCGCTGGCCGAGGAGAGCGGCCAGATCGTGCCGCTCGGCGCCTGGGTGCTGGAGCACGCCGCCGCCGAGACCACCCGGTGGCAGCGGATGAGCCTCGCCCCCCGGGCCGTCCGGGGCCGAGCGCCGCTGCACGTCAGCGTGAACGTCTCGGCCCGGCAGTTCCGCGACGCCGGCTTCGTCGACACCGTGCGGCAGATCATCGACACCTCGGGCATCCAGCCCGACTCGCTCATCCTCGAACTCACCGAGAGCGTCCTGATGCGCCGCGACGACCGGGTCCGGGCCGACATGGCCGTGCTCAGCGACCTCGGGGTGCGGATCGCCATCGACGACTTCGGGACGGGCTACTCCTCGCTCAGCTACCTGCGGGAGTTCCCGATCTCGCTGCTGAAGATCGACAAGTCCTTCATCGACGGACTCGGCGTCTCCCAGCAGCAGTACGCCCTGGTCGAGGGCATCACCCGGATCGCCGACACGCTGGGCGTGCAGGTCATCGCCGAGGGCATCGAGACCACCGCCCAGCGCGACCTCCTCGCCGCCATGGGCTGCCCGCTCGGCCAGGGCTACCTCTTCGCCCAGCCGCTGACGGTCGACCAGGCCGGCGCCCTGGTGCGGGAGGACGCCGCCCTGGTCGGCCTGCCCGAGCACTCCTGACGGCCGCCCGCCCCGGACGTGCGCGAACCCCCGGACCGGGATCGGTCCGGGGGTTCGACGGGGGTCGGTTCAGCGTCGCGCGGATCCGCGGCGCTCCGGCGCCCCGCGCGGGGCGCGGCTCCGGAGCGCGGCGGCCCCCGTCACGACGTCCGGTGCCAGCCCTCCTCCTCGCACTCGATCCGCAGGACCAGCGACCGGTCCTCCTCGTGGTTCTGCGCGAGGTCGATCGAGCGGTACAGCAGCGTGTGCTCGCCGTCACCGCTCACCCTGACCGGCCCGGTGTACTCGGTCCAGCCGGCGCCGTCGAGGTCGTACTCCGTCCTCGCCACCCCGGAGAGGTCGTCCGTCGCGGTGAGCGTGACGGTGACGTCCTCGCGGAAGACCCCGTGCTTCGACGCGTGCGGGTGCGTCGTCGCCTCGGTGACGGGCGCCGTGGTGTCCACCGGGAGGTCCATCATGGCCTCCTCCATGGACAGCTCGTCGTCCTTGGTCGGCGCCGGGACGCCGGCCGGGCTGCCGGGGTGGCTGATCGAGCCGCCGCGCAGCTGGAGGGCGCTCCAGTCGTCGAAACCGCCGAGCGTGGTGATCGCGTTGTCGTTGTTGGTGTCGAAGGCGACGGGCACCTGGCTGATCGTGCCGTCGCAGTCCCAGTCGACCTGCCCGGTGCTCGACGGCACCGTGACGAAGGCACCGCCCCCGGTGCGGTTCGGGCAGTAGTGGCTGACGTCGTAGCCCTTGCTGGTGGGCGGGTACTGCCGCTCGTTCAGGGTGTTCTCGTTGAGCGGCACCTGCTGGCGGGCGAAGTCCATCAGCCCGCCGGTGGTGCCGGAGGTCAGGCCCATCTGGTACGAGTAGTTCATCACGCTGAAGTACTGCGGCTTGTGGTTCGGCGTGCTGGCGTTGCCGCCGTGCAGCAGGCCGAGGTTGTGGCCCAGCTCGTGCATGAACGTCCCGGCCTGCTGGTTGACCGTCCCGACGCTGTTGGCGAAGCTGCCCAGGCTGACGATGAAGTCACTGGCCGGAGCGCCCGCGGAGATGCCGCTGGAGGTGGACCCGGCCTCCAGGTTGTGGGCCGAGACGGCGTAGTGGAAGATCGACGACCGCCCGGTGCTGACGAAGCCTCCGGTGGCCGCCTTCAGGGCGTTGAAGGCCGTCCACTGGTACATCTTGTTCGCGTCCGCCGTCCCGAGGTTGGCGACCTCGGTCTGCGACTTCGCCCTGCTGAGGTCGCCCCAGGTCGTGTTGGTCGCGAAGTTGAGGATGCTGTTCGGGCCGGCGTCGACGTGCAGGTTGATCCCGGTGGTCGGGGAGTGCCGGTTGAACGGCGAGTTCGCGAACGCGTCGACCACCCGCCTGATCGCCGCCGGGTCCAGTGCGTGGCTGTGGGTGGTGTCGGCCATCCAGTCGAGCTGCACGAAGATGTCCGGCTTGTTCACGTCCGCGCCCATCTTGGGCAGGTCGATGAACTTCGCGGGACTGCCGTCCCCCGGGGTGATGGTGACGCCGTTGCGCTTCCAGTCGTCGGGGATCCCGTCGCAGGTGGTGGAGTTGCAGTCGAAGGTGAACCGGACGGCCGCCCCCGCGCCGTCGCCGCCGCTGTGGCTCACCACGTAGCCGGTGGAGGCCGCCTCGGTGTAGGTGTTCGGCGCGACGATCGGGACGTTCCACCCCACCCGGACGGTCGTGGCGGCACTCTCGCCGGCGATCTGGTAGACGACCGTCCCCTCGGTGCCGGCGGGGTCGTCGCAGGCGGCGGCGGTCCACTGGCCGGTGGTGCCCGCGTCGATCCGCCCGGGCACGAACGGGGTGACGCAGCCGTGCGGCACGGTGACGCTGAGCCCGATCAGATCGCGGTCGCTGTTGTTCACGAAGGAGACGGTCACGATGCCGCCCTCCCGGCGCGCGGCAGCCGCGGCCGGAGTGATGGCGGCAACGGCCGTGAGCAGGGCGAGGGCCAGCACGAACACCGCCGCGAGCCCACTTCGCCGGGGCGTGCCGGAGGTGGCCGGGCCACTCGCGGCACCGAGAGAACGTTCTGTATTCATACGGTCACGCTAAGCTCGCGCTTGACTGTGGCCGGTCACGGCTCGGCGCGATGTCACCCCGTTGGACGCCGAGCGGACGCCGGACGGTCGCCCGACCGGTGCCCGACGGCGGGATCGGCGCGAGGGGCACGCCGGTGCCCGACGGCCGGGCCGACGGATCCGGACACGGCGGCACGGTCGCCGTCCACAGCCTGTGGAGAACTCCGGCGCCGAGGACGCGGCCCGGCCCGCACCCCGGCCGGGCTCCGGCCCGCCTCCCCCTGGAGCGCCCTCCCCCGACCGACCGGTCGAGGACGAAGCGCCCCGCCCTCGCGGGCCCGAACCCGACCCGGAAGCCCCGACGCACCCCGGCCCCGCCACGCCGAAGGTGTTACGCCACGGTGACGCAGGACGTGACCTGAGTCGCGGTCCGCATCCGAGGGGTCGGATATCGTGTTCGGATCCAGACGCTGACGCGGGATCGATCTGGCTAGCTCAGCGGGGTGCCATCGAGGTGCGCGGGTTCGGTCCGGAGCGTTGGGCACGACAGGCGGACGTGGCGGACCCCACCGGCACACCCGCACGCCGGCAGCCGGCGGCGAGCGCCACCACCACCGCCGCCTGCGCGGCGACCATCTCGCTGGCCGTGTACGCCGTGGTCCGGCACTTCCAGCAGACGTCCATGGTCGACATGCTCGTCTACCGGGCCGAGGGCGCCGCCGTCGTCAGCGGCAGCGACCTGTACGCGATGCGGCTGCCCGGCTGGGACCTGCCCGCCACCTACCCGCCCTTCGCCGCGATGCTCTTCGTGCCCAGCACCTGGTTCGAGATCGGCACCCTGCGGGTCCTGGTGATGCTCGCCAACACGGTCCTGCTCGCCCTGGTCGCCCTCCTGTCCTTCCGGCTGGTCGGCTGGCCCGGAGCACGCCACCGCGCCGCCGCCGTACTGCTCGCCACGGGCTTCGGGGTCTGGCTGGAGCCGGTGTTCACCACCCTCCAGTACGGACAGGTCAACCTCGGCATCCTCTGCCTGGTCCTCTGGGACCTCGGCCGGCCGGACCGCAGCCGGTCCAAGGGCGTGGGCATCGGCCTGGCCGTCGCCATCAAGATCACCCCCGGCCTGTTCGCCGTCTACCTGCTGCTCACCGGGCGGATCAGGGCGGCCGCGGTCTCCGGCGCGACCTTCCTGGCCGCCACCCTGCTCGGCGCGCTCGCACTGCCCGGCGCCTCGTACGGCTTCTGGACGAAGTACCTCTGGGATCCCCGCCGCGTCGGCGTCACCGAACTGGTCGACAACCAGTCGCTGAAGGGCGCCGTCTCCCGGCTGCTCGACACCAACAACCCGGGCCCGGCCGGACTGGCCGCCTGCGCCGTCGCCGGACTCCTCGGCCTCGCCGTGGCCGTCCTCGCGGGCCGCTCCGGCGCGACCCTGCGCCGGGCCGAGGCCTGGGGCGTCGTCTGCACCGCACTGACCGCCCTGCTGATCTCCCCGATCAGCTGGACCCACCACTGGGTCTGGTGCCTCCCCCTGCTCGTCCTCCTCGCCGCCGAGGCCACCGACGGCCGCCGGCGCGCCCTGCTCGGCCTCACGCTGGCCGCGTTCCTCTCGTACGCCATGTGGCTGGTGCCGCTCAGCCGGGGCCTGGGCCTCCCCTGGTACTGGCAGCTGCCCTCCTCGGTGTACGCGCCCCTCGCAGTCGCACTCCTGACCGTCGTGGGACTGCGCCTGCACCGCGTGCGAGGACGGTCCGACCTCGATGCCGAGGCCGCCCGGCTCCTGCGACGTGTCGACCTGGAGCAGGACGCTTCACTGACGAATCAGAAGTGACATGACGACTCACACGGAAACCAGGCCCACCCCCGCCCGGACGCGCACCGGCGCCCGCACCCGGGCGACCCTCGCCCTCCCGGCGGCCCGGCGCACCCTCCTGCTCAGCGCGCTCTGCTTCACCGTCATGTGCGCCATCGGGCTGCAGGGCTGGAGCTCCGTGTCACTGGGCGGGTTCGACCTCGGCATCTTCGACCAGGGCGTCCGGGGCTACGCGCACTTCGGCCTGCCCGTCTCCTCGCTGAAGAGCTACCACCACGCGTTCCCGCCCGGCTTCTCCCTGCTCGGCGACCACTTCTCGCCCGTCCTCGCCCTGCTCGCCCCGCTCTACTGGCTCTGGGACGACCCCCGGTCACTGATCGTCGGTCAGGCCCTGCTCTTCGCCGCCGGAGTGCCGCTGATCCGCCGGATCACCGCTCACTGCTTCGCGGCCGGCGACCCGCGGCTCGCCCGCCGGGCCGCCGACCTGGCCGGCCTCGTCCACGCGCTCGGCTGGCCGCTGCTGATCGCCGCCCGGGTCGGCTTCCACGAGGTGGCCTTCGCGGTACCGCTGACCCTGCTGATGCTGGAGCGCGGCCTGGCCCGCCGGTACCGCACGGTCGTGCTCGCCGCCGTGCTGCTCTGCTGCACCAAGGAGGACCTCGGCCTGATGGTCGCCGCCTACGGCCTGGTGCTGCTGCTGCGCACCCGCCGCACGGGGGACGCCGCGGGCCGGTGGACGGGCCTCGGCCTGCTGCTGGGCGGACCACTGGCCTCGGCCGTCGCCATCCGGTGGCTCATCCCGGGCATGGGGGGCGAGCCGGGCTACTACTGGAACTACGGCTCGCTCGGGCCCGACGCGGGCGGCGCCCTGCACAACCTGCTCCGCGACCCGCTCCTGCTGGTGCAGGCCGCCTTCGACCAACCGCTCAAACCGCTGCTGCTGCTCTGGCTCTTCGGCACCCTGTTCCTGCTGCCGCTGCGGTCCGCGACCGTGCTCTGCGCGGTGCCGCTGCTCGCCGAGCGGGTGCTCTCCAGCAACCCCAACCACTGGTCGATCGCCCGGCACTACGACTCCCTGCTCTGGCCGATCCTGCTCACCGCGACGATCGAGGTGCTCGGCAGGCTGACCGCCGACGAGCGGACCGGCCGACGGGCCCGCCGCCTCGGCCTCGCCGCCGCCGTCGTCGCCCTGACCGCCGCCGTGCCCCTGGGCCTGGCCTCACTGGCCGTGCCGGCCTACTGGCAGCCGAAGCCCAGCGAGGCGGCGCTCGTCCGGGCCGCCGCGCTGATCCCGGACGGCGCCTCGGTGGAGGCCGACAACCAGATCGCGCCCCGCCTCACCGCCAGGACGGACGTGGTCCTGGTGGACGAGACGCCCCGAGGACGCGAGTACGTGCTCACCAGGTCGAACAAGCGGTCGTTCCCGTTCGCCACCGACAAGCAGCAGGCCGAACGCATCCAGCTGCTGCTCGCCCACGGCTACCGGCAGATCTGGGCCGAGGACGGCGTCACCCTGCTGCACCGGGAGAGCACCGACCCCGTACCGGGCGAGCACGTCCCGGGCCCCGACAGCAAGCCCGTCCAGGACGTGGTGCCCTCCGACGTCGGCCACAACCTCTTCCGCGGCTGAGCCGGCGGCCCGGCCGGGCACGGGCTGCACCACCACGACCGGCCGGGAGCTCACCCGGCGCCCGGCCGGTCGGCGCCCTGCCCCAGCTTCCCGAGGAGCTCGGTCCTGGCGGCGACGACGGCGTCGCGCAGGGCCTCGAAGGCTCCGGGGAGCCTGCGGACGAGCACCTCGTAGCGCTGCTCCGACTCGGACAACAGCTCCAGTGCACCGGTGAGGTCCTGCTCCTCCTTGTGGTACTCCGCCGCGAGCCAGAGCGCCGCTGCAAGAGGCAGAGCGAGGTACTGCTCGAACGTTCCCGGGTCCCGGGTCGCCACCCGCCGGAAGACCTCCACCGCCTCGTCCACGGCGGCCCGGCCTTCCGGCCACCGCTCGGAGTGCGGTACGAGGCAGCGGGCCAGGTTGTTCAACGCCAGTGCGAGCAGGTGCTCGGAGCCGACCGGATCGGCCTCCGCCACCCTCCGGGAAGTCTCCACCGCCTCCTCCGCGACGGGCAGGACGTCCTCGGTCCTTCCCGCCGCCTCCAGGAGCCCGACCAGCCCGCCGAGCGCGAGCGCGAGTTCGGGTCGGACCGCGGCAGCGGAGTCCTGCGCAGCCCGTCGCCGGCAGAGGGCCACCGCCTCCTCCGTGGCGACGAGTGCCTCCTCGTGGCGTCCCGCCTCCGAAAGGCGCACGCCCTGGGCCGAGAGGGCAACGGCGAGCATGCCCTCGAAGGCGTCCGGACGGTCCGCCGACAGTCGTCGGTAGACCTCCAGTGCCTGCTCGCCGGCTTCGAGGGCACCCTCCCTGTCCCCCGCCTCCGCGGCACGGTCCGCCAGGCCGACGAGCAGACCCGCACGCGCGGGGTCCAACGCCGGGTTGTCCCCCAGCTGCCGGTAGACCGCCTCGGCCTCCCGGGCCAGGGCGAGGGTCTCGTCGTTGCGGCCGACGGAGGGCAGGGCGCCGACCAGGTGCACCAGGGTGAGCGCGAGTTGGTGGGGGCGGGCCGCACCGGGCCGCAGGCCCCGGTAGATCTCCAGCGCCTGCTCCACCGCCCTGACGCCGTCCTCCCGCCGTCCCGCCGCGCGCAGGTGGACACCGAGGCAGAACAGCGCGGCGGCGTGGTCGGGCCGGTGGACGTCGGGGTTCTGCTCCGCGTGGCGCCGGCGGATCTCCACAGCCTCCTCCGTCACCGACAGCGCCCGCGCCGAATCGCCTGCGGTGGACAGGTGGTTGCCGAGGTTCTGCAGTGCGGCGGCCAGGTCCGGCTCATGGACGGCGGGGTACTCCTCGGCCAGCCGCCGGCGCAGCCGGACCGCCTCCTCGACCGCCGCGAGCGCCTTCTCGGGCAGTCCGGCCTCGGAGAGGAAGTTCGCGAGATTGCCCAGGGTGCCGGCGAGATCGGGCTCGTGGCGGGCCGGATTGTCGGCCGCGAGCCTCCGGTAGATGTCGACGGCGGTCTGCTCCGCGGCCAGTGCCTCCTGCCACCTCCCGACGTCGGAGAATCGGACACCCAGGTTGAAGAGCGAGTCGGCGTACTCCGCTTCGCAGGCGGCGGGGTCGATGGCCGCGCGCCGGCGCATGACCTCCGCCGCCCTCTCCTCCGCCGCCAGGGCCTCCGTCCACCGCCCGTTCTCCGACAGCCGGACGCCCATGTTGGAGAGTGATCTGGCGAGGCCGCGCTCATGGGCGGCCTGGTCCTGCCCGGCCAGGCGCTGTTGGATCTCCGCCGCCTCTTCCGCGGCTTCGAGGGCCGGGCCGTGCCGACCGGTCTCGGACCGACGGATGCTGAGGTTCGAGAGCGCCACCGCGAGGACGGACTCGTCGAACGCGGCGTTCGTGCTCGCGATGTCGCGGCAGACCACCACCGACTCCTCCCCCGCCGCCAGGGCCTCGTCCCACCGCCCCAGCTCCGACAGGTAGAAGCCCAGGTTCGAGAGGGACCTGGCGAGCCCGTCCCGGGCCTCGGGATCCTGCGCCGCGTGGCGTCGGTGGATCTCGATCGCCCGACGCTCCTCGGCCGCGGCCCCGGTACGGTCCCCGGCCTCGGCCAGGTAACCGGCGAAACTGGAGAGCACCCTCCCCAGCAGGGCCTCGTGGGTCGCGGGGTCGTCCGCCGCCCTCTGGCGGAGCACGTCCAGCCGGTCCCGGATGAGCTTCATGCCGAGCGGCCGGATGATCCGAGAGGGATTGCCCAGGGCGACCGCGGCGGGGCGCAGGGCCTCGTAGTGGAGGGGCGCCGCCTCCAGTGCGGCGTCCAGGGCCTTCAGCACCGCCTCGCTGCCGGCGGTGCGGCGGTTGTTGTAGTGGGCGACGGCCGAGCGGGCGAGCACGGTGACGACCTGGGCCTGCTGACCGGGCGAGGCGGCGGACAGCAGGGCCGGGAGCCGGATGCTCTTCCTGATGAGCATCTCCGCGGCGTGGAACTCCGCGACCCGGTCGGGCTGGAGGGAGCCCCAGTACCCGTCCGGCCCGGACGGGTACAGGAGGGAGAGCCACCGCACGGCGGCCAGGCTCCGCTCGGCCGGGAGCCCGGTCACCGTCCCGACGACCCCGAGGGCCTCGTCCTCGTCCTCGGCTCCGCACAGGGCCGCCACCGCGACCAGGTGTTTCACCGTCTCGCCGTTCATCCCCAGCCCGAACGCCGGCGCATTGGCGCTGTCGAGCCAGAAGCGTTCCTCGTGCAGCAGCAGGACCTTCTCGGCCGGCGCACCGCGGTCGGCATGGACCGGGGTGGGCCCCTGCTGCAGGAGCGCGGTCAGGGCGGTCATCTGCAGGGTGAGGACGTTCTCGTAGCGGGAGTCGTTCAGATCGTCGACCGGCACCAGGGAGTCGGCGAGCGGGGACCACGCGTGCGCGGGCAGGGACGCGACCGCGGGCAGGAGACGGGCCAGGTCGCGCGCCGAGCTCCGGAACGCCTCCAACCGGTCGTGCGCCGGCCGCCCGCGGGGCATGAGGGGGGCGAGTTCGATGACCGCCGCCGTGTTCAGGACCATCCGGGTGGCGTGCGCGGCGCTCAGTGAGTCGGTGAGCCAGTCGCCGTCGGCCCGGGCGAGCAGCAGCAGCCGGACCCGATGACGCCCCTGGAGGAGCTGCGCCACCAGCCGCCGCACCAGATACGGGCGGGTCTCGGCGTAGTCCACCACCAGCAGCATCGGCAGAGCAGTGGCCAGAGCGCCGAAATCGGTCACCGTCTGGTCGGGGCTGTCGGTGAGATCGGGGCGCAGGTGGCCGGTGACCCAGCCGGCCTGTCCGAGACGCGTGGTCAGTTGCCGGGCGAGGCGGGTCTTGCCCTGACCACCGGGGCCGGTGAGGACACGCGCGGAGAGGGCGGCCGGGCCCTCGGTGCACCACGCCGTCAGCTCCGCCAGCTCGGAGTCCCGCCCGTGGAACGCCACCGCCTCGACGTCGGCCCGCAGGAGGGCGGCAGGGGATGCCACCCGGCGTTCGTGGACCGCGGGGATGAGGAGATGGGCGGGTTCGACGGGTTCGAGGACCGGCTCCCAGCCGCTGTGCTTCTCGACGTACTGACGGAACTCCTCGTCCGCGACGAGGTGCGCGACCTGTGTCGCCGTCAGTCGGGTGCCCCCGGTGGCCCGGCGGTCCTCCCTGATGACTCCGCACAGGAACGGACCCGCGAGGACGGCGGCCCCGGACAGGCCCGACCACACCGTGCCGTTCCCGAGCTGCACTTCGACTGCGGGGATCCCCATCTGACTGGAGATCTCGTAGCGGTGGGCGAGGGAGCCGTTCCCCGGGTTCACCGTGCCGATGACCTGCTCGTCGATCCACCGGCCACCCTTCGCCTTGGCCTGCTTCTGCATGCGGGGGAAACCCGGTACGACCACGCCGTACGGAGCGGACCCGATGAGGTGGCCCCAGCGCTGCGGCGGGCGGGTGCCGATGTCCTCCAGGGATTCCGGGGGCTGCCAGTGGTTGCCCTCGTCGATCTCGACGAGGGCCGCGTCGACGAACTCGTCGTAGCGCTGCCAGAGCACCGTGGCCGCGAACTCCGGGCCGAACGCCTGCCCGTCGCCCTGCTCACCGGGCAGCGCCGGCCGGGGCCGGGACACCGTCGCATCCCCGGGGGCCGGCCCGGCACCGTCCCGGAAGACGTGTGCGGCGGTCAGGACCAGCCGAGGCGCCACCAGAAAACCCGTACCGAAGTCCGCCCCATCCTCCCCCGGCCTGTGATGGCGGACCTGAACAATGCGCTCCAGCTCCACAAGCTCGCGGTCGAAGTCCACGTTCCCCCCTGCTCCCGAGTGCCGTGCCGGGCGGCCCCCGCCGCCGGCAGCTACTAGTCGTCGCGGCTGCTGACCTCGACGGAGCCGCCGCCGATCTGGTGCGCCTCCAAGCGCACCGTCACCTTGTGCGTGGCCTTGTTGGCCTTCTCGTACTTGCCCCCGAACCCGGCGACGCCGAAGCGCAGACTCCCGTCCCCGCCCTTCGTACGGGTCAGTTCCATCCCGAGCTCCAGCGTGATCTCCCCCAGGTTGAACAGCACCCCGGACTCACGTGCGCCGTTCCGGTTGAGCCGGTCCCGGGCCTCGGCGACCTGGCCGCGCAGCAGCGTGATCGCGTCCGCCAGGTCCAGCCATTCCTCCCCCGTACCGTTCGAGCCGCCCATCTCTCCCCCTCCCGCCCGCATCGCTCGCGGGCCCGGTGACACCGATCCCGGGCAGGTGACCCGCGTTCGGTCGGCGCCCGGATGCTGACCGACGCTACCGCGCGTCGCCGGTCACTTTCCGGGTATCACGGGAATTCCTGCCGGGCCGCGGAGCCACCCGTCCGCCCGGGCCGGACGCGCCCAATGATCTTGCATCACCGCCGAGTTGGGCAGCGGAGACATCCGTACGGTTCGACCTGTTCATGACCCCGCCGCCCTCACCCGGGCACGGACCTTCGGCACTGCCCGGAGCCGACGCGCTCGACCGGCCAGGGTCGGGTCCAGAAGCTGCCACCCCGCGTGTTTCAGGTCCATCGCCGCTGCGCTGTGGCACCGCGGGGGGATTGGGCCGCACCATCTGGACTATGGGCCGCTGGCCCGTTCGGATGGTTCTTCTTCATTCGGGCCCAGATGTGCCTTTGGCAGGCAGTTCTGACCATCCGTACGTTGCCGCGATCACAGGCCGTCGCGTAGCGTTCCTGCTGTCGCCGATCAGCGGCCCGGCTCTCCACCCGCCGCGCCCCCGGAACGTCCGGGGCCACTGTGGAAGGGGCCGAGCATGGCGACCAGGGCATGGGAAGCGTTCGACCGATGGTGCAGGCGGTACAAGTACAGCCTGCCGGTCCTGCTGAGCCTCGTCACGCTTGTGGTGAGCGTGATCGTGGCCTAGCCGTCGCTACCGTGCACCCCCGGGCTGGCACAGTCGGGCAGCAGAACGGCCCCCCGCCACAGCGATTGGCGGGGGGCCTCTGCGTGGCCCGGCACGTCCAGATCGAGGCCCGGTCGCGAATCCACTCAGCAAGTTCGGACGGGTGGTGGTGAGCACCCCTCCGCATGGTGATGACTCGACCTTAGCAACGCCACTTCCCGGTCGCGGTCCAAACGCCACTTCTGACGCCCCTTCCCGGACCCCACGTGGCCGGCAGGTGGGCCGGCCAGCGCGCCAGGCCGTCGAGCCCCCGGGCCGGCCGGTTTCGAGAGCGACGTGAATCGCGCGTGGGGACGGAGATCCTCGGGCACTCGTCCACGCGGATGGCGACCCGCTGAACACAGGTAGCGTCGGCAGCCGCAGCCTCGGTTACGGGCGCGGCACTGTGGGGAGGTCGGCCAGGGCGACTGGAAAGGTCGTCCGGACCTGGCACCGCCGGGCCCGGGAAACACAAAACCCCAGGTCACGGCGAGTGAGTCCTGGGGTTTCGCAGAGCCGCTTTCGGGATTCGAACCCGAGACCTACGCATTACGAGTGCGTTGCTCTGGCCAACTGAGCTAAAGCGGCGCCGCCGGGCTCTGCTGCCCCGGAGGGCAATCATTGCGTCGGCAACGCGGGCAAGTCTACACAGTTTCGGGGGGTGGTCCGCACCGGCCCTCCGGAGCTCTGTTCGAGCGGGCTCCGGAGGGAGCGGGTGGGCGGGTCAGGCGGAGGAGACGGCGAGCTTGGCGGCGAAGCCGGCGAAGAGGACGGCGACGCCGCTGGTCAGACCGGCGGAGAGGCGCCTGCGGCGGCGGAAGGCGGCGGCCAGGGTGGTGCCCGCGAAGATCAGCAGGGAGAGGTACAGGAGGCTGAAGCCCTGCAGGATCCCGCCGAGGAGGGCGAAGGAGAGGGCCGGCTGCCCGTACGAGGGGTCGACGAACTGGGTGAAGAAGGAGAGCAGGAAGAGGATCGCCTTCGGGTTCAGCAGGCTGATCACCAGCGCCCGGCGGAAGGGGTTCTCCTCGGTGGCGGTCGTCTCCGCCGGCCCGGCGTCCGGGGCGGCCCCGGCGGCCGACCGGTGCTCGCGCCAGAGCTGGCGGGCGGCCCGCAGCATGCCGAGGCCGATCCAGAGCAGGTAGGCGGCGCCGCCGAACTTCACCACCAGGAAGACCGCCGGGTTGGCCTTCAGCAGGGAGGCCGCGCCGAGCGAGGTCAGGCTGATCAGGGTGAAGTCGCCGACGAAGACGCCGAGGGCGGCGCGGTAGCCGGTGCGCACGCCCCGGCGGGCGGCGACCGACAGGACGTACAGCGAGTTCGGGCCGGGCAGCAGCACGATGACCAGGGCCCCGAGGACGTAGGTCGCCAGGTCGTTGACTCCGAGCACGGGGCGCTCCTCCTGCAGGCACGGGACAGCCGGCGTCCGGGCTGCGGACGCGGAAACGGGCGAGTCATCGTACCTGGCCGCAGGCGGACTGTTGAAGCACGAATCACTTCGTGCAGTGCAGGCCCTCGTCCGGAGCCTGGCCGGTCAGCAGGTAGCGGTTCACGGCGCCGTCCACGCAGGTGTTGTGCCGCCCGTACGCCGTGTGCCCGTCACCCTCGTAGGTGATCAGCCGGCCCGACTCCAGCTGCCCCTCCAGCGACTGCGCCCACGCGTACGGGGTCGCCGGGTCGCGGGTGGTGCCGACCACCACGATCGGGTCGGCGCCGGCCGCGCGGACGGTGTGCGGCGCGCCGGTGGCGGCGACCGGCCAGTATCCGCAGGCCAGCGCCATCCAGGCCATGTCCCGGCCGAAGTGCGGGGAGGACTGCTCGAAGTCCGGCACCGCCTGCCGGACGTCCGCCGGGCTGGCGAAGGGCGCCGGGAGGTCGAGGCAGTTCACGGCCATGTTGGCGAACATCAGGTTGGGGTACGAGCCGTCCTCGCCGCGGTTGTAGTACGAGTCGGAGAGTTCCAGCAGGCCGGTGCCGTCACCCGCCTTGGCGTCCGTCAGCGCGCTGCGCAGGTTCGGCCAGAGGAACTCCGCGTACATCGCCTCGATCACCCCCGTGGTGGCCTGGGACTCGGTCAGGCGGCGGCCCGAGTCGGTGGCCAGCGCATTGGCGTCGATCGACTTGAACAGCGCGTCGAGCTGCCCGCCCGCCTGCTGCTCGTCCTTGCCGACGGGGCAGCCGTCGCGCTTGACGCAGTCCTTCGCGAAGGCCGCCCAGGCGGTCTCGAAGCCGCCCGCCTGGGTGCGGTTGCCGGTGACCGAGTCGAGCGAGGGGTCCATCGCCCCGTCGAGCACCAGCCGGCCGACCCGGGAGGGGAAGAGGCCGGCGTAGGTGGCCCCGAGGTAGGTGCCGTAGGACTTGCCCACGTAGTACAGCCGGTCGTCCCCGAGCAGGGCGCGCAGGACGTCCATGTCGCGGGCCGCCTCGACGGTGCCGACATGGCCGAGCAGGGCTCCGGAGTTCTGCTTGCACGCCTCGGCGAACTCCTTGTCGGACGCGACCAGGGCGTCCGTCTCGGCCTGGTCGTCCGGCGTGATGTCGACGGCGGTGTACGCGTCCATCCGCTCACCGCTCAGACAGGTGACCGGGCTGCTGCGGCCGACCCCGCGCGGGTCGAGGCCGACCAGGTCGTAGGCGCCGAGCACGCCCGCGTCGTAGCCGGCGACGGCGGCCTCCATGTACTCGATCGCCGAGCCGCCGGGCCCGCCGGGGTTGAGCAACAGCGAACCGATCCGCTTCGCGGTGCCGTCGGAGGGGCGGCGGGCCGCGGTGAGCGAGATGTCGCCGCCCGTCGGCGCGGCGTAGTCCAGCGGCACCTTGAAGGTGGCGCACTCGAAGCGCTCGTCGCAGGACTTCCAGTCCAGCTTCTGCGCGTAGTAGCCGGCCAGCGCCGTCGGGATCTCGGGCGGCAGCGCCTGCAGCGGGGTCGGTCCGGCCGGAGCCGCCGCACCCGGGGCGGCCTGCGTCGGCGCCCCCGAGGAGGACGGCGGCGGGGATGCGGGCGGGGATGCCGGACCGGGGTCGCCGCCCGGCGACGAGCAGCCGCCCAGCAGCAGCCCGGTGGCCGCCACCAGCACGGCGGCCGTACGCAGCCGCGCACCCGCCCGGGTTCGGGTCGGTGCTGCGGTCGGCGCTCCGGCCGGCTGGACTGCGCGCATCGGCGGGGTTCCCCTCAGGTGCTGGTGTGCTGGTGTGCTGGTGTGTCCGGTTCGGCCGGTCGTGGATCCGCGCCCGGGGCCCGGGCCGGCCCGGGTGCGGCACGGCACCCGGGTACTCGCGTACTCGGGTGCCGTGGTGGTCCTGCGGTGGTCCTGTGGTGGTCCTGTGGTGCACAACGGTCCGGGGGTGGCAAAAGGGTCCCGTGGTGATTCCAGTGGCTGGAGTGACCGTCGAGACCGCCGTGCCTGTCCGTCCGTGTGCCGTGGTGTTCGGGGCGCCCGTGGTACAGCCCGCCGCCACCTGCGCGGCGTGGATCAAGCGTAGTGCGCCGGGCCGCCCGCGCCGCTCAGGACGGCTTGGCGAGCGTCTCCGCGAGGTACTGGACCGCGACCCGCACCAGCCGCAACCGCTCCAGCGCCGGGGTGTAGTCCTGCACGATCTCCGAGGTCCGGACATCGGCGCGGGCCGCCTGGCCGGTGCCGGCCTTCAGGGCCGCCTGGAGCTTGCGCAGGCCGTCGAGGCCGGGTGCGTCGGCCTTGGCGGCGGCCAGCAGCAGACGGGGGGCGTCGGCCGCCGGGGCCTCGGCACCCGTCCTGGCCAGCGCCGCCGTGTCGTAGCGGCCGGAGACCGCGGCGGCGGCACCGTACAGGTCGGGGCGGGACAGGCCGGCCGCCGCCGCGCACGGCGCGCCGCCCTCGACGCCGAGCACCCCCCAGCCCGCCGGCCCGGCCGGGGCCGTCCGGAAGGCGGCGGCCACGGCGGTGCGCAGCGCGGCGTCGTCGGCGACGGCCTGCGGAGCCGCGGCGACCAGGTCGCAGGGGCGCTCGGTGCCGGAGGGGGCCTCCGGGACGACCACCACGAAGGGGCGGGAGCGGCCGGTCTGGACGGCGGAGGCGATGCCGTCGAACACGTCCGGCACCTCGGTGTCGGCGGTCTTCCGGGGGGTGGCGCCGTGCAGGACGATCACCGGGAAGCGGGCGTTCGGGTCCTTGGCGTACTCGGCCGGGAGCCAGACCCGGACCTTGTGCGGATGCCCGTCCCGGCCGGCGACCGAGGCCTCCTGGAGGTCCCCGCCGGCCGGGTGCCCGATGCTCTCGAAGCGGGTGACCACCGGAGCCGGCGCCGGCGCCGCCTGGGCCGGGGCGGCGGCCTCGCCGGGCGGCGGGGCCGCCGGTTTGGGTGCGGTGCCCGTGCGGGTGTCCTCCAGGGCGAGCCCGCTGCCGGCGCCGCTCCCCCCGAGCGAGCCGAGCACCAGCGGCACGGCCGACGCGACGACGCAGACCGCGCAGAGCACCGCGCCCGCGGCCCGCAGCAGCACCGGCCGCTGCTCCCCGGTCAGCTCGTAGGTCTGCGCGGAGCGCAGGTCCCGCCAGCGCGCCAGCGCGTCGCGGGCCAGCCAGGCACCGCAGGCCGCGGCGGCGAGCAGGAGGACGACGAGGAGCGGACGGAGCATGGGACGCACCACCTCGGGATGACCGGAGGACCGGTAGCGGAGGCCGCGGCGGCCTGGGCGACCAGCTCCGCCGGACGGCCACGGTGTACTGGGTCCACAGGGTGCAAGACGATCGGCCCGGCGCACGCGAGCGTTCCGGGCGAGTGCGGACGTTCACTCGAAAGGGGGACCCGGCGCTACGGCGGGCAGGCGAAGGGCCGTGCGGCGCCGGGCCGAGCGGGGCCCCGGAGGTGCGGACCGGACGGCGCCCCGGCGGGCTCAGCCCGCCCGCAGGGCGACGGTCATCGCCTCCACCGCCAGCAGCGGGTCGACGTTGCGGTCCAGTGCCCGGCGGCAGGCCAGCACCGCCTCGATCCGCCGCAGCGTGCCCTCCGGCGGACCGGCCGAGGCCACCCGGGAGAGCGCCGACCGCTGGTCCTCGTTGGCCAGCGCGCCGGTCGAGCCGAGCTGGAGCGCGAGGACGTCCCGGTAGAAGCCCAGCAGGTCGAGCAGGGCCACCCCCAGGGTCTCCCGGCGCGTCCGGGTGGCCCTGCTCTTCTGGCGCTTCTCCAGCTCCTTCACGGCCCCGGCCATGCCGCGCGGGGCCTTCGAGCCCTCCGCCGCGCCGTACGCCGCCTTGAGGTCGTCGGTCTCGCGGGCGTCCTGCGTCTCGGCCAAGGCGTCGGCGTCGGCCTTCGCGGTGTCCACCAGCCGCTGGGCGGCGCTCAGGCAGCCGCCGATGTCGGCGACCTCCAGCGGGATCCGCAGCACGTCGGCGCGGCGGGTGCGGGCCTGCTCGTCCACCGCCAGCCGGTGGGACCGCTCCACGTCACCCTGCCCGGCCAGGGCGGCCATCCGGGCCGTCGCGGGCTCGACCCCGTCCCGGCGGACCAGCATGTCGGCGACCGCCTCGGCGGCGGGCGTGCGCAGCACCAGCAGGCGCGCGCGCGAGCGGATGGTGGGCAGCACGTCCTGGACGGAGGGGGCGCAGAGCAGCCAGACGGTCCGCGGCGAGGGCTCCTCGACGGCCTTCAGCAGGGCGTTGGCCGCCGCCTCGGTGAGCCGGTGGGCGGCATCGATCATGATCACCGACCAGCGCCCGCCGGTCGGGTAGCTGGAGGCGCGAAGCACCAGGTCGCGCATGTCCTTGACGCTGATCGACAGCCCGTCGGTGCGGACGAACTTCACGTCGGCGTGGCTGCCGGCCATCACGGTGTGGCAGCCGTCGCAGAACCCGCAGCCGGGGGTGCCGCCGAGTTCGAGGTCGGGGCTGGTGCACTGCAGGGCGGCGGCGAAGGCGCGGGCCGCGGTCGTCTGACCGGCCCCGGGCGGGCCGGTGAACAGCCAGGCGTGCGTCATCGAGGAGGCGTTGGTGCCCGCCGCCCGGTCGGCGCCGCGCCCGGCGAGGACGGTCGCCCGGGCCGCCGCGGCAGCGGCGGTCAGCTGCTCGACCACCCGCTCCTGGCCCACCAGGTCGTCCCAGACGGCCACCGGCGCTCCTCAACCCTCTTGTCCGTACGGCTTCGCCCTGCCGGGCTCCGCTCGCGGTCGAGCATACGTGTCCGCGACGACAGCGGGTGGTGCCCCGGACCGGGGCACCACCCGTCGCACCGTGGAACCGACGCCACGCGCACGTCCTCACGCCACCCGCGATCCGTCAGCGGCGCCGCTTGCGGCCCTTGCCCTTGCCGTCCTCGTCCTCGTCCGGGCCGGGCTGCTGCCACTGCGCCCACTCCTCGCGGGAGCCGAGCAGGGTGTCGGTCAGGCTCGGGAGGTCGTCCATCGGGGTCTCCTCGGCCCAGGACGGCCGGGGCCGGGACGCGGCGGGCGGCTCCTCGGCGACGGTGTCCGCCGGGTCCGCCACCAGCGGCAGCTCCCGGGTGCGGTCGGAGGTCGCGCCCGACCCGACCCGCGGCAGCACCGAGGTGCGGTCCGCGGCCGCGGACGGCGCCCCCGACCTGTCCTCGGCGCCGGTCGTACGGGAGGTGTCGGCCGCTCCGTCGGCGCCGGGCACCCGCGGCAGCACCGCGGTCTCGTCGGCCGGGGCGGCGGGGCCCGGGCGGGCGGCCTTCCGCGCGCGCTCGGCCTCGGCGGCCTCCGCGGCGGCGCGGACCGCCGCCTGCCGGTCCCGCTCGGAGATCTCCTGCGTGACGTCGGCGGCGCCGACCTGGGGCAGCTCCGCCGTCACGTCCGCGGGCACGGCAGCGGCGGCCTCGGCCAGCCGGGCCTCCTCCGCGCGCTGCAGGGCCTCCTCGGCCCGGCGGCGCTGCTCGGCGCGCTGCAGCTCGCGCTGGCGCTGGAGCTCGGCCTGGGCGGCGGCCTCGGCCTGCCGGCGCTCGCTTTCGGCAGCCTCCGCGGCCAGCCTGACCTCCTCGGCGGCCCGCAGTCGCGCCTGCTCCTCGGCCCGCTCGCGGGCCTCCTGCTCGGCCCTGACGCGGGCCTCCTCGGCGGCCTTGCGGGCCGCCTCCGCGGCGATCCGGTCGGCCTCCTCCTTGGCCAGGCGGTCCTTCTCGGCCTGCTCGGCCCGCAGCTGCTCCAGCAGTTCCAGGCGCTTGCGCTCGGCGGCCTCGGCCTCGGCCTTGAGCCGGGCCTCCTCGGCGGCGCGGCGGGCGGCCTCCTCCCGGGCCAGCCGCTCCTGCTCGACCCGGGCGGCGCGCTCCTGGTGGGAGAGCGGCAGCTCGCGGTCGAGCCGGTGGCGGATCGCGGTGGTGACGAGGCCGGGCTGCTGGGCGCCGTCCACCACCAGGTAGCGGGCCGGGTCGGCGGCGGCCAGGGCCAGGAAGCCGGAGCGGACCCGCTGGTGGAACTCGGTGGGCTCGGACTCCAGGCGGTCCAGCGCCTCGGTGAAGCGGTCGCGGGCGGCGTCCGGGTCCACGTCCAGCACGACGGTGAGGTCGGGGACGAGCCCGCCGGTCGCCCAGCGGGAGATCCGGGCCACCTCGGTCGCGGCCAGGTCGCGCCCGGCGCCCTGGTAGGCGATCGAGGAGTCCATGTAGCGGTCGGTGATGACGACGGCGCCGCGCTCCAGTGCGGGCCGGATCACGTTCTCGACGTGCTCCGCGCGGTCGGCCGCGTAGATCAGCGCCTCCGCCCGGTGCGAGAGCCCGGTGTTGCCGACGTCCAGGACGAGACCGCGCAGCCGCTGGCCGACCGGGCTGCCGCCGGGCTCCCGGGTCAGCACCACCTCGTGGCCCTTGCTGCGGATCCACTCCGCCAGGGCGTTCGCCTGGGTGGACTTGCCGGCGCCGTCGCCACCCTCCAGGGCGACGAAGAATCCGGTGCCCGAGGTGCGGTGCGGGGCCGGGCCGGTGGTGCCGCGGACGGCGTCGAGGAGGTCCCGGACGAAGGGGGCGGTGCCGCGCCGGTCGTCCGTCCTCAGCAGCACGACCGCGGCCAGCACCAGGGTGAGCAGTCCGGTGGTGCCGACGGCGAGCGCCGCACCGCCGTGGATGAAGGTGAAACCGCCCGGCTTGGCGTCGCCGACGACCACGTTGCCGTACGCGGCGGCGATCAGCGGCACGGCGACCAGCGCCACGGCCACCACAACCCGCAGCACCGCGTGGAGGTGGTCGGTGACCCTGGGCAGCCGGGCCTCCTCGACCTCCTGGGCGAGCAGGCCGCGGCCGGCCGAGACCACGATGCCGGCGGCCAGTCCGGCCAGCGCGGTCAGCAGGACGACCAGCACGAAGTCCAGCACCAGGCCGGCCAGGATCAGCGCGACGCCCTCGGCCAGCAGGGCCAGCGCCAGCAGGCGGCGGCGCGAGAGGGCGGGCAGGGTGGCCCGGGTGAGGCGGATGCCGAGCGCCGGTGCGCCGGTGGCGGCGAGCACCACCAGGCCGTAGCCGATCGGACCGGCCCGGTGCTCGACGGCGGTCAGCAGGGCGAGCGAGGCGACACCGGCCAGCGAGGCGTGGGCGGCGGCCACCGCGAAGGTGAAGTAGGGGGCCGATCCGGTACGACCCTTGCGCAATGCGGGGCCGGGCGTGGCGTCGGTCGGGGCGCGCAGCCCCTGCAGCGGCGAGCGCGGGGCGGTGGCGACCGGCCCGGAGGGCAGGTCCTGCAGGTACGTCAGGGCGGTCGAGGTGACGAACAGGGCGGTGGCGCCCAGCGCCGCGCAGGTGAGCTGGTTGCTGCGCAGCCAGTCCGAGCCGAGCGCCGCGAAGACGTTGTTGAGGAGGGTGAGGACGATCAGCGCGGCGGCCGCGAGCGGCACGGTGGCCCAGCCGGTGCGCAGGTCCAGCGAGCGCACGGTCTCCAGGTTCGCCGCGGACGGACGCTGCTGGGCGTACGGGGCGTGCGGGTTCACGGGCGGCAGCAGCGCGGGGGCGGCGGCGTCCTTGGTGACGGCCCAGATCCGCTCGGCGGCGCCGGTGACGAAGACGGTGGCCAGCAGCGCGTACGTCGCGGTGCCGGTGGTGGGCTTGGCGGCCGTGGCGGGGAACCAGATCACCCACCAGGGCGCGATGCCGATCAGGACGGCGCGCAGCACGTCGGCGCCCAGCAGCGCCCAGCGGCGGTCCAGCCTGCTGCCGACCAGTTGGTGCAGCGGGCCGAGCAGCGCGGCGCCGAACAGCAGGGTGGCGGCCAGCCGGGCCACGAACACGGCGGCCACGGCGAACGCCAGGCTGCGCGGCAGGTCTCCGAACTGCTGCCCGAGCGCGCCGGCGATCACGGTCAGCGCCAGCAGGACGAGCAGGCCGAGCCGGTCGGCGGTGCCGCCGATCAGCTGGGTCGTCCAGAGCCTGCGGTAGGGGCGCAGGCGGAGCAGTGCGCGGGCCCGTTCGCCGGCGCTCCCGGCCGGGGTGACCTCCGGGAGGTCTGGGGTGGCGGCCTGCGCCGCCACGGCGGCGCCTGTGGGGGGCTGCTCCTCGCTCGTCATACCGTCAGCGTAGCGGTCTGCGGTGACCGCAAAAGGAGGGAGTGGGCCTCCGGATGCCGCTCATTGCACGGTTGTGACGCTTCGGGGACGGACCGCGGGCCCGCACCTCCGGTGGGAGGGGCGGGCCCGCGGCGGCTGTCGGCAGGTCAGCCCTCGTCGGAGCTGCCGGTCTTCTTCGCCGCGACCTTCTTGGCGGCCGTCTTGGTGGCGGTGGCGGTCTTCGTGGCGACCGTCTTCTTGGCGGTCGCCTTCTTGGCCGTGGTGGTCTTCTTGGCCGCCGTCTTGGTGGTCGCGGCCTTCTTGGCCGGCGCCTTCTTGGCGACCTTCTTCACCGGGCCGCGGGCCCGCTTCTCGGCGAGCAGCTCGTACCCGCGCTCCGGCGTGATCGTCTCGACCTCGTCGTCCTTGCGCAGGGTCGCGTTCGTCTCGCCGTCGGTCACGTACGGGCCGAAGCGGCCGTCCTTGACCACCACCGGACGCTCGCTCACCGGGTCGGTGCCCAGCTCCTTCAGCGGCGGGGCGGCGGCGGCCCGGCCGCGCAGCTTGGGCTGGGCGTAGATGGCCAGCGCCTCGTCGAGGGTGATCGTGAGGATCTGCTCCTCGCTGGTCAGCGAGCGCGAGTCGGTGCCGCGCTTGAGGTACGGCCCGAACTTGCCGTTGTACGCCGCGATCTCCTGGCCCTCGGGGTCGGTGCCCACCACCCGCGGGATGGAGAGCAGCTTGAGCGCCTCCTCCAGCGTGATGGTGTCCAGCGACATCGTCTTGAAGAGCGAGGCGGTGCGCGGCTTCACGGCGTTCTTGCCGGTCTTCGGCGTGCCCTCGGGCAGGATCTCGGTGACGTACGGGCCGTAGCGGCCGGACTTGGCCACCACCGGGTTGCCGCTGACCGGGTCGGTGCCCAGCTCGAAGTCGCCGCTGGGCTTGGCCAGCAGTTCCTCGGCCAGCTCGACGGTCAGCTCGTCCGGCGGCAGCTCGTCCGGGATGTCGGCGCGCTGGCCGGGCTCGCCCTCGACCTGCGAGGCCTTCTCCACGTACGGGCCGTAGCGGCCGACCCGGAGCGTGATGTCGTCGCTGATCTTGAACGAGCTGATCTCGCGGGCGTCGATCGCCCCCAGGTCGGTGACCAGCTCCTTCAGACCGCCGAGGTGGTCGCCGTCGCCGTTGCCGGCCTCGGCGGCCCCGCCGACGACATGGCCCTCGCCCTCGCCCACGCCGAAGTAGAAGCGCTTGAGCCACGGCACGGACTTCGCCTCACCGGCGGCGATCCGGTCGAGGTCGTCCTCCATCCGCGCGGTGAAGTCGTAGTCGACCAGCCGGCCGAAGTGCTTCTCCAGCAGGTTGACCACCGCGAAGGAGAGGAACGACGGGACGAGCGCCGTGCCCTTCTTGAAGACGTACTTGCGGTTGATGATCGTGTCGATGATCGACGCGTACGTCGACGGCCGGCCGATCTCGCGGTCCTCCAGCTCCTTGACCAGCGAGGCCTCGGTGTAGCGGGCCGGCGGCTTGGTCGAGTGGCCCTCGGGGTTCAGCGCCTCGGCGGAGAGCGGGTCGCCCTGGGTGACCTGCGGCAGCCGGCGCTCGCGGTCGTCGAGCTCGGCGTTCGGGTCGTCCGCGCCCTCGACGTAGGCCTTGAGGAAGCCGTGGAAGGTGATGATCTTGCCGGAGGCGGAGAACTCGACGTCCCGGCCGTCCGCCGAGGCGCCGCCGACCTTCACCGTGACCGACTGCCCGACCGCGTCCTTCATCTGGGAGGCGACGGTGCGCATCCAGATCAGCTCGTACAGGCGGAACTCGTCACTGCTGAGGCCGGTCTCGGCGGGCGTGCGGAAGCGGTCGCCGGAGGGGCGGATCGCCTCGTGCGCCTCCTGCGCGTTCTTGACCTTGCTGGCGTAGGTGCGCGGGGCGTCCGGCAGGTAGTCCGCGCCGTAGAGCTGCGTCACCTGGGCCCGGGCGGCGGCGATCGCCGTGTCCGAGAGCGTGGTGGAGTCGGTACGCATGTAGGTGATGAAGCCGTTCTCGTACAGCTTCTGGGCCACCTGCATGGTGCGCTTCGCGCCGAAGCCCAGCTTGCGGCTGGCCTCCTGCTGGAGCGTGGTGGTGCGGAACGGCGCGTACGGCGAGCGGCGGTAGGGCTTGGACTCGACGCTGCGGACGCTGAACGCGGTCTGCTCCAGGGCGGCGGCCAGCGCGCGGGCGGCCTGCTCGTCCAGGTGCAGGGTGTTGGCGCTCTTGATCTGCCCGTCGGAGCCGAAGTCACGTCCGCTGGCGATCCGCCGGCCGTCGACGGTGGCGAGCCGGGCGCCGAAGTTCTCCGGGTTCGCGGCGTCCGCGGCGGAGCGGCCGGTGGCGAAGGTCGCGGTGAGGTCCCAGTACGAGGCAGTGCGGAAGGCGATCCGCTCACGCTCGCGCTCGACCACCAGCCGGGTCGCGACGGACTGGACCCGGCCCGCCGAGAGCTTCGGCATGACCTTCTTCCAGAGGACCGGCGACACCTCGTAGCCGTAGAGGCGGTCGAGGATGCGGCGGGTCTCCTGGGCGTCGACCAGGCGCTGGTTCAGCTCGCGCGGGTTGGCGACGGCCTCCTGGATGGCGGCCTTGGTGATCTCGTGGAACACCATCCGGTGCACCGGCACCTTGGGCTTGAGGACCTGCTGGAGGTGCCACGCGATGGCCTCGCCCTCGCGGTCCTCATCGGTGGCGAGGTAGAGCTCGTCGGACTCGGCGAGCAACGACTTCAACTTGGTGACCTGGGACTTCTTGTCCGCGTTCACCACATAGATCGGCGCGAAGTCGTGGTCGACGTCGACGCCGAGGCGCCGCACCTCGCCGGTGTACTTGTCGGGGACCTCGGCGGCCGTGCCGGGCAGGTCGCGGATGTGCCCGACGCTCGCCTCGACGATGTAGCCGGGGCCGAGATAGCCCTTGATCGTCTTCGCCTTGGCCGGCGACTCGACAATGACGAGTCGCTGGCCGTTGCGCGCGGTCTCGCTGCTCGGGGACACCTTCGCTCTTCTCTCCCGGTCGTTACGTGAGCTGGTCGGCGCGGGCAGTACGGATGCCGCTCCGCCCGACCTCACCACCGTCCGGGGCTGCCGCTGCGCGACGACCCCACCAGCGGAGTGTGACCGTACCCCGGCCACCCTTGTCAAACGGACGGATCCCGCTTTTTCACCGGCAAGGCCGACCTACGCCACTCGAACGGTAACCCGATGATGGAGGATCGTGCCGCGCAGAGGGGGTGCTTCGGCGGGTTTAAGAAGGATGGAATAACAGATTTCAGAATCTGTCATCCCGATATCAATGATCGTCGACGCGTGAACGACAGCCGTCCGACCGCCGCCCGCGGGCCGGCTGCGGGACTGCCGCGGGCCCCGGACGGGACGGGCTCGGCCACGCCCGCACCGGCCATCCGTCGGCCGGGCCGACCCGCGCGCCGAGCCGGACGCCGGACGGTCGGGCCACCGTCGGCCGGACGGGCCGACGGCCGGCGGTCCCCCTGGTCGCGCCCCGGCTCAGCGGGCGGCCAGGGAGGCCAGCACGCCCAGGCCCCCCGCCAGGCTCCCCGCCCCCAGCAGCAGCCAGAGGAGGTCGCCGACCAGCGTCGATCCCGTCTCGTCCGCGGCCAGCACCACCAGCGCCGGACGCCGGGGGTCGTAGGCCACCCGGACGTCCGCCCCCACGCCGTACCGGGCCGGGCGCCGCAACGGCGTGTGGCCCCGCGGCCGGGCCAGCACCACCTCACCGCGGCCCGCGGAGACCGCCGAACCCGGCGTGCCCGCCGCCCCGACCGAGGGCAGGGTGGCGAAGGCCAGCAGCGGGGCGCTGTCCAGCGTGCCGTACGGGTCCTCGTCCGCGACCACCCGTGCCGAGGCCGGCACCCCGTGGCGGCGCACCCGGCGCCGAAGGCGCACTTCAGCGGCGCACCAGATCAGCAACGCGCCGCCGAAGAGAACGAGCACGACCCCCGCCGCGATCCCCGTGGGTACCTCCATCGCGCCCCTCCCCACCCCGCCGGGCAGGAGCTCCGCCCACCGACGACTCCGGCCCGCAACGCCCGTTGTCCACAACCTGTGGACAGAGCGTCGCAGCGCAGGGACAACTTCCGACCGACGTCCGCCGTACGAGGGCCGAACCTGTGGGAACGGGAACGTGAACGGAAATCGGCGCAGTGGGGCGGAACGGGGCGGGGCCGAGTACCCGAGCGGGCCGGCCGAGTGCCGCCGGCAGCCGGACCCGCCCCTGGACCCCGCCGGACGTCAGTCCTCCTGCCGCAGACCCGCCGGCTCGATGAACCCCTGCTCGGTCAGCAGCCGCAGCGACTGCGGCACCTGGTCCCGCAGGACGACCCGGTCCTCGTCCAGCAGGTGCGCGATGGCGTCCACGATCTCGCCCGCGGACAGCGTGCCGTCGCAGGCCCCGACGAAGCCGGCCCCCACCGTGTCGACCTTGGTGGCCCGCCGCATGCCGCGGTTGTGGCGCAGGATCACGTGCTCCGGGTCCTCCGCTCCGGGCGGGCCGACCTGCTCCTGGACGACCTCGTCGGAGAGCACGTACCGGGTGGCCAGCAGCCCGGCATCGTCGTGCGTGCGGAGGAAGTCCTGACGGGCGAACCAGCTCTCGATGTGGGGGCCGAGCGGCTGCTCCACCGGGTGCGGCCACTCCTCGACCCGCACGGTCGGGCGGTCCGCGCCGCCCGCCCGCAGGGTGATCCAGCCGAAGCCGATCCCCTCCACCCGCGCCGCCTCGAAGGCGTCCAGCCACTCGCCGTAACGGGCCTGGTAGTCGCCGCCCGGACCGCGGTGGTCACCGCCGTCGCGCAGCCACAACTCGGCGTACTGGGCGACGTCCTGCACCTCCCGCTGGACGACCCACGCGTCGAGGCCGGTGCCCGCCACCCAGCCCGCCAACCGGTCGTGCCAGTCCTCGCCCCTGACGTGCTGCCAGTTCGCCAGCAGCTGGCAGTAGCCGCCGGGCTCCAGGTGGGCGGCGGCGCCCTGCACCAGGTTCCGGCAGAGCTCGTCGCCCGCCATGCCCCCGTCGCGGTAGGTGAACCGGCTGCCGGGCGAGATCACGAACGGCGGGTTGGAGACGATCAGATCGAACTTCCGGTCACCGACCGGCTGGAACAGGCTCCCCTCCGCCGTGTCGGCGGTGTCGAAGCCCGACAGCGCCAGCGTCAGCTCGGTGAACCGCAGGGCGCGGGGATTGACGTCGGTCGCGGTGACCCGCTGGGCGTGGCGCGCCGCGTGCAGCGCCTGCACCCCGGAGCCCGCCCCGAGGTCGAGCGCCGCCCGTACGGGCCGCCGCACGGCGATGTTCGCCAGCGTGGTGGACGCACCACCGACCCCCAGCACCAGTTCCCGGCGCGCCACGCCGTGCGCGGTCTCCCCCGAGCCGATACCGCCCGCGCCGCCGACCGCGCACCCCAGGTCGGAGACCACCCAGGAGTCCGAACTGGGCAGGCCGGCGACCTCGTTGGCGTACGGGCGGACATCGACGGTGGCACGCACCAGCTCGCCGTCGGCGCGCAGCCAGCCGTCGGCGAGGCAGTCCTCGACGGGCAGCGCGGCCGCGGCGGCCGCGTACGGAACGGGCTGCTGGAGGAGGAAGAGCCGCACCAGGGTCTCCAGCGGACTGCCCCCGCGCGTGGCGCGCAGCGCCGGCACCGCCTCGCTGCGGGCCAACGCGGCGTAGCCGGTGGGCCCGAGCAGGTCGAGGCAGCCGTCAGCGGTGTACGAGGCGGCGAGCAGCGCTTCGCGGAACTTGGCGAGGCGGGTGGGGTCGAGAACGGGGCTACTGGTCACCCCGCCATTGTCTCGCGGCTCCGGGTCACGGCCCGCCGTGACGCCGCCCGCGGCCGCTCCCGTCGGGGCGGGGCCCCGTTGGGCCGAGTGGCCCGTCGGGGCGGGGCCGCCGGGCGGCAGGCACGGCGGCCGGGCTGACCCGGGTCAGCCCGGGTCAGCCCGGGTCAGCTCGGCGAGGCCGCGGGGGACGAGGCCGGAGCGGCAGAGCCCGCGGCGGGGGTGGCCGACGCGGAGGGCGCGGCACCCGGCTGTCCCGTCGCGTCCGACGCGGTCGGGCTCCCACCGGCGGGAGCTCCGGCGGGAGCGCCCGTGGAGGCTCCGGTGGGCGCGGCGGCGGGCGCACCGGGCTTGCAGCCCGGCTGCTTGGCCATCGCCGCGCCGAGGTCGCCGCTCTGCAGCTTGCTCTGCGCCTGCGTGGAGAGCGTCGCCAACTGCTGCACCTGGTCGCCGACGCTGCGCAGCCCGTCCGCGAACTTCGCCTGGTCGGCGTTGGGCAGGGCGTCCAGCTTCTTCTGCACGTCCAGGTACCCCTGGGCCGCCTTGTTCAGCTCGTCGACCGCGTCCTTCTGGACGGCCGCGCCGTTGTCGACCTTCGGAGCGCCGGCCTTGTCGATGACCTCGGCGATCTGCTGGTTCGTCTTGGCGAGCCGCGCGACATCGGCGGAGAGCCGCTTCTGCAGGTCGACCGGGACTTCGCCCTCCTTGACCTGAGCGGTGTCCGCCAACGCCGCCTGGGCCTGCGCGATGGGATCCTTCGCCGAGTCACAGACGGTCGTCGCCCAGGCGTTGAGCTGCGCACTGTTGTCGCCGCCGCACCCGACGGCGCCGAACGCGAGCAGTGCGCCCAGCGCGGGTACGGCCAGCAGTCGCTTGTTCACCGGGAGAGCCCTTTCGGTTTCGGTCGTCGAACGGCGAACCTACACGCCCGTCCGGTCCGGCCGCACCGACGGCGGCCCCGCACGGGCCCCGCCGCCCCGGTTCCGCCCTCGGGGCCGCGGGAACCGGTCAGGCCCGCTCGACCCGGATCGAGTCGCCCGGACGCACCGTGCGCAGCACGTTCGCGTCCACGTCCAGGGCGCCCAGCACATTGCACGGCCCGGCCAGCCGGCACTCGCCCGCCCGCGAGATCGGCGTCGGTCCGAAGGGCAGCGCCAGGCTGTCACCGTCCGTCCAGAACGCCACGGTGCCGGGTTCGACCACCTGCCGGGCGTCGTCCTCCAGGGGCACGCTGACCGGAGTCCCGAAGTAGACCTCGTCGCCCCAGGTGTTCGCCGCAGAGCTGATGGGCAGTGCCTCCCAGAGCGCCTCGGTGGTGGGTGTCGGCAACAGGGTGGCCGTGGCCTGCCCGGCCGGCCAAAGGATTCGCATCCGCATGGGGTGTTCCCTCATCTCCGACAGATCCGCTCCGACCGCGCCCCAGAGCAGGGAACCGCCCATTTCAACAATCTGTCAACTCTGGGTGCGTGGTGGAACGCGCCGCCCTCGCCCCGGATCCCGGACCGGGAGGGCGCGGGGTGCGAGACCCGGCCAGGAGATCGGGCTGCTCAGGGACGGCTTCCGGCGGCCCCGCACGTTCCGCTCGACCCTCGGCCCACCGTGGAGAAACCGGCCAGCAAGGGCGACGGGTCGGGCCCACGATTGGTCGGGCCCCACGACTGAAGGGGAGGCCGCCGGGCGAAGGGACGGACACCACCGCGCCGGCGGCACGCGGGCGGGATGCCGAAGTCGCCCGCCCAGGTGTCCAGGCCGACGGCGGCACGGTGAAGGCGGGCGCACCGACTTGGAGGCACGTCAAAGGCGCGCCCCTCGGGCACGAACACCGGGAAGGGGCCCTCAGGGGCGAGCCGTCGGTAACGGGCCCTCGGACCCTCGGCTACGGCCCGTCGGCGAGCTCAGAGCGCCAGGGCGTCGACCGACACCGGCCAGCTCATCCGGATCAGGCCACCGCGAGCGCCGTTGGTGACCTCAAGGTCCTCGACCAGACCAGTGATCACCGCGAGGCCCAGGGTGTCCTCGTCCGCGTCGTCCACCACACCCGGGGCGGGCACGAACGCCGGACCGGCCTCGTCCTCGACCTCGATGAGGAAACGCTTCTCCTGATCGGTCAGAGCGACCCGGACGGCACCGCCCGTCACCCCGCCCCGCTGGTGCAGGCCCACCGCGCGGGAGCACGCCTCGCCGACGGCAAGGCGCACCTCGTCGAGCACCGACTCGTCGACCCCGGCGCGTCTCGCCACCGCCGCGGCCACCAGCCGGGCTGTGCGGACGTGCTCGGGAAGTGCACTGAATCGAAGTTCGACCGTTGCCATGTCTCCCCCTCGGGGTTCTCCGACCACGGGCTGGACAGCCAGCCCCGAGGGCCGGACGGATCCGGCCCTTTGCCGGGGCGGGCGGGCCCACGAGAGCCCCGCCCGCCCCAAAAAGGTGAGATCAGTCGGTCGCGGCGACCGCGTCGTCCACCGAGGTGTGGATCGGGAACACCTTGGTGAGACCGGTGATCCGGAAGATCTTCAGAATGCGCTCCTGGTTGCAGACCAGGCGCAGCGAACCCTCGTGGGCACGCACTCGCTTGAGACCGCCCACCAGGACGCCGAGACCGGTCGAGTCGAGGAAGTCCACGCCCTCCATGTCGACGACCAAGTGGTAGTTGCCGTCGTTGACGAGCTCGACCAGCTGCTCGCGCAGCTTCGGGGCGGTGTACACATCGATCTCGCCGCCAACCTCGACGACCGTGCGATCGCCGACTGTACGGGTCGACAGGGACAGGTCCACGGAACCTCCAGCGCCTTGCCTTGCTACGTCATTGCGATCTTCGGCCTGGCGGCCGCCACCGCGTGGTCAGTGCCTGGGCACGCCCATCCAGCATGCGGCGAGCCTCGGCGTTGCGACCCTCGGCCATGTGGCCGTCACGGCCTCATTCAACCACCTGTGACCATGACCGCACGATGCCTTACGACGATTCTCCGTCACGCCGGTGACACACTGGGTCCCCATGCTGCCCCGTCACCGCCCGCCCGAGGCACTGCTCGCGACTCTCTCCGCCGTCCGGGGACGTGCGGAGCGACTCACCCATACGGAGCATCTGCCCGCCCGCGAGGCCCGCCATGCGCCGTGGCCCGACAGTGTCCGGCCCGAGATCGTGGCGGCCGCGCTGGCCCTGGGGGTGGTGGAGCCGTGGGCCCATCAGGCGGAAGCGATGAATCTGGCCAAATCCGGTCAAACTGTGGTCCTCGCCACAGGCACCGCCTCGGGCAAGTCGCTCGGCTATCTGGCCCCGGTGCTCAGCGACCTGCTGGCCGGCACCGAGGCGCCGAACGGGCGGGGCGCGACCGCCCTCTACCTGGCGCCCACCAAGGCCCTGGCGGCCGACCAGCGCCGCCGGGCCGCCGAACTCGCCCCCGCGCGAGTGCGGGCCGCCCTCTACGACGGCGACACTCCGCCCGAGGAGCGCGAGTGGGTCCGCCAGTACGCCTCGTACGTACTGACCAACCCGGACATGCTGCACCGGGGCATCCTGCCCGCCCACCCCCGCTGGGCGTCGTTCCTGAAGACGCTGAAGTACGTCGTCGTGGACGAGTGCCACACGTATCGCGGGGTCTTCGGTTCGCACGTCGCCCAGGTCCTCCGACGGCTGCGCCGACTGTGTGCCCGGTACGGCTCCTCGCCCACCTTCCTCCTCGCCTCCGCCACCACCGCCGATCCGGCCGCCACCGCCCGGCGGCTGACCGGCCTGTCCGCCGTGGCGGTCACCGAGGACTGCTCCCCGCGCGGACCGCTGGTGTTCGGACTCTGGGAGCCGCCGCTGACCGAGAACGTCGGTGAGCACGGGGCCCCCGTCCGCCGGACGGCGACGGCCGAGGCCGCGCACCTCCTCACCGACCTGGTCGAGGCGGACACCAGGACGGTCGTCTTCGTCCGCTCGCGGCGGGCCGCGGAGCTGGTCGCGCTCCAAACCCAGGACCAGCTCGGCCGACCGCTGGCCGACCGGGTCGCGGCCTATCGCGGCGGCTACCTCGCGGAGGAGCGCCGGGCACTGGAGCGCGATCTGCACTCCGGACGACTGCTCGGCCTCGCCTCCACCTCCGCCCTCGAACTCGGTGTCGACGTCTCCGGGCTCGACGCCGTCCTGATGGCGGGCTATCCCGGCACCCGGGCCTCGCTGTGGCAGCAGGCCGGCCGGGCCGGCCGGGAGGCGCAGGGCGCTCTGGCCGTTCTGATCGCCCGCGACGACCCGCTGGACACGTACCTGGTGCACCACCCCGAAGCACTGTTCGACACCCCGGTCGAGGCCACCGTGCTCGACCCCGACAACCCCCACGTCCTCGCGCCGCACCTGTGCGCCGCGGCCGCCGAACTCCCGCTGACCGAGAGCGACCTGGAGCTGTTCGGCCCCTCCACGGCGTCGCTGCTGCCGATACTCGAACAACGCGGTCTGCTGCGCCGCCGCGGTGACGGCACCTGGTACTGGACGCGGCGCGAGCGCGCGGCGGACTCCGTGGACCTGCGCGGCAGCGGCGGCAACCCGGTGCAGATCGTCGAGGCCGAGACCGGGCGACTGCTCGGCACCGTCGACGCCTCCGCCGCGCACACCACGGTCCACACCGGTGCCATCCACCTGCACCAGGGGCGGACCTACCGGGTACGCGAGCTGGACCTGGACAGCTCCGTCGCCCTGGTCGAGCGCGCCGACCCGCCCTACACGACCGCCGCCCGCGACATCACCTCGATCTCGGTGCTCGCCACCGACACGTCGGTCGACTGGGGCGAGGCCCGGCTCAGTTTCGGGTCCGTGGAGGTGGTCAACCAGGTGGTCGGCTACCTGCGCAAGAGGATCTCCACCGGCGAGATCCTCGGCGAGAGCAAGCTGGACCTGCCGCCGAGGACGCTGCGCACCAGGGCGGTCTGGTGGACCGTCACCGAGGACCAGCTGCTGGATGCGAACATCCCGTTCGACCAGCTCCCCGGCGCTGCGCACGCCGCCGAGCACGCCTCGATCGGGCTGCTGCCGCTGTTCGCCACCTGTGACCGGTGGGACATCGGCGGGGTGTCGGTGCCGCTGCATCCGGACACCGGCCTGCCCACCGTGTTCGTCTACGACGGTCACGCCGGCGGCGCGGGTTTCGCCGAACGCGGTTTCCAGCGGGCCGCCCGCTGGCTGGCGGCGACCCGGGACGCCATCGCCGCCTGCGAGTGCGACCGGGGCTGCCCCTCCTGCGTGCAGTCGCCGAAGTGCGGAAACGGCAACGACCCGTTGGACAAGGCGGCGGCCGTACGGCTGCTGAACGTCCTGTTGGCGGGCGCCCCCGACGCGGTGAGCTCCGGCGCTGCGGAGCCCGGAGTCTCTGAGCCCGGGAGTGCGGAGTCCAAGACTGCAGGACCGGAGGCTGCGGGGTCCGAGGCTGTGAGACCCGATGGTGGTGAGGGCGGCAGCGGCGACGAGGGTGCGCTCCGCTCTCCCGGTGGCCGCGAAGCACCCTGATGCGGAGCCCCCTGAGTCCGGGCCGGCGGGTGCGAAGCACTCCGGCAGGTGGTGGCCGACCGCCGCACCGGCCCCGTCCGGGAGATCGGCTGAGAGGTCGGCTGGGAGATCCGCCGGGAGATCGGCCGGGAGGTCGGCTGGGAGATCCGCCGGGAGATCGGCCGGGAGATCGGCGCCGGCCGGGGAGCCGGTCTCGGCCGCCACCGGGTCGGCCGCGGCCCGCACCGGGCCCGCCCGTGACCGGGCCCGGGCCGGGCCGAGCGGGAACGGCAGGCCGTCGATGGGCACTTCAACGACCACCTCGACCGCGTCCAGGGCAACGTCCACCGAGCAGCTCACCAGGATGGCGCGGTGAGCACCGGCGATCCCCCGGGCCCGGCCGCAGCCGCCGTCCGGATCGAGCAGCAGGCGATCGGCCGCCGCCAGGGCGGCGAGGTCGGCGGCGGATTCGGCCCGGTGCCGGCCGGCGATCACCGACCCAAGGGCCAGGGTCCCGGCGAAGACCGTGCATCCGAGCATCGCCAGGGCGACCAGCCAGACCGTCGCCGAACCCGCATCCGCCGACCGGCCGCCGGCCCGCCGGAGCCGACCGCCCTGGGCCGAGCCCCGGCCAGGGCCAGGGCGAGCGTCGTCCGCGTGCGTACGCCCGCCCTCAGCGGGGGGCCTGGTCACGACGGCCACGTCGACGCACCCCCGGCCGCTCCGGTGAGTACGTCCTCCCGGCCCGCCACCGCCGTCGCTCCCAGCCGGACAGAGAGCACCTCGACCAGCCTGCCGGGGCCCGGGCAGGGGGCTTCCACGGTGACGCGCACGGACTCGCCCTCCACCGCGATGCGCACCGTCGCGCCGGGTGGGGCGGCGGAGCGCGCGAGGGCGTCGGCATCCGTGTCGCCGCGGGCGGCGGCGCGGGCACCCGCCCGGGCCGCGTCCACGCAGCGGATCTGCGCGGCGGCCGCGACCACACCCCAGACGAGCATCGCGGCGAGCAGGACGAGGGCCGGCAGCGCCACCGCCGTCTCCGCCGTCACGAAGCCCGCGTCCGGGGCAGCGCGGCGCCGCGTACGGTCGGGCTCCGCCCGGTGCGGCCCCGCCCCGTCAGACCGCACCGAGGGCCCGGTTGAGGATGTCGGTCAGCGCACCACTCACGACTCCGCTGGTGACGACCTTGTAGAGGATCGCCGCGAAGGCGCAGGCGGCCACCGTGCCCACCGCGTACTCCGCCGTGGTCATCCCGCTGTCCCGCCGGCCGTTCGGCATCCTCCGGACCCGGAAGGCTGCCCAGTGGCCGCGTCGCCGCGTCAACGCCAGCAAAGTGCGGTGCGGAAGCCCGACGGTTGCCCGCGAGACGATGATTGCCGCCATGAGAGATCTCCTCGATAGTAGGAACGCGGTGGACATTCAGGAATCACACGCAAAAGGCCTGCCGGAAATGCACGGTGACGGCTGATCACATCTGTCCGGCGAAGATCGAAGTCAGCCCCAGCACCACCGGGACGACACCGATCAGCACGAAGGCCGGGAGGAAACAGACGCCGAGCGGCGCTGTGGCGAGCACCCCGGCGCGCCGCACCCTGGCGTGCGCCTCCCGTGCCGCGCAGGTCCGTTGGGAGTGCGCGAGAGCCGTGAGCGGACCGGCCGGCGGAGCTCCGCTGATGCTCGTCCTGACCAGGCAGCGCCCGAGCGGGGCCAGCACCGGGCATTCCCGGCCGAGCCGGCGCCAGCTGAGCTCCGGCGGCGCGCCGAGGGCGAGCTCGGCGGAGATCGCCGCAAGGCGCCGCCCCATCGGCGCCCCGACACTGCGCCCGACGGCTGCCACGGCAAGGGAGGGAGACGGACTGGACGCCAGGCAGGCGGCCAGCAGTTCTGCCGTCAGGGGGAGTTGCCGGGCAAGGGCTTCCTGCTCCGCCGCCGCACGGCGCTGATCGGGCGATCGGGGCCGTGGCAGCCGGCGGTGCAGCACAACGGCCAGAACCGCGCCTGCCACGGCACCCCCGAGGCCCCCGAACAAGCCGGCCGCAGCGATCCCCGCCGCCACCACGGCCAGGGTGCGGCCGGCCGACGCAGCCCTCCCGGCCCCGGCCCCAGATCCCGCGTCCGTCGCCTCGGTGGTGCCGGACGCGGGGCTGGACACGGGTCCGGACGCGGGGTCGAAACCTCGCGACGTACTCCCGGCGCGATCGGCAATCCGCCTCCTCCCGGAGCGCCGCCCGACGCTCCCCCTGGCCGCGCCACCGGTACGGCCCCGACGAGGACCACCCGCCGGCGAACCGTGCTCCAGGAGCGCTCCGCCGCCTGGCGGCTCGGGCCAGACGAGGGTTCGCCGCCGGATGCCCCGGCGGCGCGCCAGGTACTTCAGGGCGGCCCCGCCCGCAGCGCCCCAGGCCGACAGGAGCAGCCCCAGGAGCAGCCAGCCGTCCGCCGCCGCGCCGCTCACCGGAGCACCAGCCGCTTCGACACGGGGCCGGTGCGCCGGGTGGCCACGCTCCGCCGGGAGATCCCGCACTCCGCCCCTCCCCAGCCCGGCTCCGCTCCCCCGGCCCCTGCCGAGCCGTGTCCAGGGCTGTCCGCACCTCCGCGGGCGGACCGCACGATCCGTGCCGTCCAGGCCAACCCGGCCGCCTCCAGCGTCGTACCGACCGCCAGGCAGACCAGGCCTGCGGGCGTGTGGAGCAGGACGTCCAGCGGGTGGGCCCCCAACGTGGCGCCGAGCAGCAGCCCCACCGGCGGAAGCACGGCCAGGACCGCGACCGTGGCGCGCGGCGCGGCCAGTTCGCCCTCGATCTCCTCGGTCAGTGCCCGCTCGGCGCGCAGTGCCTCCGTGACCTGCTCCAACCCGTTCGCGAGCCCCGCGCCACTGCCCGAGGTGACCTCCCAGCAGGCCGCGACCGAGGCCGCGCCCCTGCCGCCGGGCAGTTCGGCGAGCAGCTCGAACGCGGCGGGGACGTCGCCGCCGTACCGCCCGGCCGCCAGCCTTGCCACCGGCTCCGGACCGAGCCCGTCCAACGCCTCCTGGTCGGCGGCGATCCTTGAGGTCACGGTGTGCAGGGCCTGTTCAGGCGTGGCCCCGCTGCGCACCTCGGCGGTGAGCGCCGTGCAGAGTTCGAGGACTGCGGCGGACCGACGCCGGGCTTCCCTCTCCCGCCCGCGCCGCCGCCGCCATCGGCGCAACGGCACCACGGCTGCCGCAGCGGCGAGCATCGGCAGGGGCGAGTCGGCTGCCTGCCAGGCGGCCGATCCGACCGGCAGGAGCAGGAGTTCGGGCACCAGCCAGACCGGTGGAGCGGCGGTGATCCCGGCGAGGCGGCCGCGCAGTCGGGTGCGCACCCGCGGCCACACCCGTGACGGGGTCGGCCCCCTCACACCGGCCCGCTCGCCGGTGCCGAGTACGGCGCCCTCGGCACCGATCACCGGCAGCAGGCGCAGGTGGCGGGCCCCGGCGGCCCGCCTTTGCAGGGCCTGCCGGGCGCCGGCCGCCGCTGCGCAGAGCGCCGCCGCCCAGTACACGTCCACCTGACCGACACTCATCCTCGTCTCCTTCTGACGGACTTCGCCGGACTCCCGGCCCGAGCAGTGCCCCACCTGCGAACAGCAGGCCGCAGAGCCCCAGTACGAACAGCAGTTCAGCCACGCGCGCGATCATCCCGGCCGCCCGGGGAGCTGCACCCCGCGCGCGGCGCACAGCTGGGAGAGCCGGTCCCAGCCTGTTCCGAACGACGTGGCGCCCCCGGCCGTGAACCTCACCGCCGCAGTGGTGACGGCGAGCCCCTGGCGGTCGCCGGACAACGTGTGGATCTCCGCGATCCGGCGCCGGCCGGTGCCCTGGTCCCGGACGAGGTGCACGACCACGTCCAGGGCCGCCCGCAACTGGCTGTGCAGGGACAGCCGGTCCAAACCGGCGAGCGAACCGAGGGCCTCCAGCCGGGCGGGCACGTCGGCGGCGGTGTTGGCGTGCACCGTCCCGCAGCCGCCTTCGTGGCCGGTGTTCAGGGCCGCGAGCAGGTCGGACACCTCGGCGCCGCGCACCTCGCCGATCACCAGCCGATCCGGGCGCATCCGCAGGGCCTGCCGGACGAGGTCCCGCAGGGTCAGTTCGCCCAGGCCCTCCTGATTCGGGGGCCGGCTCTGGAGCCGGACCACGTGCGGATGCGCGGGCTGCAGCTCGGCGGAGTCCTCTGCGATGACGATCCGCTCACCCGGGCCGACCAGGCCGAGGACGGCCGCGAGCAGGGTGGTCTTCCCGGTGCCGGTGCCCCCGCTGATCATCATCGACAGCCTGGCCCGCAGGACGGCGCCGAGAAGTTCCGCCCCGGTGGGGGACAGCGAACCGGCGTGGACCAGCTCGTCGAGGGTGAAGGGGCGGGGCCGGCAGACCCGGAGCGAGATGTGGGTGCACCCGGCGGCGATCGGCGGCAGCACCGCGTGCAGCCGGGTGCCGTCTGGGAGCCGGGCGTCGACCCACGGCCGGGCGTCGTCCAGCCGGCGGCCGGCCGCTGTCGCGAGGCGGTGCGCCAGGTGCCGTACGGCCTCGGCGTCGGGAAAACGGACGCCCACCGCCCGCTGCAGCCCGCCACCCCGGTCGACCCAGACCTCGTCCGGCCCGTTGACCAGGACGTCGGTGACGTCGGGAGCCGACAGCAGCTGGTCGAGCGGGCCCGCGCCGACGAGTTCGGCCCGCAGGGTCCGTACGGCGTCGAGCACGTCGTCCCCGCCCAGCGGCGGCCGGGAGGCCCGGAGCGCCGCGGCCATCGAGCCTGCGGTCGGTGCCTGGCCCGACTCGGCCAGCCGCAGCCGCACGGCATCGACCAGTGCCGCCGCCCGGTCCGCCGCAGGGCGGCCGTCGCCCGTCGTCGGGGCCGGCGCCCGCCCGGGTACGAGGGCTCGTCGTCCGGGCGGGACGCCCCGGGTGGTACCGCTCGGGCCGCTGCGGCTGCCGGGCGGCTCGCCGCCTCCGGCGCCGGGTGAGCCGATGCCCCGGGATCTGCGCAGCGGGCTCATCAGCACACACCCCCGCCGACGGCCGGCACCGGCGGCATCACTTCGTCGAGGAACGTCCCGCAGAAGCGCGCCAGCGGACCCCGCTCCCGGATGCCCGGCGGCACGCCCCGCTCCACGTCGACCATCAGGCCGGGCTCCCGCGGCAGTTCACCGGCGAGCCGCATCCGCAGCCCGCGGGCGATCTCGACCCCGGCCAGCCCCGACGGCCCGGGTGTGCGGACGACGGCCCGGATGTCCGTGAGCCGCATCCGCGCCGCCGCCGCGACCCGGCCGGCGGCGGCGGTCGCGCGCACTTCGGCCGGGACGACCAGCAGGGCGAGGTCCGACTGCTCCAGGGCCTGGCCCGCCGCCGGGTCCAGGTGGCGGGGCAGATCGACGACGACCAGACCGCCCTGGCGTCGCGCCGCCGCCAGGACGCTGCTCATGGCCTCCGGCGGTACGGCCGGCGTGTCGCCACGGTCCCAGGAGAGCGTGGTGAGTCGGTGCAGCACCGGCAGTGCCCTGGCCAGTTCGGCGCCGCTCACCCGGCCGCGGGAGCCGGCCAAGTCCGGCCAGCGGAGGCCGGAGGCGCGTTCGCCGCCGAGCAGGATGTCCAGGCCACCGCCCAAGGGATCGGCGTCGACCAGCATCGTGCGGTGGCCTGCTCTGGCCGCGGTGACCGCCAGCGCGCAGGCCAGCGTCGAGGCACCTGCCCCGCCCCGGCCGCCGAGCACGGCCACGGTGAGCGCAGGAGGTCCGGCGCCCTCGGCCGCGTCCGCGATCCTGTCCAGCAGCCAGCCTTCGGCGTCGGGCAGGAACAGCACGTGCTCGGCGCCGAGTTGGACGGCGCGGACCCAGATCTCGGAGTCGTCCAGGTCGAGCCCGAGCAGGAGCACCCCCGGGCGGCGTGCGAAACCCGCGCAGCGCTCCGCCTGGTCGTCCCCGACGAGCACCAGGGGCGCCCCCTCCCAGAGCAGACGGGGCGGCGGGGCACCGGAGATCAGCAGCGGGTCGGCGCCGGCCGCCGCGCAGAGCCGCAGCAGGTGTTCGGCGAGGGCCTCGTCCTCGGTGACGATCAGCGGGCCGGCGGGCACCCGCTCCCCGGACTGGTCGTGGTCGGTGATCGGTGTCGACATGATGGTCTCCCCGGGTGGGGCGTCGTACCGGGCCCCGGTACGACGCGCTCGCCTAGCCCTGTCGTTCGGCAGCGATCTTCGTCCTCCGGTTGAAGGACGAATGCCCGCTGCCGATCACCAAGGTGGGGGGAGATCAGGAATCTGTCAGCAAGGATCTGATTCCCTGTGGATAACCCGGGGGTGTGGATTACCGAGTTCACCCACTTGGGTGACTAATGAGAAGGAATTGACGGAACTGGATCACCGGGAACACCGGTGAACAATGGACTGCACGGTCCCGGTGGCTCGGATGACGTATTGTCCGCAGTTTGGCCACTCGGAGTAACTGGACACGGAGAGTGACGATCCGACGCCGTCGACAGAGCCCGCCTACCGGATCCGCACCGGGTGCACACCCCCTGTGCACGTCTCCGGGCGGAGCCTCTTCGCGGCTCGAAAACGGGCCCGGACGTGCGACGACCCCCGCCGGGGGGGAGAGCGGGGGTCGTCTATCCACGGTCCGACTCGGGGGGGAGGAGCCGGACCGGGTTAGCACGGTCGCGAACGATCCGTGACTTCCATGGTGTACCCGAGCGGCCAGAAACACAAACCCGCGCACCTCGGAGTACACCGAATGGCGGGCTGTTTTGCGGCGCCCTCTATCCTCGGTTCCCGTGGACACCACCGAGAACGCCGACGAGTACGCGGACGACACCGCCGGCACCGGCGCGAACTCCGGGACCGGCCCGGGGACGCCCCGGGAGGCCGCCGCCGAACGGGACTCCGGGCCGGGCCGTCAAGCCGGGCCGACCCCCCTCCCGAAGTCCGACCCCGCCCAAGCGGTCCCCCCGGGCGACTCCGACCGGCCCGGCCCCGCCCCGGCCTCCACCGCCCCCGGCGAAGCCGGCTCCGACCCGGCGGTGGACACCGCCGACCTCGGCACCCCAGCCGACGCCGACCCGGACGGCAGAGGTACGGACGGCCGAGGTACGGACGGCACGAACCACAGCGGCACGGACGACAGCGGCGCAGACACCAGAAGCGCGGGCGACACCGGCACGGCCGTGCACCCCGCCCCCGCCCCCGCCACGCCCCGGCCCCGTGGCGCCGGCCCCCGGACGGCGGCCTTCTTCGACCTCGACAAGACGATCATCGCCAAGTCGAGCGCCCTGGCCTTCAGCCGCCCCTTCTACCAGGGCGGCCTGATCAACCGTCGGGCCGTGCTCCGGAGCGCCTACGCCCAGTTCGTCTTCCTGGTCGGCGGCGCGGACCACGACCAGATGGAGAAGATGCGCGAGTACCTCTCCGCGCTCACCCGGGGCTGGAACGTCCAGCAGGTCCGGGAGATCGTGGCGGAGACCCTGCACAACCTGATCGACCCGATCATCTACGACGAGGCCGCGTCCCTGATCGAGCAGCACCATGCCGCCGGGCGCGACGTGGTGATCGTCAGCAGCTCCGGCTCCGAGGTGGTGGAGCCGATCGGCGCACTGCTGGGCGCGGACCACGTCATCGCCACCCGGCTGAAGATCGAGGACGGGCGCTACACCGGCGAGATCGAGTACTACGCGTACGCCGAGAACAAGGCAGCCGCGATCAGGGAGTTGGCCGCGACGGAGGGCTACGACCTGGCGGACTGCTACGCCTACAGCGACTCCTCGACGGACCTCCCGCTGCTCGAAGCCGTCGGCCACCCCTCGGCGGTCAACCCGGACCGCGCGCTGCGCAAGGAGGCCGTCGCGCGGGAGTGGCCGGTGCTGGTCTTCGACCGCCCGGTGGAACTTCGGCGGCGGTTGCCGGAGTTCTCCGCCCCCAGTCGCTCGGTGCTCACGGCGGTGGCGATCGGCACGGCGCTGCTGACCGCCGGGGTGGTCTGGTACGCCGCCAGGCGCAGGCGCCCGGCGGCCTGAGGGCGGGCGTCGCGGCCACGGAGAGCGGGTATCGGAGGCGCGGAATTCGGGGCGTCGCAAAACGGACAAAGGGCAAAGACTTCGCGTTTCGGGTTCCCCTTTGGCCTGAAACGCGATACAAATGAAGCAACGGCCCGCGAGACCCGGTCCGGACCCGAAGAGGTCAAACCGACAACGCAGTTCAGGCCCCACGGACCGCGTACAGATAGCCGAGCACCCACATGCAGCCGACCCGCTGTCGGGCCGCCGCACCAGGCGAACGGGCAGGATCCCCGTCTGATGGGCACTTCCGGTGCATGCTTGGTAACCCGGCACCTGTACCAGCGGCGGCACCCGGCAGGATCAGGTGCCGCCGCATCTCCTTGTCCGCGGCGCCCCGGCCTCGCCCACGGACCTGCTGCCCGGCCGTCCGCCTGACACTCCGCCGCCGGTAGCACCCGCCACGCGCACGCCCCCTACGCACGCCCCTCGGCGGTGTGGCCGGGGCGCACCTGCACCCCGGCCCGCCCGAGTCAGACCATCCCGCGCTGCATCGCCTCGCAGACGGCGGTGCTCTCGCGCACTCCGAGCCGCAGCGCCTGCCCGCAGTGGTCGATCCAGGCGGCCATGCCGTCCGCCGTCCCCGTCAAGTAGCCCCCCAGGGCCCGCCGGTACGCCTCACTGCCGAGTTCGGCCAGCCCGACCTCGGCCGGGCAGATCGCCTTCGGGTCCAACCCCTCCGCGATCAGGACGATGCGCTGCGCGGCCCGGGCGACCACGCCGTTGTGCGAGCCGAACGGCCGCAGCGCCAGCAGCTCACCGTGCACCACCGCGGCGACCACGAGCGCCGGCGCCTTGGCGCCCGCGCCCTCAGCCCGCGCGACCAGCAGCGTGGACAGCTGGTCGAGCCGGGCGGTCGCCTCCTCGGCCCCCGGCGCGGGCGGCAGGTCGGCGATCGGACCGGCTGCGCCCGCCATGCCCTCCGCGGGCTTCACCTCCAGCGGGAACAGGGCCTCGGCGCCCTCCCCGGCCCGCCTGGGCCGGCCGGCCGCCTCGGCGCCGTCTCCGGCCGCGAGCAGGTGCAGCCGCGCCAGCACCTGCAGCGGCGAGTGCCGCCACACGCTCAGCAACTGCCCGGCCTCGGCCGACACCCGCAGGGCCGCGCCGACCGTCCGGGCGTCGGCGTCCGCCCCGAAGTCGGTGCGCCTGCGGACCTCCTCCAGCGGCCAGTCCGCACCGTCCAGCGCGGCCGAGGCCCGCGCGCCGCGCAGGGCGGCCTCGGAGGTGACCTCGGAGGCGCGGCGGCGCATCACACGGTGACCGTAGAGCCGGTCCACGGACTTGCGGACCTCGGCGACGGCCTCGGGCACCCCGGGCAGCTCGGCCAGCGGGGCGAGGGGATCTGTTCCAGTGCTCACTACCCGAGAGTAAGGTCCCGGCCGCCACCCCCGACACAGCAACCCCGCCATCACCCGTTCGAGGCAATCCTTCGTTCCCGGCCCTGTCCGGCCCCCGAGCCCGGCTAGCATGGCGCTATCGGTGACGATAACGATTTCCAACACTGGGGATCGGGAAGAGTTTCGAGCGAGAGCCACGAGCGAGAGCCGGAGTCCCAGATGAAGATCGCCTTCGTCGGCAAGGGCGGCAGCGGCAAGACCACGCTGTCCTCACTGTTCATCCGCCACCTGGCCGCCGCAGGCCGCCCGGTCATCGCCGTCGACGCCGACATCAACCAACACCTCGGCCCCGCACTGGGCCTGACCGATGCCCAGTCCGGCGAACTGCCCTCCCTGGGTGCACACCTGCCGCTGATCAAGGAATACCTGCGCGGCGGAAATCCGCTGATCGGATCGGCCGACGAGATGATCAAGACCACGCCCCCCGGTCGTGGTTCCCGCCTGCTGCGGATCGTCGAGGAGAACCCGGTGTACGCGGCCTGCGCCCGGCCGGTCGCCCTCGACGAGGGCTCGGTCCGACTGCTCGCCACCGGCGCCTTCACCGAGGAGGATCTCGGGGTCGCCTGCTACCACTCGAAGGTCGGCGCGGTGGAGCTGCTGCTCAACCACCTGGTCGACGGCCCCGACGAGTACGTGGTCACCGACATGACCGCGGGATCGGACTCCTTCGCCTCCGGGCTCTTCACCCGCTTCGACCTGACCTTCCTGATCGCCGAGCCGACCCGCAAGGGAGTCTCCGTCTACCGTCAGTACAAGGAGTACGCGCGCGACTTCGGGGTCGCGCTGCGCGTGATCGGCAACAAGGTGCAGGGGCAGGACGATCTGGCCTACCTCCAACGCGAGGCCGGGGACGACCTGCTGGCCGCCTTCGGACACTCCGAGTGGGTCCGCCGCCTCGAACAGGGCGCGGAGCCCGCGCTGCGCACCCTGGAGCCGGCCAACCGCGGCGTGCTGGAGCTGCTGAAGGCGGAGGCGGACGCCGCGTACGACGACCGCGACCCGCACCGCTACACCCGGCAGGCCGTGCAGTTCCACCTCCGCAACGCCCGGAGCTGGGGCAACGCCAAGGTCGGCCTCGATCTCGCGACGCAGGTGGACGAGGAGTTCGTGCTCGGCGCCGAGCAGGCCGCGGCGGGCGCTCGCGCCTGACCGGACCACGAGCGGCGGGCGGAACGGTCCGCCCGAACAACCGACGCGGCGGGCCGCCGTCCTCTCCCCCGAGGACGACGGCCCGCCGCGTCACACGCGCGCGACGATTCCCCGCCTGTTCCCGGTCAGTTCGGATACCACCCATAGGGGTGAATCCGACTCCCGATACCGTCATCGTGTTCTACGCTGTGCAAAGCTTTCATTACTCTCGGTTTACCGATTCTTGATGGTTCCGATTCCTGATGGTCCATGGGCCCGCCTGTGCCACCCCCGCACAGCCCCTCGCGCCCACGCCATCCCGCCACACCGTCGCGACCCACGACAGCCGATCCGACTCCCCGAGCACCACCCGGACCTGACTGCGTTCGCTCCCCCGGAAAGACGGGAAGACATGACCCTCGACATCTCCACCGCCCCCATCGCCTCCGACACCACCGACCACGCCCCGCCGGCCGCACGGCCCCGGCTGCGCGGCTCCCGCGACCTGTCGGCCTCGCTGGTGGTCTTCCTGATCGCCCTACCCTTCTCCCTCGGCATCGCCCTGGCCACCGGCGCCCCTCTCCTCTCCGGCCTGATCGGCGCCGCCGCCGGCGGCATCGTCGTCGGCCTGCTGGGCGGCACCTCCCTCCAGGTCAGCGGCCCCTCCGCGGCCCTCACCGTGATCACGGCCGGCCTGATCTCCCAGTACGGCTGGCAGGCCACCTGCGCCATCACCCTCGCCGCCGGTCTGCTCCAACTCCTGCTGGGAGCCCGCGGCCTGGCCCGCACCGCGCTGGCGGTGTCGCCCGCCGTCGTGCACGGCATGCTGGCCGGCGTCGGCCTGGCGATCGCCATCGCCCAACTGCACGTGGTGCTCGGCGGCTCGCCGCAGAGCTCGGCGCTCGCCAACCTGGTGGCGCTGCCGGGCCAGTTGGCCGGACCGCACCTCCCCGCCCTGATGGTCGGCGCCCTCGCCACCGCCATCCTCTGCGGCTGGCCCCGGCTGGGCCTGCTGCCCGGCCGGGCCGGGGAGTTGGGCTCCCGGCTGGCCCGGATCCCGGGCCCCCTGGTCGCCATCGCGGCCGCCACCGCACTGTCCATGGGCCTGAGCCTGCGGCTCGCCCGGGTCGAGCTCCCCGCCTGGGAGCCGCAGAGCCTGCCCCTGCTGCCGCACGGTTCACCGGTCGCCGTGGTCGCCGCCGTGCTGACCGTGACCGCGGTGGCGAGCGTCGAGTCACTGCTCTCCGCCGTCGCGGTCGACCGGATGTCCAACCGCTCCGGCGACCTCGACCGGGAGCTGCGCGGCCAGGGTCTCGCCAACGTCGTCAGCGGCCTGCTCGGCGGGCTGCCGGTGGCCGGCGGCGCGGTCCGCAGCACCGCCAACGTCCGGGCCGGCGCGCGTACCCGCTGGTCCTCCGTCCTGCACGGGGTCTGGGTCCTGCTGGCCGCCGTGGCCCTGACGGGCGGGCTGCGACGGATCCCGCTGGCCGCACTGGCCGCGCTGGTCCTGGTGGTCGGCCTGCAGATGGTGAGCTTCGCCCACATCCGCAAGGTGCACCAGCACCGCGAGTTCCCGGTCTACCTGGCCACGGTGCTCGGCGTCGTCGTGCTCGGGGTGCTTCCCGGGGTGGCGCTGGGCGCCGCGATCGCCGTCCTGCTCGCGCTGCACCGACTGACCCGCGCCCATGTGGACGTCACGGCCGCACCCGACGGATCGTTCTCGGTGCGGACGCACGGGCCGCTGACCTTCGCGGCCGTGCCCCGGCTGAGCCGGGCCCTGGCCGGGATCCCCGGTGCGGCCCGGGTGACCGTCTGCCACGACGGCTCGTTCCTGGACCACGCGGCCTACGAGGCGCTGCACTCCTGGCGGACCGGGCACGAGGCGGGCGGCGGGACGGTCCTGTTGGTGACCGAGCGCCCGACCGACGAACTGCTGGACCCGGACGGCGCGGTGCGCTCGGGCAGTTCGCCCGGCCCGCACCGCTGCCGGGCCTGGACGCCCTGGGTCGGCCACCACTGCATCGAGCAGCAGGAGGACCCGCACGGCCGGCTGCTGGACGGGGTCCGGGTGTTCCAGCAGCACACGGCGCCGCTGGTCCGTCCCGAGCTGGCCCGGCTCGCCCGGGAGGGACAGACGCCCTCGGAGCTCTTCCTCACCTGTGCGGACTCCCGACTGGTCACCAGCATGATCACCAACAGTGGCCCGGGCGACCTCTTCACCGTGCGCAACGTCGGCAACCTCGTCCCCGCGCCCTTCGAGCCCGGCGCGGCCGACGACTCGGTGGCCGCCGCGGTGCAGTACGCCGTGGAGGCGCTGGAGGTCCGGTCCATCACGATCTGCGGGCACTCCGGCTGCGGGGCGATGAAGGCCCTGCTGGACGGCGTGCACGAACGCCCGGGGCCGCCCAGCCCGTTGACCCGCTGGCTGCGCAACGGCCGCGGCTCGCTCGACCGGCTGCGCCGGGCACCGGCCGGGTTCGCGGCCCGCCCCACCGCCGATCTGGTGGAAGAGCTCTGCCTCACCAACGTCGTCCAGCAGTTGGACCAGCTGATGGCCAACCCCGCGGTGGAGCGGCGGGTCGAGGAGGGCACGCTGCGACTGGTCGGGATGTACTTCGACTTCGCGACCGCCCAGGCCTACGTCCTCGACCGCCGGAGCGGACTTTTCTCCCCGGTCACGGAGCGGGACGAGGAGCCCCTGCAGATCGCCGCCTGAGTCCGGCCGGGCCCCTGCACCGCTGGCCAGGGGCCCGGCCGGTCGCCGCGATCCGCCGCCGGGCGGCCGCTTTCACATCAAAGGTCTACACCAATTCCTCGGAGCCTCTTGTCAACAGCCCGGTTCGCCTGGTGAGCTGTGTGCTGGGACACACGGGACAATCCCTACGCACGGGAGTGTCCCATGAAGAAACTCGATGAGGAGTGCGCGTTGAGCAACGAGAGCCTGGCCAACCTGCTCAAGGAGGAGCGGCGCTTCGCCCCGCCCGCGGAGCTCGCCGCCGCGGCCAACGTGACGGCGGCCGCGTACGCGCAGGCCTCCGAGGACCGCCTTGCCTTCTGGGCCGAGCAGGCCCGCCGCCTCGACTGGGCCACCGAGCCCACCGAGACCCTCGACTGGTCCAACCCGCCGTTCGCGAAGTGGTTCGCCGACGGCAAGCTCAACGTCGCCTACAACTGCGTCGACCGCCACGTGGAGGCCGGGCGCGGCGACCGCGTCGCCATCCACTTCGAGGGCGAGCCCGGCGACAGCCGCGCCATCACCTACGCCCAGCTCAAGGACGAGGTCTCGCGCGCCGCCAACGCACTGCTGGAGCTCGGCGTCAGCAAGGGCGACCGGGTCGCGGTCTACCTGCCGATGATCCCCGAGGCCGTCGTCGCGATGCTGGCCTGCGCCCGCGTCGGCGCCACCCACTCGGTCGTCTTCGGGGGCTTCTCCGCCGACGCGGTCGCCTCCCGCATCCAGGACGCCGACGCGAAGCTGGTCATCACCGCCGACGGCGGCTACCGCCGGGGCAAGCCCACCGCGCTCAAGCCCGCCATCGACGAGGCCCTGACCAAGTGCCCGGACGTCGAGCACGTCCTGGTGGTGCGCCGCACCGGTCAGGACACCGCCTTCACCCCCGGCCGGGACGTGTGGTGGCACGAGATCACCGAGCGCCAGTCGGCCGAGCACACCGCCGAGCCGCACGACGCCGAGCACCCGCTGTTCATCCTCTACACCAGCGGCACCACCGGTAAGCCCAAGGGCATCCTGCACACCTCCGGCGGATACCTCACCCAGGCCGCCTACACCCACCACGCCGTCTTCGACCTCAAGCCCGAGTCGGACGTCTACTGGTGCACGGCCGACATCGGCTGGGTCACCGGCCACTCGTACATCGTCTACGGCCCGCTGGCCAACGGCGCGACCCAGGTCATCTACGAGGGCACCCCCGACACCCCCCACCAGGGCCGGTTCTGGGAGATCGTCCAGAAGTACGGCGTCACCATCCTCTACACCGCGCCCACCGCCATCCGCACCTTCATGAAGTGGGGTGACGACATCCCCGCCAAGTTCGACCTGTCGTCGCTGCGGGTGCTGGGCAGCGTCGGCGAGCCGATCAACCCCGAGGCGTGGATCTGGTACCGCGAGCACATCGGCGCGGGCAAGGCCCCCATCGTGGACACCTGGTGGCAGACCGAGACCGGCGCCATGATGATCAGCCCGCTGCCGGGCGTCACCGAGACCAAGCCGGGCTCCGCCCAGCGCGCCCTGCCCGGCATCGCGGCCACCGTCGTCGACGACGAGGCCAACGAGGTGCCCAACGGCGCCGGCGGCTACCTGGTGCTCACCGAGCCGTGGCCGTCCATGCTCCGCACCATCTGGGGCGACGACCAGCGCTACATCGACACCTACTGGTCGCGCTTCGAGGGCCGCTACTTCGCGGGCGACGGCGCCAAGAAGGACGAGGACGGCGACATCTGGCTGCTCGGCCGCGTCGACGACGTCATGCTCGTCTCCGGCCACAACATCTCGACCACCGAGGTCGAGTCGGCCCTCGTCGGCCACCCCGCGGTCGCCGAGTCCGCGGTCGTCGGCGCCACCGACGCCACCACCGGCCAGGCCATCGTGGCCTTCGTCATCCTGCGCGGCACCGCGACCGACAGCCCCGAGCTGGTGGAGGAGCTGCGCGCGCACGTCGGCCGCACGCTCGGCCCGATCGCCAAGCCCAAGCAGGTCAAGGTGGTCAGCGAGCTGCCCAAGACGCGCTCCGGCAAGATCATGCGCCGTCTGCTCCGCGACATCGCCGAGGGCCGCGAGGTCGGCGACACCACCACCCTCGCGGACAGCACCGTGATGAACCTGATCCAGTCCCAGCTGCCCCCGGCCGGCAACCAGGCCTGATCCGGTGCGTGCCCGGCTCCCGGACGGTCGTGACCGTCCGGGAGCCGGGCTCGTCCGTGCCCGCGGGGCGCCGGGCTACCCCGGTCGCCGCTCCGCCACCAGGGTGCGCAGCGTTTCGTAGGCGCCCTGGATCATGCCCCGCCCGCGCATCGGGTGCGTGGCGGCCATCACCGCCAACCCCACCTGGGCGCCGGGGCTGAAGCCGACGAAGGTCGTGAAGCCGCGGGTGGCTCCCGCGTGGAAGACCAGCTGGTCGGCCCCGGCACCACCGTCACCGCCCGGGCCCTCGTCGCCCGCGCCGCCCGGGCCGCCGTCCACCCGCCCGGCGCCCTCGACACCGGCGCCCCCGACACCACCGCCGTCAACACCTCCGCCCCCGAAGGCACCGCCGTACCGGCGGACCGGGTCGCCCTCGTCCAGCGAGCGCTGGTTCCAGCCCAGGCAGATCCGCGCACCGGTCCGCCGGCGGCCGACCCTGGGCGTGCTCACCTCGCCGAGCGCGGTGCGCAGTGCCACCGCGTCGGTGCGTTCGGGCAGCGGGACGGCGTCGAGCGCGAGGTGGGCCTGCAGGTAGCGGAGCATGTCGTCGGCCGTGGAGCGCAGCGCCGCCGCGCCGGGCAGGGCCGGCAGCCGGAAGGACGGGACGCGTCGGCCGCGGCGGTACCCGGTGCCCGGTTCGCCGCCCGGTCCGCAGGAGGTGTCGACCAGGCCGAGCGGTCCGCAGATCCGGGAGCGCAGCAGTTCCTCGTACCGCTGGCCCGCCGCGTTGGCCAGCAGCAGGCCGAGCAGTCCGCAGCCCAGGTTCGAGTACCGCACGGTGTCCCCGGGCGTGCCGCGCACCGGGGTGCGCGGCAGGGCCCGCAGCAGGTGGGAGGGCCCGAAGGTGGCGTACGGCCTGGTGAACCACCGGGGGACCACCGCCGGGGTGAGCCCGACCGGGAGCCGGGGCAGCCCGGAGGTGTGGGTGGCGAGGTGGAGCAGGGTGATCGGCCGTTCGTGCGGATAGCCGGGCACCGCGTCGGCCGGGAGGTAGCGGTCGATCGGGTCGTCGTAGCGGACGTCGCCGCGGGCCGCCATCTCGGCGAGCAGCAGGGCGGTGAACGTCTTGGTGACCGAGCCGATCTCGAACCGGGTGTCGGCGCGGACGGCACGTTCACCGGCCCGGTCGGTGTAGCCGCGGCAGGAGACGGAGCGCTCGTCGCCGCGGATCACCGCGACGGCGACGCCTGCACCGGGGGCGGCGGCGCGGAAGAGCGGGCGGAGCCGGGGTTCCAGGTCGGACGCCGAACGGTCCATCACATCGGCGGTCATCGGCCGGTGCCCTGGGCGTCGATGGTCCGGACGGCTGCCGTCCGGATGGCTACCGTGCGGGTGTCGGAGGTCCGCGTGTCCGCGGTCCGGAGGTCGGCGGTCCGGGTGTGGGTGGTCCGGGAGTGGGCGGATGTCCCGGAGTGGGCGGATAACAGGGGCGGGACGCTCCGCGCGCCCTCGCCGCCGGCTATGGCGTGCGGCACGGCGTCGGGGCCGTCCGCTTCCGCGCTGGGCATGTGGTGCCTTTCGTTTCGATCAGGGCGCCACCCCGGTCGGGTGGCGCCCTCGACCGACGATAGGGACGGCATCACCCGACTGCATGCGCCCGCCGCCATTCGGGTCGAGGTTCCCCGACCCACGGGAGCGATCGTCCTAAAATGCGCAAAACGGATATCTCCTAGCTGCGGCCTCTAGACTGTCGAAGACCCATCAAGATCTTGGACGGGTCACAGGGCGCGCCGGGAAGTCTGGTCGGCACTGCACCACAGGTGCATCCACATGCCGTCCCCGCCCCAGGAGGTCCCGCGTGGCCAGCCAGCCGCCCCCCGAGCCGACGCCCCGAGGCCGCCAGTTCCTCGGCAGGCTGTCCCTCCCCGAGCGCACGTACATCACCGACGCGCTGCGCACCGAGACGGTCGGCGGCATCCTGCTCCTGCTCTCCGCGGTGATCGCCCTGATCTGGGCGAACGTCTGGCCGGCCGGGTACGAGAGCGTGGTGGACCACACCGTCGGCCCGTCCACCCCCCTCCACCTGGACCTCAGCCTCGGCACCTGGGCCAACGACGGGCTGTTGGCGATCTTCTTCTTCGTGGCCGGGATCGAGCTCAAGCGCGAGTTCGTCGCCGGGGAGCTGCGCACCCCCAGCGCCGCCGCGCTGCCGGTGGTCGCCGCCGTCTGCGGTGTCGCCCTGCCCGCGGTCATCTACGCCGCGGTGAACGCGACCAGCGGCCACCTGGGCGGCTGGGCGATCCCGACGGCCACCGACATCGCCTTCGCACTCGGCGTGCTGGCCGTGGTGGGCAGTCACCTGCCCTCCGCGCTGCGGGCGTTCCTGCTCACCCTGGCGGTGGTGGACGACCTCATCGCGATCCTGATCATCGCGGTGTTCTACAGCTCCGGCATCAGGTTCTGGGCGCTCGGGCTCTCCCTCGCCGGCCTGGTGCTGTTCTGGTTCCTGCACCGGCGCGGGGTGCACGGCTGGTACCTGTACCTGCCGCTGGCCTTCGTCATCTGGGCGCTGATGCACGAGAGCGGCGTCCACGCGACGGTCGCCGGCGTGGCCATGGGCCTGATCCTGCGCTGCCACCGGGTCGACGGCGAGAAGCAGTCTCCCGGCGAGCACATCGAGCACCTGGTGCGGCCCGTCTCGGCGGGATTCGCCGTACCGGTCTTCGCGCTGCTCGCCGCCGGGGTGACGATCTCGGGCTCGGCCCTGGCCCAGGTCTTCACCCAGGCCGCCCCGCTCGGGATCATCGTCGGCCTGCTGGCGGGCAAGACCATCGGCGTCTTCGGCGGCACCTGGCTGGCCGCCAGATTCACCCGGGCGGAGCTGAACCCGCAGCTCAAGTGGGCGGACCTGTTCGCGGTCGCCACCCTGGCGGGCATCGGGTTCACCGTCTCCCTGCTGATCAGCGAGCTGGCCTTCGAGGACGACGAGGCGCTGGCCAACCGGGCGAAGGCCGCCGTGCTGGTGGGCTCGCTGGTGTGCGCGACGGCCGCCACCGTCCTGATCAAGCTGCGCAACCGGCACTACCGCGAGCTGGTCGACGAGGAGAACGCCGACACGGACGACGACGGCGTCCCCGACGTCTACCAGCAGGACGACCCGGCCTGGCAGGCCCGGACGGGTCACCGGCCGGACCCTCCGGAGTGACCCGCACCGCACCGCGCCGCGCGCCCGTCCGGCCGTGGGCGCACCGGCCCACCGCGCCGGGCCCCGGGAGTACCCCGGACGCCGCCCGGGTATGCGCCGGACGGACACGCCGCTCCGCCGGGCCCCCGGAGTGGTGCCCGACTCGCCGGTAGGGGCATGATTCTGAGCTGTCGACAGTGCACGGATGCCCCAGAGGAGACCACTGATGCCCGCAGGAGCCGCAGACCCGTCCATCAACGGCCGGGCGCCCTACGAGGGCGAGCGTTCGGTCGGGGAGCTGTTCGCCGCGGCCACCGCCGACCTGTCCGCGCTCGTGCACGACGAGATCGCCCTGGCCAAGGCCGAGATCAGGCAGGACGTCAAGCGCGGTGTCTCCGGCGGCGTCTCGCTGGGCGTGGCCGGCGTGGTGGCGCTGGCCGCCGTCCCGATGCTGAGCGCCGCGGCCGCCCTCGGGCTGCACGCGCTGGGCATCACGCTCGGCTGGTCGTTCCTGATCGTGGCGGGCGCCTACCTCGTCCTGGCCGCCGTACTCGGCCTGCTCGCGCTGCGCTCCTTCAAGAAGATCGAGCCGCCGCGCCGGACCATCGAGGGCGCCCAGGCGACCGCCGAGGTCCTCAAGAACGCCAGGCCGCGACCCGCCACCAAGGAGGAGATCGACCGGGCCCTGGGCCGCCGCCCCTGACCCGGCCGGAGCGGGCACCCGGCCCACCGGGGGCCCGGCCCGGGTGGGGGCCGGACGCATCGGGCGCGACCGGTACGAGTGCCGGGCACGTGTCCGGCGCGCGGATATGACACGCTCTCGCTATGCCGCTCGACCAGAAGCCCGTGCCCCAGCCCCAGCCCCGGCCGTCGCAGCCGACCTCCGGTGACGCCCCCGGCGACGTCGTCCCGGGAGGCACCGGCCCGGAAAGCACCCGCCCGGGAGCCGGCCTCGGCGGCGGCGACTGGAGCATCCGGCAGCCCGGGCCGTGGACGCACCGCGACCTCGCGGCCAACGGCGCCCGGTTCCACATCGCCGAACTCGGCGAGGGCCCGCTGGTGCTGCTGGTGCACGGCTGGCCGGAGTACTGGTGGGCCTGGCGGCACCAGATGACCGCCCTGGCCGAGGCCGGCTACCGGGCCGTCGCGCTGGACCTGCGCGGAATCGGCGGCAGCGACCGCACCCCGCGCGGCTACGACCCCGGCAACCTCGCCCTGGACATCACCGGGGTGATCCGCTCGCTCGGCGAGCGGCGGGCGCACCTGGTCGGCCACGCCTCCGGCGGGACGCTGTCCTGGGTGGCGGCCGTGATGCGGCCCTCGGTGATCCAGAGCCTGACCGCGGTCTCCGCGGCGCACCCGCGGGACCTGCGCCGGGCCCTGCTGACGGACCGCCGCCAGCTGGCCGCGTTCGAGCACGTGCTGAGCTTCCAACGCCCCTGGATACCGGAACGCCGGCTGGTCGCCGACGACGCGGCGCTGGTCGGCCGCTACCTCGACGCCTGGACGGGCCCGAACCAGCTGGACCGGACCGCGGTCGCCGCCTACCGGCAGGCGATCCAGATCCCCAGCACGGCGCACTGCTCCATCGAGCCCTACCGCTGGCTGCTGCGCTCGATGGCCCGCCCGGACGGCATCCAGTTCGCCCGCCGGATGAAGAAGGCGATCACCGCGCCGACGCTGCACGTCCAGGGCGCGGCGGATCCGGTGCTGCTGTCGCACACCGCCCTCGGCGGCGGCGAGTACGTGAAGGCGCCGTACCGGTGGCGGCTGCTGCCGGGGGTCGGCCACTTCCCGCACGAGGAGGTGCCGGAGCAGTTCTCGGCGGAGCTGATCGACTGGATCGGGCAGCACAAGGACTGACCGTTCGGCCGCCGCACGCCCGCGGCGGCGCCGCCCGGCGGTCCGGTACGACCGGGAGGGACACCCCGCGGTCCGGTACGAGCGGGAGTGACGCCTGGCGGTCCGGTACGACCGCGGCGGGGGCGGCCCGTCGTCGCAGGGCCGTACCGGCCGTACCGGGGGTCAGGCCGGCCGTACGGGGCGCGGCGGGGCTCGCGGGGCCCGGCCGCACGGGACCGCCGCCTGGCGCCGGGTCAGGAGTCAACTACCGCAATGGTGGGCTCATATGACAAACGCATAGGCCAAGCCGATACCCGCCGGGCGGTTACTCCGCACGGCCCACGGGCATCCATCCGGTATGACCTGGATGCCCGATCGCAGCGCAGCGCCGCGCAGCCGACGCCGTACCAGCCACAGCTCACAGGGCCTCGCCCGACGGTCCGCCTGGGCGGACGACCTCACCCACGACGGGCCGGAGCGCCGGGGCGGCCCGCACCAGCTGGGCATCCCGCGCATCATCGGACGCCGGGCCCGCTGGGTCGGCGCCCGACTGCGGCGCGAGACCTGACCGGCCCGCGCCGCACCACCGCCCACCTGACGCCACCCGCCGGAGCACCGCCCGCCGTGCCGCAGGCACGGCGGGCGGTCAGCCGATGAAGCCCGGCGACAGCACCGTGAACCAGAGCAGGACGAAGGTCGCCAGCGACATCAGCGGCACCAGCAGCTTGGTCTCCACGCCGTTGCCGCTGCGCTTGATCAGGACCAGCTCGTAGCGCTCCTTGTGCGGCCAGAGCAGCGGCGCGCCCTTCTTGGTGAGGCAGTCACCGAGCAGGTGCGCCAGGGTGCCGAGCGCGACCGCGTAGGGCAGCCAGCCCGGCGCGTTCGGCATCCACCTGTTCAGGCCGGCCGTACCCAGCGCGGCCAGCCCGATGATGATGATCCACGTCGCCGGCCCGTCGCCCGGCGGGTGCAGGTGCAGCGCCCGGATCGCCAGCGCGAGCAGGAAGAACGTCAGTCCCAGGGTGAAGTTGCGGCCGAGGAACGTCACGCCCGCCCAGCTGCCGGCGCCCATCAGGGCGACGAACAGCAGTGAGTGGGTGGCGTGCCGGTGCCCGCCGGAGATCCAGGCCACGAAGCGGCAGAGCAGCTTGGAGATCGGGCCCAGGAAGTTGGCGATCGTCCCGTCGTGGTGGTCGAGGTCCGGCAGCAGGGCCGCGCCGGCGCAGAGCACCGTGCCCATCAGTATGTCGGCGGGCTGCAGCGTGGTGTGCAGCAGCAGCGGCGGGAGGAACGGCGCCGAGGCCGCGTACAGCATCGCGCCGCTGACCGCGTGCGAGTGACCCATCATGGCGTGCTCCCGGTCATCGCGTACTTCCCGTCATGCCTACCGCCTCCGTCGCGTGCCGTCCCCGTGCCCTGCCGTCCCCGTGCCCTGCTGGCCCCGTCCCCTGCCGGCCCCGTCGTGCGCGCCGGCGGGCCGCGCCCGAACCCCGGATACCCGCCCGGGGCACCGTGCACGCCTGCGCGCCGCCGGCCGAGCCGTGGAGGGGCCTCGTGGCTCCCGGAGCGGGCACCGCGACTCCCCCGGCGGGCACCACCGGGTCAGAGCGCGCAGCCCTCGGTGTCGACCCTGGCCGTGGCGGTGGCGCCCCGGTCGGCGTCCCCGCGGACCTCGGCGGCCGTCAGGACGTAGCCGGTGTCGGCGCTGTCCAGCGACTTGGCGAAGACCACGCCGTACACCTGGCCGTCCGGGGTCAGCAGCGGCCCCCCGCTGTTGCCCTGGCGGATCAGCGAGCGCACCGAGTAGACGTCGCGGACGACCTGGCCGCGGTGGTAGATGTCCGGGCCGTTGGCCTGGATCCGGCCGCGGATCCGGGCCGGCTGCACGTTGAAGGCGCCGTTCTCGGGGAAGCCCGCGACGATGGCGCTGTCGTTGGTGCGGGCCTCGCCGGCGAAGGTCAGCGGCGGCGCCGTGAGCTTGGGGACGTCCAGGACGGCGATGTCGCGCTGCCAGTCGTAGCTGACCACGGTCGCGTCGTAGAGCTGCCCGACGCCGCCGATCTGGACGGTGGGCTCGTCGACGCCGCCCACCACGTGGGCGTTGGTCATCACCCGGTGCGGGGCGTAGACGAACCCGCTGCCCTCCAGGGTCTTGCCGCAGGACGTCGCGGTACCGACCACCTTCACCAGCGACTGCCGGGCCTTGGCCACCGCCGGGCCGGCCGCCAGCGCCGGGTCGGGCGGCGACACCTCGGTGATGGGCTCGTGTTCGAAGGGGTTGAACACCTGCGGGAAGCCGTTGCGGGCCAGCGCCTTGGAGAAGTCGGAGAACCAGTTGGGGGCGTCGGCCGGCAGGGTGTCCTGCACCCCGCCGAGCACGGCGGACGTCCTGACCTGCTTGGAGACGGTCGGCAGTGACGTTCCGGCCAGCGCGGAGCCGATCAGCCAGGCGACCAGCAGCATCGAGATCACATTGACCACCGAACCGCCGGCGGCGTCCAGCACCTTGGCCGGCTTGCGGTCGATGTGGCCGCGCAGTTTCCAGCCGAAGTGGGTGGTGACGGCCTGCCCGACCGCGGCCAGCACGATCACCACCACCACGGCGACCACCGAGGCGGTGGTGCCCGGGCTGAGGTGGCTGAGCAGCAGCGGGAGCAGTTGTACGGCGATCAGTCCGCCGCCGAGGAACCCCAGGACCGACAGCACGCCGACCACGAATCCCTGCCGGTACCCGGACACGGCGAAGCCGATGGCGGCGGCGATCAACAGCAGATCCAGGACGTTCACCCGGACACCCTCCCACGGCGTCGGGCCGGGCGGGCACCAGGCTCGGTGCCCCGCTCCTGCCCCGACCGTCGCCCGTACAACCCTGGACGAGGCGAGCGGGCCACCGCTATCCCGTGGCGGGGGTGTCGCGCAGCAGGGCCCGGGCGGGGCCGAGGCCGCGCTGGGCGAGGGTGATGGCCTCCTCGGAGAGGGACAGCGTCCGGGTGGAGTCCCAGGGGCGCTCCAGACCGCTGTGGTGCAGCACCCGGTCGATCACACCGGCCGTGAAGCCCCAGACCAGCCGGTCGGCGACCGCGAAGGCCGGCCCGAGGTGGCCCGAGGGGTGCCGGAGCCTGGCCCGGTTGGCGGGGTCGGTGAGCTCGGCGACGGGCACCCGGAACACCGCTCCGGTCTCGGCCCGGTCCACCGGGGCGACCGGGCTCTCCCGGCGCCACCAGCCGAGCACCGGGGTGACGACGAACCGGCTCACCGGGATGTACAAGGCGGGGAGGGTGGCGAACACCTGCACCCCCGAGGGGTCCAGGCCGGTCTCCTCGCGGGCCTCCCGCAGCGCGGCGGCCACCGGCCCGGGCCCGTCCGGGTCGCCGTCCTCCGGATCCAGTGCGCCGCCGGGGAAGGACGACTGCCCGGCGTGCGAGCGCAGCGAGCGGGCCCGCTCGATCAGCAGCAGGTCCGGCCCGGCGGCCCCCTCCCCGAAGAGCATCAGCACGGCGGAGGGCCGGCCGCCCTCGGGCGGCGGCAGGAACCGGCTCAGCTGCTCGGGCCGGACGGTCTCGGCCGCGTCCCGGACGGGCAGCAGCCAGGCGGGCAGCCCCTCCCGCTCGATCGGGATGCTCACGCGACCTCCACCTGCTCGCCGCCCGCCGTCGGCCCGTCCGGGTCCGGCCCGTCCGTGCCCTGCCCGTCCGCGCCCTGCCCGCCGGCCGCCGGCCCGGGCGCGGCGGCCTGCCCCGGGTATCCGGCCGGCGGTCGCAGCCGCTGGCCGGGCTGCCCGCCCAGCTCGTACTTCAGCAGCTTCCGTGCCTTCTCCGGGTCGGTCTCGCCCTCCCCGTAGGACGGACAGAGCGGGGCGATCGCGCAGGCCCCGCAGGCCGGCTTGCGGGAGTGGCAGACGCGCCGCCCGTGGAAGACCACGCGGTGCGAGAGCATGGTCCACTCGGACTTCGGGAAGATCTCGGCGACCGCCGCCTCGACCTTCACCGGGTCCTCCTCGGTCGTCCAGCCGAAGCGCCGCGCCAGCCGTCCGAAGTGGGTGTCGACGGTGATGCCGGGCACCCCGAAGGCGTTGCCCAGGACGACGTTGGCGGTCTTGCGGCCGACGCCGGGCAGCTTGACCAGGTCCTCCAGGCGGCCGGGCACCTCCCCGCCGAAGTCGTCCCGCAGGGCGGCGGAGAGACCGAGCAGCGAGCGGGCCTTCGCCCGGAAGAAGCCGGTCGGCCGGATGATCTCCTCCAGCTCCTCCGGGACGGCCGCGGCCATGTCCTCGGGAGTGGGGTACTTCGCGAACAGCACCGGCGTGGTCTGGTTCACCCGCAGGTCCGTCGTCTGCGCCGACAGCACGGTGGCCACCAGCAGCTCGAAGGGGTTCTCGAAGTCCAGCTCCGGGTGCGCGTACGGATACAGCTCCGCCAGCTCCCGGTTGATCCTCCGCGCCCGTCGCACCATCGCCAGCTGCGACTCCGGCTTCCTCGGCTTCGCCGTCTTCGCCGCCGGCTTGGCCGCGGCCTTCACCGCCGGCTTCCGGACCTTGCTCTCTGCCATGCACGAAGGCTACGCCGGTGGTGCGGCCGATCGGAGCCGATTGCGACCGGTGCCCGCGGCCCGCGCGGGGGCCGGTCCGGGTCGGCCGGGCTCGTCCGGTGCGGGGCGACGGCGCGCGGTGGCCGGGGCACGCCGGTGGCTGGCCGGGGATCGGCCTTCTCCTCGCCGCCGCCGGGCGGGGTGTGATCTTCTTGGGCTGGACGGTGTCCCGAGCCGCCGCAGTCGAACGGTGGACAGCCGGACCGGCCGGCGCCGAACCACCCCTCGGCTGGACCAACCCTCATCGGAAGGAACTCCCCATGGACGAGCAGTTCGACGTCGTCGTACTCGGCGCGGGCCCCGGCGGCTACGTGGCCGCGATCCGCGCCGCCCAGCTGGGCAAGCGCGTCGCGGTGGTCGAGGAGAAGTACTGGGGCGGCGTCTGTCTGAACGTCGGTTGCATCCCGACCAAGGCGCTGCTGCGCAACGCCGAGCTGGCGCACATCTTCACCCACGAGGCGAAGACCTTCGGGATCAAGGTCGACGGCGAGGTCACCTTCGACTACACCGAGGCGTTCAAGCGCAGCCGCCGGGTGGCGGACGGCCGGGTCAAGGGCGTCCACTACCTGATGAAGAAGAACGGGATAGCCGAGTTCGACGGCCGCGGCACCTTCCTGGACGCGAACACGCTGCAGGTGGCCCTGTCGGACGGCAGCACCCGGACGATCGGCTTCGGCGACTGCATCATCGCCACCGGCGCGACGCCCCGGCTGCTGCCCGGCACCAGCCGCAGCGAGCGGGTCGTCACGTACGAGGAGCAGATCCTGGCGGAGGACGTGCCGCGGTCGATCGTGATCGCCGGCGCGGGCGCCATCGGCATCGAGTTCGCGTACGTGCTGCACAACTACGGGGTGAAGGTCACCGTCGTCGAGTTCCTGGACCGGATCGCGCCGCTGGAGGACGCGGACGTCTCGGCGGAGCTGGCCAAGCAGTACCGCAAGCTCGGCATCGACGTCCTGACCTCGACCCGGGTCGAGTCGATCGACGAGTCCGGGCCGCAGGTGCGGGTCACCGTCACCGGCAAGGACGGCGTGCAGCGGGTGCTGGAGGCCGACAAGGTCCTGCAGGCGATCGGCTTCGCGCCGAACGTCACCGGCTACGGCCTGGAGGCCACCGGGGTGCGGCTCACCGAGCGCGGCGCGATCGACGTGGACGGCCGCTGCCGCACCTCGGTGCCGCACATCTACGCCATCGGGGACGTGACCGCGAAGCTGATGCTCGCGCACACCGCCGAGGCGATGGGCGTGGTCGCCGCCGAGACGATCGCGGACGCCGAGACGATGGAGCTCGACTACCCGATGATCCCGCGCGCCACCTACTGCCAGCCGCAGATCGCCAGCTTCGGCTGGACGGAGGCGCAGGCCCGCGAGCAGGGCTTCGACGTCAAGGTCGCCAAGTTCCCGTTCACCGCGAACGGCAAGGCGCACGGCCTCGGCGACGCCACCGGCTTCGTGAAGCTGATCAGCGACGCGAAGTACGGGGAGATCATCGGCGCCCACCTGATCGGGCCCGACGTCACCGAGCTGCTGCCCGAGCTGACCCTGGCCCAGCAGTGGGACCTCACCGTGCACGAGGTCGCCCGCAACGTGCACGCGCACCCGACCCTGGGCGAGGCCGTCAAGGAAGCGGTGCACGGCCTCGCCGGGCACATGATCAACTTCTGACGCTCCGGCCGACCGGCGCCAACGGGACACCTCGATCCCCCGGCCGGTCCGCGCCCCGCACGGGTGCGGACCGGCCGCCGCGGGCCGAATGGTCCGTACCTTCATGAACATCGTCCGAACTCACCGCCGGGTCGGGACGCCGCTGCCTAGGCTGCGGCCGTTCCGCACCAGACTCCGAGAGATGTGACGATGCTCTTCATAGCGATCCTGTTCCTCGTTACCGGCGTGATCCTGCTCGTGCTCAGACGGCGCCGGGTGACGACCTCCCGGTGGGCCGCCGTGGGCGGCGGCCTGGCCGCCGTGGTGGGGCTCGCCGCCGGTCTGAGCACCTTCACGTACGTGGTGGAGCCGTACCACGTGGGCGTGCCCACCACGCTGGGCAAGGTCGGCGGCACCTGGCAGTCGGGGCTGCACCTCAAGTCGCCGCTGACCGACGTGACCACCTTCTCGACCCGGCCGACCGACCTCAACCTCACCGGCGACGACACGGTCGAGGTCCGCTCCTCCGAGGGCGGGGTGCTCTACGCCGACCTCACCGTGAAGTGGTCGATCGACGCCGAGCACACCCTGGCGCTGTACAAGCTGGCCGGCAGCGCCGAGGCGGTCCAGCAGCGCCTGGTCTACCCGGACAGCCGCGAGATCGTCCGCAACGTCTTCGCCAAGCACACCAGCGTCGAGGGCTACTCCTCGCAGCGGGAGGCGATCAGCACCGAGATCGACAAGCTGATCACCGCCCGGCTGGCTCCGCGCGGGATCCTGGTGAACGGCGTCAACCTGCGCAACGTCAAGCCCAGCGAGGGCCTGCAGAAGGCGATCGACCAGAAGATCCAGCAGGACCAGTCGACCGCCCAGGCCGAGGCCGCGGTGCGCACCGCGAAGGCCGAGGCCGAGAAGCGCAAGATCGACTCCGAGAGCCAGGCGGCGGCCAACACCGCGATCGCCAACTCGCTGACCGACAAGATCCTGCTGAGCCAGTGCATCGAGGCCTTCAAGGCGGCGGCCGAGAAGAACCCGGTCTACGCCAGCCCGTGCGGCTCGGCCGGCACACCGGTGATCGTGGACGGCACCAAGCGCTGACCCGCCGGCGCCCGGGCACCGGGGCCGACACCGAATCCGGACGCCGAGGGCCCGGCGCCGCGGGGCGAGGGGACCGGCCGCCGTCCGACCGGCGGCGGGCTCCCAGCGGCCCCGCCCGGGCCCTGACCAGCGGGGCCGAAATGTAACCGATGAGTACGAATGGCCCCGTACAGTGCTCCCCGGCGCACCCCCTCCTCATATGATCGGAGCGACATGCGCCATGCTTGGTGATGCAGAGCACTGTACGGACTTGCGCCGGACGCCCCGACGGGCCGACGGCCGAGAAGGAGGAAGCACGTGGACGACGTTCTGCGGCGCGCCGCACTCTTCGCGGCACTCGACGACGAGCAGGCCGGCGAGCTGCGCGCTTCCATGACCGAGGTGACCCTCGCCCGCGGCGAGTCCCTCTTCCACGAGGGCGACCCGGGCGACCGGCTCTACGTGGTCGCCGAGGGCAAGGTCAAGCTGCACCGGGCCTCGCCCGACGGCCGCGAGAACATGCTCGCGGTGCTCGGCCCCAGCGAGATGATCGGCGAGCTGTCGCTGTTCGACCCGGGCCCGCGCACCGCCACCGCCAGCGCGCTCACCGAGGTCAAGCTCCTCGGGCTCGGCCACGGCGACCTGCAGCCCTGGCTGCACGCCCGCCCGGAGGTCTCCATCGCGCTGCTGCGGGCCATCGCCCGCCGTCTGCGCCGGACCAACGACGTCATGTCCGACCTGGTCTTCTCCGACGTGCCCGGCCGGGTGGCGAAGGCCCTGCTGGACCTCTCGCGCCGCTTCGGCGTGCCGTCCGACGAGGGCATCCACGTCGCCCACGACCTCACCCAGGAGGAGCTGGCCCAGCTGGTCGGCGCCTCCCGCGAGACGGTCAACAAGGCGCTCGCCGACTTCGCCGGCCGCGGCTGGCTGAAGCTGGAGGCCCGCGCGGTGGTCCTGATGGACGTCGAGCGGCTGTCCCGGCGCTCGCGCTGACACCCGCTCGTGAGGGCCCGTACGCCGGTGGCGTGCGGGCCCTCACGCGTACCGGGCGCGGAGCGGCCGCCCGTCCCGCACGCGCGGGGGCGGCCGGCGCTCAGATCAGGCCGTGGTCCTCCAGGTAGCGCAGCTGGGCGCGGACGGAGAGCTCGGCGGCCGGCCACAGGGACGGGTCCACGTCGGCGTACACCCGGGCCACCACCTGTTCGGCGGTGCGGCAGCCGGCCTCCACCGCGGTCTCCACCTGGGCCAGGCGGTTCGCCCGGTGCGCCAGGTAGTAGTCCACCGCGCCGAGCGCGTCCGCGAGCACCGGGCCGTGGCCCGGCAGCACCGTCCGGACGCCGTACTCGGAGGCCATGGTGTGCAGGCGGCGCAGCGAGTCCAGGTAGTCGGCGAGCTGCCCGTCGGGGTGGGCGACCATGGTGGTGCCGCGGCCCAGCACGGTGTCGCCGGTCAGCACCGCGCCGTCGGCGGGCAGGTGGAAGGTGAGCGAGTCGGCGGTGTGGCCGGGGGTGGCGACCACCCGCAGGTCCAGGCCGCCGACCTCCAGCCGCTGCCCGTTCCGCAGGCCCTCGTCGCCCAGCCGGTGCGCCGGGTCCAGCGCGAGCACCTTGGTGCCGGTCAGCTCGGCGAAGCGGGCCGCGCCCTCCGCGTGGTCGGCGTGGCCGTGGGTGAGCAGGGTGAGCGCTACCCGCCTGCCCTGCCGCTCGGCCGTCTCGACGACGCGGCGCAGGTGCGCCTCGTCCAGCGGGCCGGGGTCGACCACCACGGCCAGGTCCGAGCCGGGCTCGGCGAGCAGCCACGTGTTGGTGCCGTCCAGCGTCATCGGTGACGGGTTCGGCGCCAGCACGCAGTGTGCCCGGGGGGTGGCCTCGCCGCCGACGGCGGCGGCGGGGTCACCCGGGAGAAGACCGCTCACCGGCCGCCCTCGCAGCTGCGATGCAGCCGTCGCGAGGGGAGGGTGCGCACCAGCGGGCGCAGCCACGGCTCCTCGCCGTTCCGGCCGCCGTCGTCGTGGGCGAGCGTACGGGGCGTCAGGGTGTGGGAGGTCAGGGCACGGGCGGGCAGCTCAGGTGCCGTCCGGCGATCCACGTCGTTGTGGTTCATCGGGCGAAGGTCCTTCCTGGGGGTAGTGTCCGTCGATGGTCAGCTCTTCATACCCCGACCATCGCACCGTCATTCGATCACCCGCCACCTCGGCCCGGCCGAGGATCGGGTCCAGTCCGCGGCCGTTCGCCGCGGACAGGGCTTCGGCGGCCGCGCGCAGCGGCAGCAGTTCCCGCAGCACCGTCACGGTCGGCGGCAGCATGCCGTACCGGCCCTGCTCGTGGCCGAGGACGGCCTCGGCCGGCGAGAGCCAGGCGACCCGGTCCGCCTCGCCGACCTCCAGGGCGGCGAGCTGATCGGGCGGCAGCACGGCGACGAAGAACCAGGTGTCGTAGCGCCGCTCCTCGAAGGCCGGGGTGACCCAGCGGGCCCAGCCGGCCAGCAGGTCGCTGCGCAGCACCAGGCCGTGCTTGCGGAGGAACTCGGCGAACGAGATCTCGTGCGCCTCCAGGGCGGCCCGCTCGGCGCTCCAGTCGCGCGGCGGCGCGGTACCGGAGGCGTCCGGGCCGGCCAGCAGGACACCGGCCTCCTCGAAGGTCTCCCGGACGGCCGCGCAGACCACCGCCTGCGCCGTGCTCGCGTCCACCCCGAGCCGGGCGGCCCACTCCTGCGGGCTCGGGCCGGCCCAGCCGAGTTCGGCGTCGGCGTCCCGCGGGTCGACCCCGCCGCCCGGGTAGGCGTACATCCCGCCGGCGAAGGCCATCGAGGTCCGCCGGCGCAGCAGGTACGCCTCGGGCCCGGTGGCGCCGTCCCTCAGCAGGACGACCGTGGCGGAGGGCTTGGGCACCGGAGGCGTCAGCTCGCCCGCCTCGACCGCCCGGATCCGGGCAGGCCAGGACGGCGGCATCGGGAGCGGCTTCGCCTGGTGATCCATGCCCGGATGCTACGCAGCCGGAGGCCGGCTTGGACAGAGGCCGAGGCGGCCGATTCGCGGCGACGGCCGCCGGGCCCCGCCGGAGCGGGGCCGGCGGGCGGCGCGGCTCGACCCCGGCGGGCCGCCGCACCCGGGCACGGCGGCACGGCCGGTCTCAGGCCTGCGGCTTCAGCCGGACCTGGATCTCGACCTCGACCGGGGCGTCCAGCGGCAGCACCGTGACGCCCACCGCGCTGCGCGCGTGCACGCCGGCGGCACCGAAGGCGTGGCCGAACAGCTCGCTGGCACCGTTGACGACGCCGGGCTGGCCGGTGAAGTCGGGGGCGGAGGCGACGAAGCCGACCACCTTCACGACGCGCTCGATCTGGTCCAGGTCACCGATCACGGACTTCACGGCGGCCAGGGCGTTGAGCGCGCAGATCTGCGCGAGCGCCTTGGCCTCCTCCGGGGTGACCTCGGCGCCGACCTTGCCGGTGGTCTGCAGCTTGCCGGCCACCATCGGGATCTGACCGGAGGTGAACACGTACTCGCCGGAGCGGACGGCCGGCACGTACGCGGCGACCGGCGGCGCCACGTCGGGCACGGTCAGGCCGAGCTCGGCCAGCTTGGTCTCGACCTGGCTCATGCCTTCTCCCGCTTGAGGTAGGCCACCAGCTGCTCGGGGTTCGGCCCCGGAACGACCTGGACGAGCTCCCAGCCGTCCTGGCCCCAGTTGTCGAGGATCTGCTTGGTCGCGTGGACGAGCAGCGGCACGGTTACGTATTCCCACTTGGTCATGGGGCTGACTCTAGACGAGGCGGCGGGCCCGCCGATGACGTGCCGGGCGCGGCGGGCCGGGCCGCACCGGCCCGACGCGGGTGTGAGGTGGGCCACAAAGAGGGCATGAATCAGACCCGGTCATCCCGATGCTCCCGGCATCGGGCCCGGTCCCTGGTTACCCTCGCGGGAGGGCACCTCGCGGTGCCGGCCCTCGGAACGGACGGAGACGGAGCGTGGCAGGCACCCCCGACCAGGCGGCCCGGCGTGACCCCGGTGGGGCGGCCGGTCCACACCGGACGGAGGGCCCGTCGGCCGGTGGGCGCTCCGGCGCCGCGGCCGAGGACGCCGCGCCGGAAGGCACCGCGCCTGAGGACCGCACCCGGGAGGAGCGCACCCGGGGGGACGGCGACTGGGAGGGCGTCCGGCTGCACGTGGTCAGCGGCAAGGGCGGCACCGGCAAGACGACCGTGGCCGCGGCGCTCGCCCTGGCCCTGGCCGCCGAGGGCGGCCGGACCCTGCTGATCGAGGTCGAGGGGCGCCAGGGCATCGCCGAACTCTTCGGCATCGCCGCGCTGCCGTACGAGGAGCGCCGGATCGCCACCGTCTCGCGCGCCCAGCTCGGGCTGCCGGCGGCGCCCGGCGCCCGGCGTGCGACCGCCGGGGCCGGCCCGGGCGAGGACGGCGGCCGGCGGTCCGGCGGCGGTGAGGTGTTCGCGCTCGCGATCGACACCGAGCAGGCCCTGCTGGAGTACCTCGACATGTTCTACAAGCTCGGCCGCGCCGGGAAGGCCCTGCAGAAGGTCGGCTTCGTCGACTTCGCGACCACCATCGCCCCGGGCGTCCGGGACGTCCTGCTGACCGGCAAGGCCTGCGAGGCGGCCCGCCGCAAGGGCACCGACGGCCGCCGGGCGTACGACGCGATCGTGATGGACGCGCCGCCCACCGGCCGGCTCACCAGGTTCCTGAACGTCAACTCCGAGGTGGCCGGGCTGGCCAGGTTCGGCCCGATCCACTCGCAGGCGCAGGCCGTGATGCGGGTGCTCAGGTCACCGGAGACGGCCGTGCACCTGGTCACCCTGCTGGAGGAGATGCCGGTGCAGGAGACGGTGGACGGCTTCGCCGAACTGCGGGAGGCGGCGCTGCCGGTCGGCGGGGTGCTGGTGAACATGGTCCGGCCGCCGATACTGGACGCCGCCGCGGTGGCGGCCGTGGACGGCGACCACCGCGAGGAGGTCGCGGTGGCCCTGGGCGAGGCGGGCCTCGGCGGACGCGCACGGACCGGCACGGCCGTCCGGGCCGCGGTGGAACCACTCATCGACCCGCTGCTGGAGCAGGCCCGCGAGCACGCCGAGCGGGTCGAACTGGAGCGGGAGCAGCGGGCCGACCTGCAGCACCTCAAGCTGCCGACGTACGAACTCCCGCTGTTGAGCGAGGGCGTGGACCTCGGAGGCCTGTACCGGCTGGCGGGCGAGCTGAAGCGGCAGGGGGCGGCATGACGGGCGGCAGCAGGGGCGACGCGCGCACGGGCGCGGCCCACGGCACGCGGGGCACCGCGAAGGACGGCGTACGGGCACGGGGCAACGAGCTGGCGGTCGACCGGCTGATCGACGACCCGGCCACCCGGATCCTGGTGTGCTGCGGCTCCGGCGGCGTCGGCAAGACCACCACGGCGGCGGCGATCGGCCTGCGGGCCGCGGAGCGCGGTCGCAAGGTGGTCGTGCTGACCATCGACCCGGCCCGCCGGCTCGCCCAGTCGATGGGCCTGACCGAACTGGACAACACCCCGCGCGTCGTCAAGGGGGTCGGCGGCGAGGGCGAGCTGCAGGCCATGATGCTCGACATGAAGCGGACCTTCGACGAGGTCGTGCTCGCCCACGCCGAACCCGAACGGGCCAAGGCGATCATGGAGAACCCGTTCTACCAGTCCCTGTCGGCCGGCTTCGCGGGCACGCAGGAGTACATGGCGATGGAGAAGCTCGGCCAGCTGCGCGACGCCGACGAGTGGGACCTGATCGTCGTCGACACCCCGCCGTCCCGCTCCGCCCTGGACTTCCTGGACGCGCCGAACCGGCTCGGGTCCTTCCTGGACGGCAAGGTGATCCGGCTGCTCGCCGCACCGGCCAAGGTCGGCGGGCGCAGCGCGATGAAGTTCCTGAACGTCGGGATGGGCCTGCTCACCGGGACCCTCGGCAAGATCTTCGGGGCCCAGCTGCTGACCGACGTGCAGACCTTCGTCAGCGCCATGGACTCGATGTTCGGCGGCTTCCGCGAGCGTGCCGACCGGACGTACCAGCTGCTGAAGGCACCCGGCACCGCGTTCCTGGTGGTCGCCGCGCCGGAACGGGACGCGCTGCGGGAGGCCGCGTACTTCGTCGACCGGCTGGGGGCCGACCGGATGCCGCTGGCGGGCCTCGTCCTCAACCGGGTGCACGGCACGGGCGCGCCGCAGCTCACCGCCGAGCGCGCGCTCGCGGCCGCCGAGGCGCTGGAGGAGAACGGCTCCGAGACGGCCTCCCCCGAAGCCGAGCTCCTGGCCGCCGGACTCCTGCGGCTGCACGCCGAACGGATGCAGGTCATGGCCCGGGAGCGGCGCACCCGGGACCGCTTCGTGTCGGTCTACCCCGACGTCCCCATCGTCGAGGTGGCCGCCCTGCCCGGGGACGTGCACGACCTGGACGGGCTGCGCGCCGTCGGCGAGCGGCTCGGCGGCGGCGCCGGGCAGTGACCGGCGGCACCGCGCGGGCTCAGCCCGCCTGCGCGTAGTCCGTCAGGATCACACCGGTCGCGAGGGACTCCTCGTACTCGGTGCGTGCCGTCTCCAGCAGGCGCCGCCATGACATCACGGTCGGGCGCCGGCGCAGCAGCGCCCTGCGCTCCCGCTCCGTCATGCCGCCCCAGACCCCGAACTCCACCCGGTTGTCGAGCGCGTCCGCCAGGCATTCGGTGCGAACCGGACACCCGCTGCACACCGCCTTGGCGCGGTTCTGCGCCGCCCCCTGGACGAACAACTCGTCCGGATCACTAGTGCGGCAGGCTGCCTGCGCACTCCAGTCGTCTACCCAGCCCATGCCGGCGCCGTCCTCTCCCGAATCGAGGCTCCCCCACGGCGGCAACGGCATATTCACCGTTGCCAGTTGAGGACGTTACGGAAGAACGGCAGGTTGCAACAGCCCCTTCGGGCCCAATCTCGAATGACCCGATTGGACTATGGGTACCGGCTAGCTCACTCGTTGGAGTGATCGCAGGTCGCAGGCCTTGCCAAGAACACTCCGACAACTCTCGCCACGCGGGCGGGCACGGAGTGTCACCGATTCGGCGGCGCCACACCCGTATGAGCCCTCGCATAAGCGGGCAATTCGGGCAAAGCTCATCACTCACAAGAGTGAAGGAGGTTCACACAGCGAAGCTGTCGCAAGCTTGTGACAAGCCTAGGCGAACACCTGCCCCCATGTGCGGTATTCGGAGACGTAGTGTTCTCCCCATGGCACCGAAGCGCCCCACGGCACCCCAGCGCCCCGGCAACCCAGGATCTCCGAGCGGCGAACGACGTGGCTCACCGCTCGACAAGGCGGGGCTCGGAGTGAAGTTCCTGGGGGTCAGCGTGCTGTCCGGCGTGCTGCTGGCCGGCATGGCGCTGCCCGCCGTCGGCGCGCTCGGGCTGACGGCGAAGAACACCGCCGAGAGCTTCGCGAACATCCCGGACGACTTCAAGACCCCGGCGCTCTCGCAGGCGACCCAGATCTTCGACGCCAAGGGCGGCCTGATCGCCAAGGTCTACGAGCGCGACCGCACCGTGCTCACCGCCGAGCAGATGGCGCCGATCATGCGCCAGGCCCAGGTCGACATCGAGGACGCCCGCTTCTACGAGCACGGCGCCGTCGACCTCAAGGGCGTGCTGCGCGCGGCCAGCAAGAACGCCGAGAGCGGCACCACCGCCCAGGGTGCGTCCACGCTGACCCAGCAGTACGTGAAGAACGTCAACGTCGAGAAGGCCGGCGACGACGTGGCGGCCGTGCAGGAGGCGCAGCGCAAGACCCTGGGCCGCAAGATCCAGGAGCTGAAGTACGCGATCAAGCTGGAGGAGGACCTGACCAAGGACCAGATCCTCACCAACTACCTCAACATCACCTTCTACGGGCACCAGGCGTACGGCGTCGAGGCGGCCTCGCAGCGGTACTTCAGCAAGAGCAACAAGGACCTGACCGTCCCCGAGGCCGCGATGCTGGCCGGGCTGGTGCAGAACCCCTCGGCCTACGACCCGGTGCGCTTCCCCGAGGCCGCGCAGAAGCGCCGCAACGTGGTGATCGACAAGCTGCTGGAGAACAAGCACATCACCGCGGACCAGGCCAAGGAGGCCAAGGCCGCGCCGCTCGGGCTGAAGTACAAGGACCCGCAGAACGGCTGCATCACCGCCCAGGCCGGCATGGGCTTCTTCTGCGACTACGTCCGGCACGTGGTCAAGCAGGACCCGATGTTCGGCAAGAGCGCGGCCGAGCGCAAGAAGCTCTGGGACCAGGGCGGTCTGAACATCTACACCACCCTCGACCCGGACAAGCAGGCCGCCGCCCAGAACGCGGTGACCAAGAAGGTCAAGATCACCGACCAGGTCTCGGCCGCGGCCACCATGATGGAGCCGGGCACCGGCCGCATCCTGGCGATGGCCCAGACCCGCCCGTACGGCCTGGACCCGAACAAGAACCAGACCGTGGTCAACCTGAACGTCGACGCGGCGATGGGCGGCGGCAACGGCTTCCAGACCGGATCGACCTTCAAGCCGATCCTGGCGGCGGCGGCGCTGGAGTCCGGGATGCCCCCGACCCAGGCGTTCCCGTCCGAGAACAAGATCGAGTACCCGCAGATGACCACCTGCGCCGGCACCTGGAAGAACAACGCCAAGGGCAAGGACCGCAGCGTCGGCAACGAGTCGGCGAGCGAGGTCGGCCCGTACGAGCTCAAGGAAGCGATGGCGAAGTCGGTCAACACCTACTTCGTGCAGATGGAACAGCAGGTGGGTCTCTGCGCGATGAAGCAGATGGCCAACAAGCTGGGCATCAGCCAGACCTCCAAGGGCGACCCCTTCGTCGAGGTGCCCTCCATGGTCCTCGGCACCCTGGAGCTCAGCCCGCTGACCATGGCGAACGTCTACGCGACCTTCGCCGCCCGCGGCAAGTACTGCACCCCGGTCGCGATCAGCAAGATCACCACGGTGGACGGCAAGGACGTCCCCGTGCCGCAGAGCACCTGCAGCCAGGCGTTCTCCGAGAGCACCGCCGACGCCCTCAACACCGTCCTGCTCAACGTGACCGAGAAGGGCACCGGCGCCGCGCTCCAGCTCGACGACGGCCGCAAGATCGCCGGCAAGACCGGAACCACGGACAAGAAGAAGGCCGCCTGGTTCAGCGGCTACACCCCGCAGCTCGCCACCTCGGTCTGGCTCGGCGGCCCGGCCGGCGGCGTCGAGATGAACAACATCACCATCGGCGGCCACTACTTCGACACCGTCTTCGGTGCCACCGGCCCCGGCCCGATCTGGCAGATGGCCATGAACCAGGCCCTGGCCGGCGCACCCCGCCAGGAGTTCGTCACCATCAACATCCCCGACCCGGCGCCCAAGCCGGACCCCAACGCCACCCCGCCCGCCGGCACCCCGCCGAACGGCGACGCGGCGACCGCGGCGGCCGGCGGGTTGATCGGCGGCGGGTTCACCCTCCCGCCGGGCATCATCGGCGGCGGGAACGGCAACAACGGCGGGAACGGCAAGCCCGGCGGCCACTGAGCCGACCGGCGGCCCGCCCGGCCACCGCGTGGAGCACCGGGCGGGAAGCGACCGGCGTGAAGCAACGAGCGTGACCCGCGCCAAGCACTGAGGGGGCGCCTCCCGGATTCGGGAGGCGCCCCCTCGGGCGTTCCTGGGTGCTGCGGCGGCACCGTGGCCGCGGACGGCGGGTCCGGCGCGGCGGGTCCGGCGCGGCGGGTCCGGCGCGGCGTGGCGGGCCTGGCCGGATGGTCGGTCGGGTCCGGGCTCCGGTCCGGCTCCGGTCCGGGTGGGTCAGCCCGCCAGTGCGGCGCGGACGGCGGCGGCGACCCGGCCGCCCTCGGCCAGCCCGTCCACCTTCGGCTTCACCAGCTTCATCACCGCACCGATGCCCTGCGGGCCGCTCACCCCGGCGGCCGCCACCGCCTCGGTCACGATGGCCGCCAGCTCCTCGTCACCGAGCTGCTTCGGCAGGTAGCGCGCGAGCACCTCGCCCTCGGCGCGCTCGCGCGCGGCCGACTCGGGACGGTCGGCCGTGTCGAAGGCCTCCGCCGCCTCCCGGCGCTTCTTCGCCTCCCGGGCGAGCACCTTCAGCACCTCGTCGTCGGAGAGCTCACGCTTCGTCTTGCCCGCCACCTCCTCGCCGGTGACCGCGGCCAGCGTCAGCCGGATGGTCGAGGAGACGAGTTCGTCCCGTGTCCTGATGGCAGCCGTGAGGTCCTCGTGCAGCTGCTCCTTGAGCGTCGTCATGCCCCGAGTCTCGCACCTGTCACAGCGGATCGCCCCGGATTAACCGGCCGGTCAGCGCCGCCGCGGAATTCCGCCAAGCAGTTCCGTGCCCGCCCGCCCTCCGGGACCGCACCACCGGACGTCTCCACGAGGCCGAGCGGGAGGGCGGCCGCCCGGGAGCCGTCGGCCTCGCCCCACGTCACGGTCGGGCGGGCGGGCCGGTGCCGAGCCCGGTCGGCCCCGGGACCCCCGGGACCCCCGGGACCTCCCGGGGCCGACCGGCCGTGCACCGGCTGATCCACCGTCTGAGAGCATGGAGCGATGCGACCGCTGTACTCCGTCCCCCTCGGAATCGCCGCCACCGGCGCCGCCTGCCTCGCCTACTCCGCCGGGTACGAGGTCCGCTCGTTCCGGCTGCGCCGGGTCGACGTGCCCGTCCTGCCGAAGGGCGCCCGGCCCATCCGGGTGCTGCAGGTGTCCGACATCCACATGGTGAGCGGGCAGGAGAAGAAGCAGCGCTGGCTGAAGAGCCTCGCCGGACTCCGGCCCGACCTGGTGGTCAACACCGGGGACAACCTCTCCGACCCGCTGGGCGTCCCCGCCACCCTGGACGCGCTCGGGCCCCTGATGGACTTCCCCGGCGTCTACGTCTTCGGCTCCAACGACTACTACGGCCCGGCCCGCAAGAACCCCGCCCGCTACCTCTCCGCGATGCGCAGCGGCAGTCACGGCCTGAACAACGCCGACGGCACGGGCAGGCGCGGCATCACCGGCGCCGTCCACAACCCGTGGGAGAAGCTCCGCGACGGCTTCGACGCGGCCGGCTGGCTCGACCTCACCAACGCCCGGGGCCGGCTGCCGATCGGCGGTCTCGACATCGAGTTCACCGGTCTCGACGACCCGCACATCCGCCGCGACCGCTACGCCGAGGTGGCCGGCGGCCCGTCCCCCGACGCCGACCTCTCGCTGGCCGTCGTCCACGCGCCGTACCTGCGGGTCCTGGACGCCTTCACCGCCGACCGCTACCCGCTGATCCTGGCGGGCCACACCCACGGCGGCCAGCTCTGCGTCCCCTTCTACGGCGCCCTGGTCACCAACTGCGACCTGGACGCCAAGCGGGTCAAGGGCCTCTCCACCCACCAGGCCGGCGGCCGCCTGTCCCACCTGCACGTCTCGGCCGGCTGCGGTACCAACCGCTACACCCCCGTCCGCTTCGCGTGCCCGCCGGAGGCCACCCTCCTCACCCTCGTCGAAGCCCCCTGACCCGACCACTGACCTGCGCCGACGGCTCGCCGGGAATCGGATTTCGTCTCCCGGCGAGCGTCCGGTAGAGTTCTACTCGTTGCACCGGAGACGGAGGCAACACCAGCAGGACCGGGGTGTGGCGCAGCTTGGTAGCGCGCTTCGTTCGGGACGAAGAGGCCGTGGGTTCAAATCCCGCCACCCCGACCCAGTAACACCAGCTCAGGGCCGGTGTCCTTCACAGGACACCGGCCCTGACTGCTTGTCGGGGGCCATCCCGGGAGGGCTACGGGAGAGAGCTCCGGGAGAAATCCTGGGGACGACCCGCTGACAGGGCCTCATCCCGCCTCCGGCCGGCCGCGACCTCCCGGGCGACGCGCTCCGCCGGGCTTCGGGTGGCGCCCCTCGAACCGGCGGGAGGGCAGGACGGCGGCCCGCGCGGGCGCCCCCGTCCTGCCTCGCGCGGGCCGGCGAGGGGCCATCGGCTGCGCATCGACGAGGTGCCCGAGCAGCCGGCCGTTCCACCGGGGCTCCCCGTGCGGGCCCGCCCGAATCACCTCGCCCGGTAGGCCCGGAGGAAGGCCGCGACGCCGCCCTCGACCAGGCGGTCGGCCTCGCCCTTCGGCAGCGGGAGGACGCCGTAGTGGGAGAGCTGCACGATCGCGTGCGAGGTGAGCGCCATGAAGTGGGCGCCCGCCATGGCCGCGTCGCCGTGCACGTCGATCAGGCCGGCGGTCGCGAGGTCCGTCATGACCTCGGCGAGGGCACGGCCGACCGGGCCGGGCCCGGCGTCCTTCCAGGCCGCCAGCACCTCGGGGGGCACGTGGTCGGCCTCGGCGTGGATGTGGCGGACCAGCGCGAAGTGGTTCGGGTAGTCGGTCATCATGCCGACGAAGGCGCGGGCGAGGGCGACGAGGTCGCGCTCCAGGTCCTCGGGGCGCGGCGGACGCCCGGGATCCAGCAGGGCGCGCATCCGGGACAGCTGGGCGTCCCTCACCTCGCCGGACGTCCAGGTGACGACGATTCGGAAGAGGTCCGCCTTGCCGCCGGGGAAGTGGTTGTAGAGCGTGCGCGTCGAGACGCCGGCCGCCGCGGCGAGGGCGTCCACCGAGGCGCGGGCGTACCCCTCGCGGCCGAAGACCGTGCAGGCCGCGCCCGCGATGGCGATCTGCTTCTCCAGTTTTCGGGGCGGGACCTCGCTCCGCGACTTCTCCAGCCAGGCCTCGTTGGTGTCCACACTCGCCTCCCAGCGAATTACAACGACCGTTGCACTTTCGACAACGTACGTTGTAGTTTACCGAACGGGGAGGCCGCAGCGGGTGGTCACCCGTCGGGAGGGGAACTCCGTCATGCCCACCAGCGAAGCCGTGCCCGGCAGGGCCACCGCCACCGTCACGAGCACGCGGGACGGCGCACCGCTGCGCATCGCCGTCGGCGTGCACGACCCGCGGTCGGGGATCGGGGAGTACCGCGCGACGGCCAGGGCGACCCGGCCCGACCAGGGCTGAGGGGGGCGGGGGACATGACCACGGCACAGACCACCGGGGCGGCCGCCGAGACGCCGGCGGGACCGTCCGGGGGCTCCTCCGCGGCGCTGAACCGGACGCTCATCGTGGTGATCATCGGTTCGATGATGTCGGTGCTCGACATGACGATCGTCAACGTCGCGCTGCGCAGCCTCTCCGAGACCTTCCACGCCCCGCTGGCGACGATCCAGTGGGCCACCACCGCCTACACGCTGGCGCTCGCCGGCGTGATCCCGACCGCGGCGTGGGCGATGGGCCGGATCGGTGCCAAGCGCACCTACCTGACCGCGCTCACCCTGTTCACCCTGGGCTCCCTGCTCGCGGCCTTCGCCTGGGACCCGGGCAGCCTGATCGCCTCCCGCGCCGTGCAGGGGCTCGGCGGCGGGCTGCTGATGCCCGTCGGCATGACGATGGTGATGCGCACCGCCGACCGCACACAGCTGGGGCGGGCGATGGCGCTGGGCGGACTGCCCATCCTGGTCGGACCGGTGGCCGGCCCGGTGCTCGGCGGCTGGCTGCTCGACACCGCCTCCTGGCACTGGATCTTCCTGGTCAACCTGCCCGTGGGGGCGGCGGCCCTGCTGCTCGCCGCGAAGCTGCTGCGGTCCGACGCGCCGAGCGGACCCACCGCGGCACCCGGGCTGGACGTTCCCGGCCTGCTGATGCTCTCGCCCGGCCTCGCGCTGCTGCTGTTCGGGCTGGCGCGGGGCGGCGAGCACCGCGACTTCACCACGATCGGGACGCTCGCCCCCACGCTGGCCGGCGCGCTGCTCGTCGCCGCCTTCGGGTGGCGGGCCCTGACGGTACGCCGGCCGCTGCTGGACCTGCGACTGCTGCGCGACCGCACGTTCGCCGCGGGAATCGGCACACTCGCCCTGTTCACCTGCGGCTACTTCGGCTCGATGCTGCTCGGCCCGCTGTACTGGCAGCAGGTACGAGGGATGAGCGCGACCGCCGTCGGACTGCTGGGCATGCCGGTCGGACTCACCGTCGGACTGACGCTGCAGATCGCCGCGCGGCGGATCGACAGGGTGTCACCGCGGCGCCTGATCTCCACCGGCATCGCACTGGGGGCGCTGGGGATGGCACTGACTGCCCTCCAGGTCGGAGCGCCGGACGCGGCGGCCTGGCGGGTCGTCGCCTCGGCGATGGTGATGGGGACCGGCTCGGGGATGGTGCTGATGCCGACGATGACGACCGCCAGTCGCGACCTGCCGAAGGACCGGATGGCCGCGGCGAGCACCGTGCTGAGCATCAACTCGCAGCTGTGGGCCTCGGTGGGGACGGCGCTCATCTCCGTCGCCCTGGGCTCCGCGGGCGTGGACCCGGCGGGGTTCCGGATCACGTACGCGATCGCGGCGGGCGCACTCGCGCTGGCGCTGCTGCCTGCGGCACTCCTGCCGGGACGCCGCGCCTGACGGCGCCCCTGCCGGCGACGTGCGACCGGAGAATGCGCGAAGGCCAGTGAGGGCCTGTGAGGCCTGTGAGGCCAATGAGGCCAGTGAGGGCCCTGCCGGATTCCGGTGGGGCCCTCACCCGTCTTCGGCGGCCGGGCTCTCCGGGCCCGCCGTGATTCGCCGAGTCCGGGCGGGCCGGCGGAGCGGGTTGCCCCGAAGGTCGCGGGGCGGTGCCCGTCCGGGCAGTTCCGGGCCGTCAGGGGCCGGCGGCGCCGGGGAGCGCCTTGAAGCACCCCTGCATACCAGGTATACATAGCCATACATACTCGGTATGCACCGGTCCGCGGCCACCCGCCGCGGCCTCCTGCCGCAGCCGCCCGTCGCGGCCACCCGCCGCAGCCACACGAGAAGAGAGCCGACAGTGACGACCACACGGAGGCGCTCCCCCGACGGAGCCGTCCTGCAGCTACGGGGCCTGACCCGCGTGCACGGCCGGGGCGGCGCGGAGGTCCACGCCCTGCACGGGGTGGACCTGACCGTGCTCGCGGGCGAGCTGGTCGCGGTGATGGGGCCCAGCGGCTCGGGCAAGTCCACGCTGCTGACCCTGGCCGGCGGGCTGGACAGCGCCACCTCGGGCGAGGTCCTGGTGGAGGGTCAGGAGTTGGCCGGCCTCTCCCGCGGCGCCCTGTCAGCCGTCCGGCGACGCGCCATCGGCTACGTCTTCCAGGACTTCAACCTGATACCGACGCTGACCGCCGCCGAGAACGTCTCGCTGCCGCGCGAGCTGGACGGCGTCCCGCGGCGCCGCTCCCGCGCCGAGGCCGAGGCCGCGCTGGCCGAGGTGGGTGTCGCCGAACTCGCGGACCGCTTCCCCGACCAGCTGTCCGGCGGCCAGCAGCAGCGGGTCGCCATCGCCCGGGCGCTGATCGGCGAGCGGCGGCTCGTCCTCGCCGACGAGCCCACCGGCGCCCTGGACTCCGCCACCGGGGAGAGCGTGCTGACCGTCCTGCGGGCCCGCTGCGACGCCGGGGCGGCCGCGGTCATGGTCACCCACGAGCCGCGGCACGCCGAGTGGGCCGACCGCGTGGTCATGCTGCACGACGGCCGGGTCGTGGCGGAGCGGCCCGCCGGCCACCCGGTCGAGCGTGGCGCCCACCGCCGGGACGGGACGCCGGTGGGCCCGCCGTCGCCACGGCCCGGGGGGCGGTGGCCGCGCGCCGCGGCTCCGGCCGCGCACCCGACGGCCCCGACGGCCCCGACCACCCCGACGACCCCGACGGCCCCGACCGACAGGAAGAGCGAAAGCCGATGAACCTCTCCGCCTGGCGGGCCGCCCTCCGCCTCGCCCGCCGCGACGCGCTGCGCGCCAAGGGCAGGAGCGCCCTGGTCATCGCCATGATCGCGCTGCCGATCCTCGGCGTCACCGCCGCCGACGTGGTGACCCGCAGCACCCAGCTGTCGCCGCGGGAGAGCGCCACCCGCCTGATGGGCGGCGCCGACGCCTACGTGAGCACCGTGCAGGCCGGCTGGCGCCTCGAACAGGCGCCGACGCCGGATCCGCGCACCACCACCGTGCTCTCGCAGAACGGTCCGAAGCCCGTCCCGACCGAGCAGGAGGCGGCCCGCGCGGCCGAACCGCTGGACCGGTTGCTCAAGGAGGCGCTGCCCGCCGGCGCGCGGCTGCTGCCGGTCGAGGCCCCGTCCGGGTACGCCACCACCAGCACCGCCGACGGCCAGGGCCGCGTGCAGACCTGGGGCCTGGACCTGACCGACCCGCTCACCCGAGGCATCGCCACGCTCCGCGAGGGCAGCTGGCCCGGCGCCCCGTACGAGGTCGCGGCGACCACGGCCTTCCTGGCCGAGTCCGGGCTGCGCGTCGGGCAGAGCACCACCCTGGTGGGCACCGCCAGGGCCCTGAAGATCACCTCCGCCGTCGAGTACCCCGGGGACCTCGACGCGGTACGCCTGGTGGGCCGCCCCGGCGAGCTGAGCGGGCTGCTCGCCGCCGCCGGGGGCGCGGCCGGGCAGCAGTCCACGGCCGGGGAGCAGTCCTCGCCGGGGGGTCGGCAGGACTTCCTGGTCTCGTTGCCGGGTGGCGCGGGCTTCGGCTGGGAGGACGTGCAGCGGGCCAACTCCTACGGCTTCACGGTGGCGTCGCGGGCCGTGCTCGCCGACCCTCCGCCGAACGGCGCCGTCCCCCTCTACCGGGACACCCCGCACTCCGGTTCCGAGGGCGCGGCCGAGGCCCTGAAGTCCTCGACCATCGCGGCCACCGTCGTCGGCATGGCCCTGCTGGAGATCGTGCTGCTGGCCGGCCCGGCCTTCGCCGTGGGCGCCCGGCGCTCGCGGCGCCGGCTCGGGCTGATCGCGGCGGGTGGCGGCAGCCGCGCCCACATCCGCGGCGTGGTCCTCAGCGGGGCCGTCGTCCTCGGCACCACCGGCGCCCTGGCGGGGGTGCTGCTCGGCGGGCTGGCCGTGGCCGTCGGCCGGCCGTGGCTGGAGGCCCGGTCGGGGGCCCGCTTCGGGCACTTCGCGCTGGAGCCGGGCGATCTGCTCGCCGTCGCGGCGCTCGGGATCGTGACCGGCCTGCTGGCCGCGATCGTCCCGGCCGTCCAGGCCGCGCGGCAGCCCGTGGTCGCCGCGCTCACCGGCCGCGGCGAGACCCGGCCGCCCGCCGTCTGGATCCCGCTCGCCGGCCTGGTGGTTGCGGCGGCCGGGGCGTGCCTGGCCCTGTACGGCGCGATGGAGGGTTCGCGGTCCCGGGTCGTCATGCTGGGCTCGGTGGTCGCCGAGATCGGCCTGGTCGCCTGCACCCCGTGGTTCGTCAGCCTGTTCGGGATGATCGGCCGGTTCCTGCCCCTCGGGCCGCGGCTGGCCCTGCGCGACGCGGCCCGCAACCGCGGACGCTCCGCCCCGGCCGTCGCGGCGGTGATGGCGGCCGTCGCCGGCGCGGTCGCGGTGCTGACCTTCCAGACCAGCAGTGACGCGGCGGCCCGGGACGACTTCGCCCAGTCGGCCCCGCGGGGCGCCGTCCTCCTGCGGACCGGCCAGGTCTCGGCCTCCTCGGTCACGGCCGCCGCGCCGGGCTCCTCGGCCGCCGACGCGGCGGCCACCGCGTCCACCGGCAACGCGGACCGGCTGCGCCGGGCCGTGGAGCAGGCCGTTCCCGGGCTCGGTGAACGCGGGGACCTGCGCGTCCTCGGCTACGGTGCCTGCGACGGCCAGGCCGGGAGCTTCTGCGGCACGGTGCAGGTCCAGATGCCCCCGGAGAACCTCTGCCCGCCCGCGGCCGGCGCGCGCAACCCCTGGGGCAGCGTCGGCATCAGCCCCGAGGAGGCGGACCGGCTGCTCGCGAACGACCCCCGCTGCGTCCTGAGCGCCCCGGCTCCGAGGGACCTCCGCGAGCTGATCACCGGGGACGCGACGGTGCTGCGCAACCTGCTCGGGGTGGACGATCCCGCCGCCGAGCAGGCCCTCGCCGCGGGCAAGGCGGTCGTCCTGGACCCGCGCTACGTCAAGGACGGCACGGTGCCGGTGCTGCTCACCCGGTTCGGCGCCGGTGGTCCGGACGGCAACCGGCTCAGCACCGTCGATCTGCCCGCGGTGGCGGTGCGGGCGAAGACGCCGGTCGCCCGCGCGGTGCTGTCCCCGGCGGCCGCCCAGGCCGCCGGCCTGACCCCGACCGGGTACGAGTCGGTCTGGCTGCCCGCCCGCAGCACCACCCCGGCCGAGGAGCAGCGGGCCCGCGCGGCCGTCGCCGCGGCCGGCTCCCGGGGCGAGCTGTCGGTGGAGCGCGGCTTCCGGAGCCCGCACGGCGACGCCGTCATGCTCGGGCTCGCGGCCGCCGCCTCGGCGGTGGCGATCGCGGCGGCCGGTATCGCGACCGGGCTGGCCGCGACGGACTCCCGCGGCGACCTGGCGACCCTGGCGGCCGTGGGCGCGGGCCCGGGCATCCGGCGGCGGCTGTCGGGTTTCCAGTGCGCCGCCGTCGCCGTGCTGGGGGTGGTGCTGGGCACGGCGGCGGGGCTGGTCCCGGCCGCGGCCGTCCAGCTGGTCCAGAACCACGGCAGTACGCCCCGGGTCGACGTGAGCGGCATCGCGCTGGGCACCCATCCGCTGGTCATCCCCTGGCCCTACCTGGCGGCGATGGTCGTCGGGCTCCCGCTGTTCGCCTGGGTGCTGGCGGCCGGGTTCACCCGCTCGCGGACGGCCCTGACCCGCCGGACCGGCTGACGCCTCGTCGGTCGGCCCTGGTCGGTCGGCCCTGGTCGGTCGGCTCTCGTCGACGTCCCTCGTCAACGGCCCTCGTCAACGGCCCTGCTTGTTGGCCCCGCTCGTCCGCGCGGGGCCGAACAAGCAGGGCCGTCCGCGCGGGGCCGTCCGTGGGGCCGTCCGCGGGGCCGCGGGGAGTCACCGGCCCGGCCCGCGGCCGGGAATAGTAGCCATGGACATAATAGCGATGTACGCTACTTGCCAGAGGGCAGAACCACCGGCCCCGGCCCGCGCCACCGGCGCGGCGCCGACTCCCGACGAAGGAGCAGCCATGTCCACCACCCCCAGCCTCAACGGCCAGGTCATCGGCCTCGCCCACTACGCCACCCGGGCGCTCCTGGAGCGCGAACTCGCCCGCACCGGCACCACCTTCGTCCAGTCCCTGGCGCTCAACACCGCGGCGGACGGGGGCGGTTCGGCCGACCGCGAGCAGCTGGTCACCCGGCTGACCGACGGCCTGAAGATCGACGCCGAGACGGCCGAGGCCGCCCTCGCCGAGCTGACCGCCACCGGTCTGCTGGAGAACGCACCCGCCGGGCCGGCCCACCTGCGCCTGACGGCCGCCGGCCGGGAGCGGCAGCAGCTGATCCGCGCCGCCGTGGGCGGGATCACCGCGCGGCTCTACGGCGACATCCCGGCGGAGGACCTGGCGACCGCCGGTCGCGTGGTCGCCACCGTCAAGGCCCGGGCCGACGCCGAACTGGCCGCCGGCTGAGGCCCGTTCACCCCGCCGGTCCGACCTCGGCGGCGCCGGGCGGCGGCGCTCCCCGGCGGCGCCGAGCGGGCGGCTCAGCGGCGCGCGTACCGGGCCGGCGAGGAGCCCACGGCGGCGGTGAAGTCCCGGACCAGGTGCGCCTGGTCCGCGTACCCGAGTCCGGCCGCCAGGTCGGCCCAGTCCACCCCGACGCCCTGTTCGGCCCGCGCTGCGGCCTCGTGCAACCGGGCCCGGCGCAGCACCCACTTCGGGCCGGCCCCGACGTACTCGGCGAACAGCCGTTGCAGGCCGCGGACGGACAGCCCGGAGGCGGCGGCCACCTGGTCGACCCGCAGCAGCCCGGGCGTCCGGGTGATCAGGTCCACCACCTCGGCGGCCTGCGCGGCCGCCGGGTGGGGCTCCGGCAGGACGCCGCGCAGGAAGGCCTCGGCCGCCGCCGCCATCGCGGCCGGATCCGCCTCGGCCAGCACCGCCCGCCCGGCCTCGGCGACCGCCGGACCGAACAACTCGGCGGCCGGAACCATCCGGTCGGCCAGCTCCAGCACCGGCGCGCCCAGCAGCGGCCGGAACGCCCCCGGGCGGAACCTCACCCCGAGGACCTGCCCGGCCCCCTCCAACCGCCGGGAGAACAGCCCGCGGTTGACCCCGTAGACCGCGGCCACCGGCTCCTCGAAGACCAGGTGGACGTTCGGATGGGCGAGCACCTGCTGCTCGTGCGGCGCCCGGCCGCGCAGGTCCCACCGCACGATCCAGTGGTACTCGACGAACGGGGCGAGGTCGGCGGCCGGCTCCCGCCGCAGCAGCGCGAACCGTGAGGCGGCGGCCGCCGGGTGGAGCACCCCTCGCCCGAGCTCGGATCCGGTCATCAGCTCAGCGTAGGCGGTGGGGGTTCGGCCCGGCCGGGTCTGTCGCGTTTCTTCAATACCGCCGACCGGCCCGCTGCCTACCGTCGTGCCCATGAACCAGAGACTCGAAGAGGCCGAGCAGCCCGGAACGGACCCGAGGGCGATGGACGGGCGGCTGCACCGCTCGCTGGCCGAGAGCGCGGCCGAGGCCGCCCGGATCGCCCGCGGCGTCACTCCCGACCAGCTGCCCGGCGCCACCCCGTGCGCCGAGTACGACACCCGCACCCTGGTCAACCACTGGGTGCTGTACACCTCGCACGGCCTGGAGCACCGGGCCCGGCGCACACCGATCCCGGACGAACTGCTGAGCCGCGACTTCACGGCCGAGGAGGGCTGGGCCACCGGCTACGCCGCCCAGCTCGACCGGGCCGTCGACGCCTGGGCCGACCCGGCCGTCTGGGAGGGCGAGATCGACAGCGGCGGCGGCACGACGCCCGCGCCGGCGCTCGCCGCCCTGCTGCTGGCGGAGCTGGTGATCCACAGCTGGGACGTCGCCCGGGCCACCGGCCAGGCCTACCGCTGCTCCGAGGAGACCGCCGGGGCGGTGCTCGCGGTGGTCGGGGAGCACGCCGAGCTGTACCGCCAGTACCAGGGGTTCGGCGATCCGGTGACCGTCCCCGGCACGGCGTCCGCCCTCGACCGCGCCCTCGCCCTCTCCGGCCGGGACCCCCGCTGGTCGGGCTGACACCCGCCGGCGGGAGTTGCCCGGGCACGCCGTCAGGGCGTGCCGATCGCCAGACCGCTCGCCCGCAGGGAGGCCACCAGCTCCGCGGGCGCGGTGGCGACGGACCCGGCGTCGTAGGGCGGCTGCGGGTCGTACTCGACGACCAGTTGGACCGCACGGGCGACGTCGTCGCCGGCGATCCGGCCCGTCAGGTGCAGGGCGAGGTCGATACCGGCCGAAACCCCGGCGGCGGTGGCGTACTTGCCGTCGATGACGACCCGCTCCGGGGTGGGCACGGCCCCGAAGGCCGGGAGCTGCTCCAGGCAGATCCAGTGCGAGGTGGCCCGGCGGCCGGCGAGCAGCCCGGCACCGGCCAGCAGCAGCGACCCCGAGCAGACCGAGGTGGTCCAGGTGGTGGTGGCGTCGACCCGGCGGATCCAGTCCAGCGTCTCCGGGTCCGCCAGGGCCTCCGCGGTGCCCGGGCCGCCCGGCACCAGCAGGACGTCGGGCCGGGTCACCTCCGAGAACGCCGCCTCCGCCGTCACCACCAGGCTGCCCAGGTCCGTCCGGACCGGCCCCGGCCTGGCCGCGGTGAACACCACCTCGGCGTCCGGGATCCGGCCGAGGACCTCGTAGGGGCCGACGGCGTCGAGTGCGGTGAACCGGTCGTAGAGCAGGACGGCGATCTGCATGGGGGTCTCCCTGGACGGTGCGGGGTCCGGAACCGGACCCGGTCGTGGACGGGTGGTCGTGCCAGTGGACGTGGGCGTGCGTGTGGTCGTGGTCGTGCTCGTGGGCCGACTCGGCGGTGCGGGCGCGGGCGTGGCCGGACCGACCGGGCTCAGGCCGGGAGCGGGTGGGCCGGGAGCGGGCGGACCGGGAGCGGGCGGACCGGCCGGAACCGGCGGCGGTACTCCATCGGCGGGACGGCGAGTGCCCGGACGAAGGCGCGGCGCATCGCCTCGGCCGTCCCGTAGCCGCAGGACCGGGCTATCTCCTCGATCCCGTCGCCGCTCTCCTCCAGCCGGCGCCGGGCGGCCTCCAACCGGACGCCGTCCACGTAGCGCCCCGGACTCACCCCCACCTCCGCCTTGAACACCCGGGCGAACTGGCGCGGCGACAGTGCGGCCCGGGCGGCCAGCGCGTCCACCGAGAGGTCGCTGCCGGGGTGCTCGGCGATCCAGCGCTGGACCTCGCGCAGCGGGCGCCGCTCCGCGAGCTGCGCGGCCAGCTGGACGCTGAACTGCGCCTGCCCGCCCGGGCGGTGCAGGAAGACCACCAGGTGGCGGGCGACCAGCAGGGCGGCCTCGCGGCCGTGGTCCTCCTCCACCAGGGCGAGAGCGAGGTCGATGCCGGCCGTCACCCCGGCCGAACTGGCGATCCGACCGTCCCGGACGAAGATCGGCTCGGGATCGACCCGGATGTCCGGGAACCGCCGGGCGAGCGAGTCGCAGTACGCCCAGTGCGTGGTCGCCCGGCGACCGGCCAGCAGCCCGGCCGCCGCGAGCAGGAAGGCACCGGTGCACACCGAGACCACCCGCTCGGCCCCGACCGCCAGTTCGGCGATCCGGCGCACCAGGGCGGGATCCGGTTCGGCGGTGCCGTGCCCACCGGGCACCAGCAGGGTGTGCGGCGTGCCGGCGAGGTCCAGGTCCAGATCGGGCAGCAGCCGCAGCCCGCTGCCGGTGCGGACCGGCAGACCGCCCGGAGCGGCCGTCCGCACCAGGTAGCTCCCCGGCCGCCCGGCGGCGGGCCCGCCCCCGGCGAACACCTCCAGCGGACCGGTCACGTCGAGGCTCTGCACGCCCTCGAAGAGGACGATCAGCACGCTGCGGGTGGTCATGTCCCCACCCTGACAGCGGGGCGGGACGGCAGCAATGACGTGCCTCCCACCTTTCCTGCCGTCGGCGCCCGGGCCGCGGGCCGGCCGCCGGCACCGACCGGGCCACGGGCCTGCCGCCGCGCCGCCGCTAACGCGCCGACTGCGCGACCAGCTCCGCGAGTTCGCCGCGGGCGGCGACACCGAGCTTCGGGTAGGCCTTGTAGAGGTGGTGGCCGACCGTCCGGGGGCTCAGGAAGAGCTGCGCGGCGATGTCGCGGTTGGACTGCCCCTGGGCGGCGAGGCGGACGATCTGGAGCTCCTGCGGGGTCAGGACCGCCAGCGGACCCGCCGCGCGGCCGGTGGGGGCGGCCGTGCCGGTCGCGGTGAGTTCGGTGCGGGCGCGCTCGGCCCAGGGGTGGGCGCCGAGCAGGTCGAAGGCCTCCAGGGCGGCCCGCAGGTGCGGGCGGGCGTCGGTCCGGCGGCGCTCGCGGCGCAGCCACTCCCCGTACAGCAGGGCGGTGCGGGCCTGCTCGAAGGGGCGGCCGGACTCGCGGTGCAGTTCCAGGGCGGCCAGGTAGCCGGATTCGGCGAGTTCGTCCGGTCCGAGCAGCGCCTGGCAGCGCAGCCGCAGCGCCTGCGCCCAGGGCTGCCCGGTGGCGGCGGCCCAACGGGCGAAGCGCTCGTACGGTTCGACCGCACGCTCCGGGGCGCCGATCCGGACGAGGGCTTCGACCAGGTCGGGGACGGCGCGGGTGGCGGACACGTGGTGGCGGTGCCGGCCGGTGGCCAGCGGCCCGAGCCGGTCGGCCGCGTCGGCGGCCCGGCCCTGACCGAGGTCGAGCAGGCCGAGGGCCCACTGCGCCCAGGGGTCGCCGGCGGGCGGGGCGCTGCCCGAGCCGGCGCCCGCGAGGGCCCGGGCGGCCAGCGCCCCGCAGCCGTCCGCGTCACCCCGCAGGGCCGCCAGCCAGGCCAGCAGCGCGCCGAGTTGGCTGGTCCACTGGTGCTGTCCGGTGTCCTCGGCGAGGTGCAGCGCCTCGGTCGCGGTGACCTCGGCGTCACGGTGCCGGCCGTGGAAGAGCTCCGCCTCCGCGAGGAAGAACTGCAGCGTGGGCAGGATGCCGACCAGACCCCTGCCGCGCGCCTCGACCACGAGCTCCGTGGCGAGTTCGTGGGTCTCGGTGTCGCGGCCGAGGATCAGCGTCGCCCCGCAGAGCTGCACCAGGTCACTGGGGGCGGCGCCGACCCGGCGGGCCTCGGCGGCCGTCTCGCGGACGGTCGGGAGCGGCGGCGCGGGGCGCCCCAGCAGCGGGAGGGTGCCGGCCAGCAGGTGCCGGACGAGCGGCGCGACGGGCTCGCCGGGCGGCAGCCGCAGGGCGGCGAGCCGGTCGAGGACGGCGCCGACCGCCTCCTCCCCGACGTACCAGGCCGCGTGAAAGGCCTGGAAGAGCATCCGGGCGGCGTGCGGCGCCTGGATCCCCACGGCGGAGGCGTCCAGCAGCAGCCGGTGCGCGGCCGGGTAGTTGCCGCGCCAGAACTGGGCGGTGGCCCTGATGTGGGCGATCAACGCGTGCGCGAAGGGGTCGTCGGTGCGGGCGCCGGCCCGTTCGGCGAGAGCCTCGGCGTGCTCCAACCGCCCCTCCTCGGTGGCTGCTTCGGCGGCCAGGACGAGCCGGCGGGTGGCACCGTCCCGGTCCGGGGTGAGCCGGGCGGCGCGCTCGTACGCGGCGGAGGCGGCGCCGTGGCCGCCGCGGGCCTCGGCGCGCTCGGCGGTCCGCTCCAGCGCGTCCGCGAGGGCGGCGTCGGGGCCCGTGGCCGCGAGGGCCAGCTGCCAGCTGCGGCGGTCGCCGTCCTCCAGCGTCTCGCCCAGGGCCCGGTGGGCCGCCTGGCGCTGCCTCAGCGGCGCCCGTTGGAGGATCGAGGCCCGGACCAGCGGGTGCCGGAAGGCCAGTACGGCGCCGCTCCCCGGCTCGGAGATCCGCACCAGTCCGGCCCGCTCGGCGGGGGCGAGCTCGTCGGGGCCGGCGCCGAGCGCGGCGGCGGCGGTCAGGACGGTGGCGAGGTCGCCGGTCTCCTCCGCCGCGGCGACCAGCAGCAGCGTCTGCGTGCCGGCGGGGAGCGCGCTGACCCGTCCGTGGAAGGCGAGTTGGAGGCGGTCGGTGAGGGGCAGCGCACCCGGCGCGGTGGCACCGGCGGGCTCGGCGGCCAGTGCCGCCGGCAGTTCGGTGAGCGCCAGCGGGTTGCCCCGGGCCTCGGCCAGCACCCGGCGCCGGACCTCCGGGCCCAGGGCGGCGGAGCTCCCGGTCCGGGCGGCGGAGCTCCCGGCCAGGACGGCTCCGGGGCCGGCGGAGGGCGCCGCGACGGCGGATTCGTCGCCTGCCCCGGGGCCCGGCGGCCGGGCCGCGAGCAGCTCGACGGCCGCCGCCTCGTCCAGCCCGGCGAGCCGGAGTTCGGGCAGGCCGACCGCCGGGAGGGCGCCCTCCTCCTCGCGGGAGGCGAGCAGCAGCGCGATGCCCTCCGCGCGGAGCCGGCGGGCGGCCAACAGCAGCGCCTCGACGGAGGAGCGGTCGAGCCACTGGGCATCGTCCACCAGGCACAACAGCGGCTGCTCGGAGGCGAGTTCGGCGAGCAGACCGAGGGTGGCCAGGCCGGTGAGCAGCACCCCGGCGGCCCGCTCCGACGGCTCCGCGAGCCCGAAGGCACCCTCCAGCGCCCGGCGTTGCGGCGCCGGCAGGGCGGGCAGCCGGTCGAGTCCGGGCGCCAGCAACAGGCTCAACCCGGCGAACGGGAGCTCCGCCTCGTACTCGACGCCGGTCGCCCGGATCACCCGGAACTCCGGTCCGGCGGCCGACGCGGCGTGCTCCAGCAGCGCGGTCTTGCCGATCCCCGGCTCGCCCCGCAGCACCAGCACCCCGCTGCGGCCGGCCCGCGCCTCGTCCAGCAGGCGGCCGATGGCGGCCTGCTCCACTCCCCTCCCGTACAGCATGACCCGACCCTACCTACCCCAACGCCGTGCCGTACGACGGCGATTACCGATGCGTGACCGATTCGGCGGGCGCGCTTCCTCCGTACCTTTTCGACCAGCGGGAACGGCCCGCCACCGAGGACGAAGGAGCAGGACATGACCGATCTCCAGCAGCTGGCCGAGCGCTACGTCGCCACCTGGAACGAGACCGACCCCACCGCCCGGCGCAAGCTCGTGGACGAGCTGTGGAGCGAGGACGGCCGCTACACCGACCCGCTGATGGCCGTCACCGGCCGGGCCGCCGTCTGCGACGCGATCGGCGCCGCCCAGGCGCAGTTCCCCGGGCTGGTGTTCACCCTCGGCCCGGTGGACGCGCACCACGACCTGGCCCGGTTCACCTGGGAGCTCGGGCCGGCCGGGGCCGAGGCGCTGATCGTCGGCTTCGACGTCCTGGTGGCGGACGCCGACGGGCGGATCGCCTCCGTGTTCGGCTTCCTGGACCGGGTGCCCACCGCCTGAGCCGTCGGCCCCGCTCCCGCACCAGCCCCGCACTCCGCGAACACGCCCGGCCCGGGGGCGCCCCACCGCGCCCCCGCCCGGGCCGAACCCACCGGACCTGCGGGAACCCCCTGCACCCGCCGGCGGATCGCCCGTCTGAATCCGTCTGAACCCGTCCGAACCCGCCTGCACCCGCGCATCGAGGAGACATCCGTCGTGACCAGCACCCTGCGCTCCACCCGACCGGCGCCGGCGGCCACCGGCCCCACCACCGGCACCGCCTCCGGCCCTGACACCAGCCCTGACACCGGCGCCGCGCCGGCCGCGACACCCGGCGGGCTCCCGCCCCGGGGGCTGCTCCCCGTCCTGCTCACCGCGAGCTTCATGACCGCGCTCGACTTCTTCATCGTCAACGTCGCCGTCCCGTCCGTACAGGTGGACCTGGGAGCCGGCCCGGCCACCGTGCAGTGGGTGATCGCCGGATTCGGGCTGGCGCTGGCCGCCGGGCTGATCACGGCGGGCCGGCTGGGCGACCGGTACGGGCGCCGCCGGATCTTCGCGCTGGGCCTGGCACTGTTCACCCTGGCCTCGGCCGGCTGCGGCCTGGCACCCACGGCGGGCGCGCTGGTCGGCGCCCGGGTGGTGCAGGGGCTGGCCGCCGCCCTGACGGGCCCGCAGGTGCTGGCCGTCCTGCGGACGGCGTTCAGCGGGGCCGCGCAGGCCAGGGCGTTCGCGATGTACGGGCTGACGCTGGGGATCGGCGCGGTGTTCGGGCAGTTGATCGGCGGCCTGCTGATCAGGGCCGACCTGTTCGGCCTGGACTGGCGGGCCTGCTTCCTGATCAACCTGCCGGTGGGCCTGGCCGCACTGGCGCTGGTGCGCCGCTGCCTCCCGGAGTCCCGCGCGCCGCGCCGCCCGGGGCTGGACCCGGTCGGCGTCCTCCTGGTCACACCGGCGCTCACCGGCCTGGTGCTGCCGCTGATCCAGGGCCGCGAGCAGGGCTGGCCGCTCTGGACCTGGCTCTGCCTGGGCGGTTCGGCCGCCCTGCTGGCCGCCTTCGGGCTGCACCAGCACCGTCGCAGCGCCTCGCCGCTGGTGGCCACCGGGCTCTTCGGCGACCGCGCCTTCACCGCCGGGATCCTCGCCCAACTGGCGTTCTGGCTCGGCCAGGCCTCCTTCTTCCTGGTCCTCGCCCTCTACCTGCAGCAGGGCCGCGGCCTGGACGCGCTCGGGGCCGGCCTGGTGTTCACCGCGATCGGCCTCGGCTACCTGGTGACCTCGACCACCGCGCACCGGCTGGCCGCCCGGATGGGCCGTCAGGTGGTGGCCGTCGGCGGGCTGCTGATGGCGGCCGGTCTCGGTCTGATCGGCCTGGCCGCCCACCTGGCCGGCACGACCGGCAGCGTCTGGTGGCTCGCGCCGGGCCTGCTGGTGGACGGCCTGGGGATGGGGATGGTGATCGCCCCGATCACCACGACGGTGCTGGCCGGGGTCCGCCCGGAGCTGGTCGGTTCGGCCGCCGGGGTGCTCGCGACCGTCCAGCAGGTCGGCGGGGCGCTGGGGATCGCGCTGATCGGCATCGTCTTCTACGGCGCCGAGGGCCTCCCCCGGGGGTTCGAACTGAGCGTGGCCGCCCTGGCGGTCCTGGAACTCGCGCTGGCCGCCCTGGTGCAGCTCCTCCCCCGCCGGACCTGAACCACCCGGACCTGAACCACCCGAGCCTGAACCATCCGGACCGAACCATCCGGGCCCGAACCACCCGGCCACACAGCCCCCGTACCGCCCCTGCACCACCCCCGCGCCACCCGCCGGCCGCTCTCGGCCGCGCCGCATCGGGTCCCGGCGGTCGCCGCCGGGACCCGCCGGCGTTCCGATCACTCCGGTTCATCGGGTTGGATGGGCGGATGAGCGACGAGAAGAGCGCGGTACCGGCGTGGGAGCAGCGGTTCAGGGCGGCCCGGGTATCGCTGCCCGACTGGGCCGAGGACGCCCCCGACCGGGCGCTGTACGTGTCGAACGCGACCGGTACGTACGAGGTGTACGCCTGGGACCGCGCCACCGGCGACCACCGCCGGGTGACCGACCGGCGGAACGGCACCACCGATGCCGAGCTGTCCCCGGACGGCGAGTGGATCTGGTGGTTCGACGACAACGACGGTGACGAGTTCGGCGTCTGGCGCCGCCAGCCGTTCGGCGGCGGACCGGACGAGGAGGCCGTGCCCGGCCTGCCCGCCTCGTTCTCGGCCGGCCTGGCCCTCGGCCGCGGCGGCACCGTGGTGGTCGGCCGCTCCACCGACGAGGACGGGACCACCCTGCACCTGCTCCGGGCCGGCGCGGCCGAGCCGACGGAGATCTACCGGCACGAGGAGTACGGCGGGATCGGCGACCTCTCCCACGACGGCGCCCTGCTCGCGATCGACCACACCGAGCACGGTGACGCGATGCACTCCGCGCTCCGGGTCGTCCGGCTGGCCGACGGCGCCACGGTCGCCGAGCTGGACGAGGTGACGGGCCGGGAGGAGCCGAGCGGGGTGGCCTGCCTCGGGTTCGCGCCGATCGGGGGCGACCCCCGGATGCTGGTGGCGCACCAGCGCCGCGGCCGCTGGGAGCCGATGCTCTGGGACGTGCTGACCGGCGCCGAGACCGAGCTGGTGCTGCGCGACGAGGCGGGGCGCGAGCTGCCCGGCGACGTCTCCGCCCAGTGGCGACCCGACGCCCGGGCCCTGCTGGTCGAGCACGAGTTCGAGGCCCGCAGCGAACTCTTCTGGTACGACCTGGAGAAGGCGGTGCTGACCCGGCTGGAGACCCCGCGCGGCACCATCGGCGGCGCCACCGCCCGCCCGGACGGCACCGTGGAGTTCCTCTGGTCCTCCGCCGCCGAGCCCTCCGTGGTCCGGTCGACCTCCGGCGAGGTGGTGCTGCGGGCGCCCGGCGCGGTGCCGCCCGGCTCGGTACCGGTGGAGGACGTCTGGGTCGACGGGCCCGGCGGACGGGTGCACGCCCTGGTGCAGCGCCCGGCGGGCGAGGGCCCGTACCCGACCGTCTTCGAGGTCCACGGCGGCCCGACGCACCACGACAGCGACTCCTTCGCGGCCGGCCCGGCGGCCTGGCTGGACCACGGCTTCGCGGTCGTCCGGGTCAACTACCGGGGCTCCACCGGCTACGGGCAGGCCTGGACGGACGCGCTGCGCGAGCGGGTCGGCCTGATCGAGCTGGAGGACATCGGCGCCGTCCGCGAGTGGGCGGTGGCGAGCGGGCTGGCCGACCCGGCGCGCCTGGTGCTCTCCGGCGGCTCCTGGGGCGGCTACCTGACCCTGCTCGGGCTCGGCGTGCAGCCGGACGACTGGTCGCTCGGCCTGGCGGCCGTCCCGGTCGCGGACTACGTCACCGCGTACGGCGACGAGATGGAGGCGCTGAAGTCGCTGGACCGCACGCTGTTCGGCGGCACGCCGGAGGAACTGCCGGAGCGCTGGGCCGCGTCCTCCCCGCTGACGTACGTGGAGCGGGTGCGGGTGCCGGTCTACATCAGTGCCGGGCTGAACGACCCGCGCTGCCCGATCCGGCAGATCGACAACTACGTCGAGCGGCTGGAGCAGCTCGGCAAGCCGCACGAGGTGTACCGCTACGATGCCGGCCACGGGTCGCTCGTCGTGGACGAGCGGATCAGGCAGCTGCGGCTGGAGATCGGCTTCGCGCTGCGGCACCTGGACATGGGGGAGATCGAATGAGGATACGCACCGGGCCGGCGGCTGCCGTGATCGCGGCGGCGCTGGCCCTGGCCGGCTGCTCCGGGCAGGATGCGCAGGCCTGCCCGGACACCCGGCCGGTCCTCCCGTCCACCGCGGCGAGCCTGGCCCCGGCCGTCCCGAAGGGCGTACCGGTGCCGTCCTCGCCCGCGGGTGCCACCGCCACCAGGGCGGCGGCGCCGGCCGGCTCGGTCGAGGTGGTGCCGGCACTCTTCACCACCAGGGCGGGGACGCCCGAGCAGGTGGCCGCGGCGGAGGCGGCGGAGCTGGCGGAGCTCGGCCGGGCCACCCGGTTGAGCCTGTTCACGAAGAGCTCGAAGAGCAGCGGGTCCAGGAGCAGCAGCTCGAAGAGCTCCGGTTCGAAGAGTGCCAAGAGCAAGCGGAAGGTCCGTCACCACACCGACCACGACGACGACTCCTCGGGCAAGTCCTGCGGGAACTCGTCGCCGACGGTCTCGCCGTCCCCCTCCCCGTCCCCCTCCTCGACGGTGTCCCGGCCGCCGTCCCCGTCACCCTCGGTGCCCTCGGCGCCGGTGTCGCCGGGACGCGGCAGCGGGACCCCGGCACCGCCCGCGAAGCCGCTGCCGCCGGCTGCGACGCCGACCGCCAAGCCGTCCCGGTAGTTCAGGGAGTCCAGGGAGTCCAGGGAGTCCAAGGGCTCCCGGGTGCGCCGCGGGGGGCGGCGCACCTCAGTCCAGGGCCGGGTCCAGTCCGAGGGCCCGGTCCTGCTCCGCCTCCGCCTCGCGGCGCACCAGGCGGAACCACATGAAGACCACGAAGCCGCCGAAGACGAACCACTCCAGCGTGTAGCCGAGGTTCTGGAACGCGCGCAGGCTGAGCCCGTCCCCGCCCTGCGGCTGGACGGTCGGCACCACGCCCAGGCCGGACGGCGCGCTGTCCGCGGCCACCCAGCCGTCGTACCAGCCGTCGTACGGGAGCATGTTGAGCAGCGTGGCCCGGCTGATCGTGCCGAGCTGACCGGGCGGCAGACCGCCCGCCACCGCGCCGTTGCTGCCGCTGCTCTCGCCGGCCTGCAGCCGCCCGGTCACGGTCACCTCGCCGGCCGGCGGCGCGGGCACCTCGGCGGCGGGCGGGCCGGCCGCCCAGCCGCGGACGACGGCGACGGTGCGGCCGTCGGCGGTGCGCAGCGGGGTGAGGACGTAGTAGCCCTGCCGGCCGTCCACCACCCGGTTGGGGACGAGCAGCTGGTGGGCCGCGTCGAAGCTGCCGGTGGCGCTGACGGTGCGCCCGACGGTGGTGGTCCCGACCTGCGGGGCGGCCTCGGTGAGGACGCCGCCCAGCGGTTCGGCCGGGCCGGGCGGGGCCGCGCTCGCGACCGCGCCGTCCCGGTGGGCCGAGACCCGGTCCTCGAACCGGCCGAGCTGCCAGGAACCCAGCCAGAGGCAGACCGCGACGGCCACCAGGGCGAGGACGGTGCTGCTCAGCCAGCGCGGAGTCAGGAGGAACCGGTACACACCTCCCACGGTAACCAGTGCCGCCCGGCCGCCGGACCGCTGGGGTGGCCCCTGCGCCGGGTCGGCCCCGGCCCGACCCGGCCGGGGCCGGCCGGAGCGGCTCAGCCGGCGGTGGACGGGCCCGAGGGCGGGGGATCGGCGGGTTGCGGCGCCGTCCGGTAGACCGTCCCGGCGCAGGCGCCGGTGAGGACGGCGGTGACGGCGGCGGAGCCGGCGGGCGCCGGGGTGTACGCCAGCGTGATGCTCGCGGCGGGGGCGCTCGGCACGGCCGTGGGGCTGGCGGTCGGGCTCGGCGCGCTGGTGGGGGCGGCCGTCGGCGAGGCGGACGAGAGCGTCCCCGCCGTCGGGGCCGCCGAGGCCCCGTTCGCCACCGGCTGCGGCGAGGCCTGCGGCTGGCCCCCCAGGGCGGCGGGCGCGGGCGCGGGGGCGCCGGGGCAGGAGCTCCCGGGCACCCAGCCGAACTGCACCCGGTAGGCGGCCTTCGGCGCCAGCACCGGCGGTCCGGCGGCGGCGATCCCGACCGGGTCGGGCAGCGCCGTCGCGGCGTCGCCCGCCAGGTGGTCGAGGACCTTCACCTGCGCCGGGTCCGAGCCCGCCGCGGCACTGACCAGCAGGGTGCCGGGCCCGGTCAGCGCGCAGTCGTGCCCGGAGGTGTTCACCACGGTGAAGGAGCCGTAGACCGCTCCCGCGGCGTCCGCCGGCCGGAGCTGGAGGCTCCCCTGGCCCAGGTCGTCCCGCCCGCAGGCCGGCGCCGGGGCCCCGCCCGTCCCGGGCCCGGCGGTGGCCGGACCGCTCGCGGGGGCCCCCGTGCTCGGGCTCGCGGAGGCGACCGGCGCGCCCGGCCAGTTCCCGGTCCCGCCGCTCGCGCCGCTCCAGGTGTACGGGCTGGTCGGGCTCCCGGCCGAGCTCCCGCCCACCGTCCGGGTGGCCGAGGGGAGGCCGCCGGTGCTGTCGGCCGTGCCGACGGCGGCCGGGTCGGACAGCCCCAGGCCCTCGGGGTAGCCCAGGGCGGGCAGCGCGACGGCGGTGGCGAGCGCGACGGCCGCCGCGCACGTCCAGGCACCCCGGCGCAGGGCCCGGCGGCGGGGGACCCCGTGGCGGATCCGGGTCAGCGCGGCGGCGTCCGGTTGGACGTCCGCGACCGAGCGCAGCATCAGCTCCCGGACGAACCGCTCCTCGGAGGAGAGCGGGCCGCCGAGACCGCCGCCCCCTGTTTCACCCGGCCGGCTCCGGCCCGGGCCGGAGCCGGCCGGGGGGGGGGGCGGGCGCCCCGCCGCCCCGCGGGCGGCGGGCACCGCCCCGGCGCCCTCCCCCCCCCGGGCGGGGGCCCC
>NZ_JBHUSG010000004.1:167692-248501 GCF_042673745.1 Kitasatospora sp. NPDC057015
GCCCCCGGACCCCCTGCTCGGGGGTGCCGGGGGGCCCGCCCCCCCCCCGCCCCCGGGCCCCCCGGGGCGGCCGCCGGCGGGGGCGCGCCCGGCCCGGAGGGGTGGCCGGGCGCCCGGCAGCACGGCGGTCGTCGGTCACTGCCCGGCCTCCATCCGCACCCGTAGCGTGGCCAGCCCCCGCGACCCGTACGCCTTCACCGAGCCGAGCGAGATGCCCAGGGTGTCGGCGACCTGCGCCTCCGTCATATCCACGTAGTAGCGCAGCACCAGCACCTCCCGCTGACGGCGTTGCAATCCCCGCAGCGCGGCCTTGAGTTGGTCGCGCTCCAGCGCATCGTAGGCGCCTTCTTCTGCACTGGCCATGTCAGGCATCGGCTTGGGCAGCAGTCGCAGGCCGAGGATGCGCCGGCGAAGCGTGGAGCGGGAGAGGTTCACCACCGTCTGTCGCAGGTAGGCGAGGGTCTTCTCCGGCTCGCGGACCCGCCGCCGGGCCGCGTGCACCCGGATGAAGGCCTCCTGGACCACGTCCTCGCAGGTGGAGAGGTCGTCGAGCAGCAGGGCCGCCAGCCGCAGCAGGGAGCGGTAGTGGGCCTGGTAGGTCTCGGTGAGCAGGTCTTCGCTGGTACCCGCCGTGCCGGCTGCGACCGCCGCCATCCTGCTGTCTGCGGGCCTATCCACCGGTCGCGGAGCATGCGGCGACAGTGTCGCGGCAGCCATCGCCCCGACACCGATCCCTACCCCGACTACGTTCGCCACGCCCGTTGGACACTCGATCCCCTGTCATGGTTGCCCAGCTCGCGGCCTATTCTCCCGCATACGTCGAATCCCCCTCCAGGGGTGGGAGGGGGATTCTGACAGTCAGTCTCAAAAGAGGGCCGAAAGAGCCGGGCCGCCCGGTCCGGCCGCGCACGGCGAACCGGGCGGGCGGCGGCCCGCGGACCGCCCCGGGTTCAGCGCCCGGTACCGCCGTAGACCACGGCCTCGTCGGTGTCGCTGTCCAACCCGAAGGCGGAGTGGACGGCGCGGACCGCCTCGGGGACGTCCTCGGCGCGGGTGACGACCGAGATCCGGATCTCCGAGGTGGAGATCAGCTCGATGTTGACGCCGGCCTCGGAGAGCGCCTCGAAGAAGGTCGCGGTGACCCCCGGGTTGGAGCGCATGCCGGCGCCGACCAGGGAGATCTTGCCGATCGCGTCGTCGTAGCGCAGCGACTCGTAGCCGATGCCCTCCTTGACCCGGCCGAGCGCGTCGATGGCCTTCTGGCCCTCGGCCTTCGGCAGGGTGAAGGAGATGTCGGTCAGACCGGTGGCCGCCGCGGAGACGTTCTGCACCACCATGTCGATGTTGACCTCGGCGTCCGCGATGGCGCGGAAGATGCGGGCCGCCTCGCCCGGCTTGTCCGGCACTCCGACGACCGTGACCTTGGCCTCGGACGTGTCGTGGGCGACCCCGGAGATGATGGCCTGCTCCATCTCGCCCCCTTCGGGCTTGGTCGGGTTGGTGCTGCTGACGATGGTCCCCGGAAGACCGGAGAAGGACGAGCGTACGTGAATCGGGATGTTGTAGCGGCGCGCGTACTCGACACACCGGTCCAGCAGCACCTTGGAGCCGGACGACGCCAGCTCCAGCATGTCCTCGTACGCGATCCAGTCGATCTTGCGGGCCTTCTTGACCACGCGCGGGTCGGCCGTGAAGACGCCGTCCACGTCGGTGTAGATCTCGCAGACCTCGGCCTTCAGCGCCGCCGCCAGGGCGACGGCGGTGGTGTCCGAGCCGCCGCGACCCAGGGTGGTGATGTCCTTGCTGGACAGCGAGACACCCTGGAACCCCGCCACGATCGCGATGTTGCCCTCGTCGAGGGCGGTGCGGATCCGGCCGGGCGTCACGTCGATGATGCGCGCCTTGTTGTGGACCGAGTCGGTGATGACCCCGGCCTGACTGCCCGTGAACGACTGGGCCTCGTGACCCAGGGATTTGATCGCCATGGCCAGCAGCGCCATGGAGATCCGCTCTCCAGCGGTCAGCAGCATGTCGAACTCACGGCCGGCAGGGATGGGTGACACCTGCTCCGCGAGTTCGATGAGCTCGTCCGTCGTGTCGCCCATCGCGGACACCACGACGACGACCTCATGGCCGGCCTTCTTGGTGTCGACGATTCGACGGGCCACGCGCTTGATGCCCTCGGCATCCGCAACGGATGAGCCGCCGTACTTCTGCACGACAAGGCCCACGTGCGCTCCTCGACTTGTGTCGGTTCTCCGGTGGCCGGGTCAGCCGCGGGTGGCGCCTGTCGGCCGCCGGACCCCCGGTGTGCGGGGTTCTGCGGTCCGCGCCAGTCTACCGAGCAGGGCGGGCCCGCCAGCCGCTTTCCATATGATGAGACGCCCGTTTCACCTGGTGGTCAGCCGTCCGACGCCCCGACGGGCAGGTCTGCGGACCGGTCCGTGCGGGCCCGGAGAATCGGCGGGCGGCGAGGGGCCCGTCCCGGAATTCTTTGACCGGCCCACGCCGAAAAGTTTTTCCGAGGTCTGCGTCACAGTCCGCCCGAAGACGCCTTCCGAGCGCCTCCCGAGCGCCTCCGGGGCCCGCCGGGCCCCGGCGGAGCCCCGTCCGGCCCCTAGAGCCCGAGCTCCGCCGCCATCAGATCGCCGGCCTGCTGTTCCAGCTGCTCGTCCGTCAAACCGTCGTCGTCCGTGTCCGCGCCGTCCGCAGCCGCACCGATGGGGCTGTCCAGCCGGACGTGCGCGATCAGCGACTGCAGCGCGCGCAGCACCGCCGTACAGGTCGAGCCCCAGTTGGACAGGTAGGAGAACTGCCACCACCAGAGCGCCTCGCTGACCCGGCCCTCGCGGTAGTGCGTCAGCCCGTGCTGCAGCTCGCTGACCACGCCGGCCAGGTCGTCCGAGATCCGGAAGGCGTTCGGCTTCTCCGGCGGCCCGTACGGGTCGAAGACCTCGTGGTAGACGTCGATCGGCGCCAGCAGCTCCGCGAGCCGCTCGCGCAGCTCCACGCCGTCCGGTTCCGGGCCCGCGTCGGGCTCGAAGCGGTCGTCCGGCACGACGTCCTCGATCGCGCCGAGCCGGCCGCCCGCCAGGAGCAGCTGCGACACCTCCAGCAGCAGCAGCGAGACCGCGCTGCCGGGCTCGTCGCCCTTGGCCACCTCGGTGACCGCGAGGACGAAGCTCTCCACCGAGTCCGCGATCTGCACCGCGAAGTCGTCCGGCTCCGAACCGTGGGCGTGCGTGTGGGTACCGTGCGTCTGGTCAGACATCGAGCAGTCGTCTCCCTTCGAAGGCCCGGCCGAGGGTGACCTCGTCCGCGTACTCCAGGTCCCCGCCGACGGGCAGTCCGCTCGCCAGCCGGGTCACCCTCAGGCCCATCGGCTTGCACAGCCGGGCCAGGTAGGTGGCGGTCGCCTCCCCCTCCAGGTTGGGGTCGGTGGCCAGGATCAGCTCGGTGACCGTGCCGTCCGCCAGTCGCGCCAGCAGCTCGCGGATCCGCAGGTCGTCCGGGCCGACGCCCTCGATCGGGCTGATCGCGCCGCCCAGCACGTGGTAGCGGCCGCGGAACTCCCGGGTGCGCTCGATGGCCACCACGTCCTTGGACTCCTCGACCACGCAGATGACCGTGAGATCGCGGCGGGGATCCAGGCAGACCCGGCAGCGCTCGGACTCCGCGACGTTGCCGCAGACCGCGCAGAACCGGACCTTGTCCTTGACCTCCAGCAGCGCGTGCGCCAGCCGGCGGACGTCGGTGGGGTCGGCCTGCAGGATGTGGAAGGCGATCCGCTGCGCGCTCTTGGGCCCGACGCCGGGCAGCCTGCCCAGTTCGTCGATCAGGTCCTGAACCACGCCCTCGTACAACGTCGCGCCTTCCCTCGTCCTTGCCCTGCGGTCCCGTCCGACGGTCCCGGTGGTCGGCTGACCCGGTGGTCCGCCGAGCCGCCCGCCGGTCGGGCGGGCATCCGGACCGTCCCGGTCTCCCGGCTCGTCCCGGCTTCCCGGTACCGCCGCCGGTGGTCCGGTGCCATCATCCAACGAATCGGGCGCCGGACACACCGTCCGACGCCCGACTCCCGCACAAATCACACATTGCCGCCGCGATGGTCACCCGCTGTTCGACCCGACGGCGACCCGACGGCGACCCGACGGCGGCCCGACGGCCCGACGGCCACCCGACCGCTCGACCGCTCGACCGCTCGACCGCTCGACCGCTCGACCGCTCGACCGGATCGTCGGCCGGTCAGAACGGCAGGCCGGGGATCCCGCCGCCGCCCAGCCCCTGGGTGAGCGGACCCATCCGCTCGGCCTGGATCTTCTGGGCCGCCTGGTTGGCGTCCCGAACGGCCGCCAGGATCAGGTCGGCCAGGGTCTCGGTGTCCTCCGGGTCCACGGCGTCGGGCGCGATCGTCAGCGCCACCAGCTCACCCGCGCCGGTCACCGTCGCCTCGACCAGGCCACCGCCCGCCGAACCGCTCACCTTCGCCTCGGCCAGCTCCTGCTGGGCCCGGGCGAGCTCCTCCTGCATCTTCTGCGCCTGCTTCAGCAGCTGCTGCATATTGGGCTGGCCACCACCGGGGAACACGGCTCACTCCTGCCTGGGTACGGACGTCCGGTTGCCGGACTCGAAACACGCCGCCCGTCCGGGAGCACCCCTACGGCGGGGCTCCGCACGGCGGCGTACGTCACTGGCGAGCCTACGTGCTGCGCCCGGACGGCGTGGCTCCCACCCGGCGCGGGATCCGCTCCGGCCCGCCCCCCGCCCGCGCCGGGCCGCCTCCGGGCCGGGGCGGCTTCCCCGACCGGTAGGCGGCGAACGCCGGAAGGGCGGCCCGTCGGGAGGCAGGCCCGCCAGGTCCGTCGGGCCCGTCGGCTCAGCCTCCCGTGTGGTGGATCTCCTCCAGGATGGTCGCGCCCAGCTCCCGGATGATCAGCTCCTGCCCGGAGAACGCCTGCTCCTGCGGGGCCGGCGCGTCGTTCTCGGACATGTCGTCCTCGGGCCCGGCCCCCGGACCGGAGGCGGGCGCGACCGGCTGCGACGCGCCCTGGGCCGGCGGCCGGCCCTGACCCTGCTGCCCCTGGGCGGACGCCTGGCCGTAGCCCTGCGCCTGCTCGTAGCCCTGCGTCCGACCGCCGGCGTCCTGGGCCGGCGCAGGCCGGGCCGCCTGAACCGGCTGCGCGGGCACCGGCGGGGCCGGCGCCGGAGCCGCCATCGGCGAGAACCCGGCGGAGGCCTGCGGCGCCTGCGCCTGCGGCAGCGGCCCGGGCGCGGCCGAGGCCGCATGGGCACCGCCGCCCCACCCACCGCCACCACCGGCGGCGGACGCGGGCGGCGGCGGTGCGCCGCCGCCACCCGACGGGTCGACGATGCACTCGATCCGCCAGTCCACACCGAGCGCGTCCGCCAGTGCCTGCTTGAGCACGTCGTCGCTGTTGCTGCTGACGAAGCTGTCCCGCGCGCCCGCGTTGATGAAGGAGACCTGCAGCACGCTGCCGTCGAAGCCGGCGACCTGCCCGTTCTGGCTGAGCAGGATCCAGGTGAACCGGCGGCGGTTCTTCACCGCCTCCAGGATCTGCGGCCACATCTGCCTGATCTGCGCGGCGCCCTGCGCAGCCGCGGCGGACGGCTGCCCGCCGCCCGGCTGCGCCGCCGCCGGAACCGGGGCGGGCGCCGGAGTCGGAGCGGCGACCGGAACCGGGGCGGCCGGCTGCGTGACCGGGGCGGGCGCGCCGCCACCCGGCGGGAAACTGCGCGGGATCGGCCAGGCCCCCGGCGCCGGCCCGGCCGCGGGGGCGGGCTCGGGAACCACCGGAGCGATCGGGGCGGCCGGTGCGGCCGGCTGGTACGCCGCGGGCCCGGGCGCCGGCTGCTGCAACGGCGCCGCCACCGGGGCGGCGACGGCCGGCGGCAGCGCCGCGGCGCCCGGCGGCAGCTGGCTCGCGAAGCCGCCGGCAGCCGCCCGCCGCTCCAGCTTGTCGAGGCGCGCCTGCAGCGAGAGCTCGTCGCTGTACGCGCCCGGCAGCATCACCCGGGCGCAGATCAGCTCCAGCTGGAGCCGGGGGGCCGCGTTGCCGCGCATCTCGGTCAGGCCGGTGTTGACGATGTCGGCCGCGCGGCTCAGCTCGGCCGCCCCGAAGGAGTCCGCCTGCGCCTGCATGACCGCGACCCGGTCCGCCGGGGCGTCGATCAGGCCCTTCTCCCCCGCGTCCGGCACGGTGGCCAGGATCACCAGGTCCCGCAGCCGCTCCAGCAGGTCCGTCACGAACCTGCGGGGGTCGTGACCGCCCTCGACCACCCGGTCGATGACCTGGAACACCGTCGCGCCGTCCTGGGCGGCGAAGGCGTCCACCACCTCGTCGAGCAGCGCCGAGTCCGTGTACCCGAGCAGCGCCGTGGCCATCGTGTAGGTGACGCCGCCCTCGTCCGCGCCCGCCAGCAGCTGGTCCATCACCGACATCGAGTCACGCACCGACCCGGCGCCCGAGCGCACGACCAGCGGGAACACCGAGTCCTCGACCTGGATGCCCTCGCGCCCGCAGACCTCCGCGAGGTAGTCCCGCAGCGTGCCGGGCGGCACCAGCCGGAACGGGTAGTGGTGGGTCCGGGAGCGGATCGTCCCGATCACCTTCTCCGGCTCCGTGGTCGCGAAGATGAACTTCAGGTGCTCCGGCGGCTCCTCCACCACCTTCAGCAGCGCGTTGAAGCCGGCCGAGGTCACCATGTGCGCCTCGTCCAGGATGAAGATCTTGTACCGGCTGTGCACCGGCGCGAAGAAGGCCCGCTCACGCAGGTCACGCGCGTCGTCCACACCACCGTGCGAGGCGGCGTCGATCTCGATCACGTCGATCGACCCGGGCCCGCCCGTCGCCAGGTCCGTACAGGACTGGCAGACCCCGCACGGCGTCGGCGTCGGCCCCTGCGCGCAGTTCAGGCAGCGTGCCAGGATGCGCGCGCTCGTCGTCTTGCCGCAGCCGCGCGGGCCGCTGAAGAGGTAGGCGTGATTGACCCTGTTGTTGCGCAGGGCCTGCTGGAGCGGAGCGGTCACGTGCTCCTGCCCGATGACCTCGGCGAAAGTCTCGGGGCGATAGCGGCGGTACAGGGCTAGGGACACACCACCGACGATATCGGGACGCACGGACAAACGCGGCGTCCCGCAACCCCGGACCGACCCGGCCCCGTGCCCGGCCACCCCGCCGGGGAACGCAAAGACCCCCCGTGCACCCGCCAGAGCCCTCCTACCCTTGCTGCCTTCCGGCCCTGGGGGGGTTCAGAGAGATAACGCCACACGAGGGGCTGCCCCCAGAGTAGCGGATCCCGGGCCCACCTCCTACCGCCCACCCCGCCTTCCGATCCGCAGGCCCCCGCCCGCGACCACCTGCGGATAGCTGGTCGCGAGCACCCCCGAACATGTACTAAGCTCTCCCACGGAGGATTCGCCTAGTGGCCTAGGGCGCACGCTTGGAAAGCGTGTTGGGGGCAACCCCTCACGAGTTCGAATCTCGTATCCTCCGCACCCGCCCGCCAGGGCAAACGTAAGGCCCCGACCGCACTGCGGTCGGGGCCTTCGTCGTCTCGTGGTCTCAGTTTTGGTCTCAGTTGCAAATTTTTGCTCTCTCGCCGGACAGCCCTGGCCTTCCCGTGGTCTCATCCGAGGACGGTGGCGGTCCTTGCGATGCCGGGCAGCGTCACTAGCCCCCTCCCGCGCCTGCCTGGCCACGCCGCCGCGGCCGGCCTGACCAGTTCGACGGGATCAGCAATTGAGCAAGATCGACCCGATAGCTCGGGCCCAGCAGATGCGGGATCGCGGCACAGAGCCCCAGATCCCGTATCCGGGTGCCGACAAGCCGTGGCCCGGTGTCTGCCACGCGCGCGGGCACGTCACCCTGTCTTCCTACTCGAGCGTCGTCACCAAGGGCCAAGGTCCCTGCAAAACCTGTGCCCAGATCAACAACTCTCGGAAAGCCGCCGAGAAGCGTCGCGTGGAGCCAGAAGTGGCCGTGGCGAACATCCTGAGGGCCAACGTAGAACCGCTCGAACCCTTCTCTGGCACACAGAGCACCTGGCGATGCCGGTGCAACGATTGCGGCCGTGAGATCGACGTCTGGTACAGCAGTGTCGTCTACGCCGGCAACGGGGCATGCTCCCACTGCTCGTCCTCCGCTCCAATCCCTCCCGACGAAGCCTGGGACGAGATGCTCACCCTGGGCCTCGAACCCCTGGTGCCCTATCCAGGCGTGAACGAGCCCTGGCGCAGCCGCTGCCCGACATGTACGAAGATCGTCGACCCGAGCCTCACCAACGCTCGAAAGACGAAGTACAAGTGCCGGTTCTGTGCCAGGCGGGCCACCGACCCGAACACCGCCACGGAGATCATGAAGGCTGTCGGACTGGAGCCGCTCGAACCGTTCCCTGGGAACGTCACCACACCCTGGCGAGCCAAACACCTCGCCTGCGGAAGGATCGTGAGCCCAACACTGGACAAGGTGACCCAGCGACGCCGGGCGCCTTGCAGCAGCTGCGCCCAGCACGGTTTCCAGCCAGATAGGCCCAGCTACATATACTTGATCATCCACGCCGGTCTCGCTGCAGGGAAGATCGGGATCTACAACGAGAACAGCGGTCGGCTTCGCGCCCACCAGCTCAACGGGTGGACCCTGATTGCGCAGGAACTGCTCCCAGGTCATCTGGCTGCCAAGGCCGAGGTGCTGATCCTGGATCTGTGGACGGGCCTTGATCTGCCACTCGGCGCAACGAAGGACGACATGCCGCAAGGCGGATGGACCGAAACAGTCGCACTTGTTGACCGAAGCATCGCCAACCTGCTGAACGACTTCACCACGGCAGTCGATTCTTGCCGATGACCCGTGGGAGCGATGGTGGCCCCGACACGCCGGTCGGGGCCACCATCGGCAAGGATCAAGGGACTTCGCCATCGCCAGGCGCTTCTAGCCCGCAGCGCTGCCGCCCCACAGCGCCTCGCCGATCTTCTTGCCGACGTCGTTGAGCATGGGCTCGGTGACGTGCTGGTAGCGCTGGGCCATGGCGGTCGAGGACCAGCCCATGATCGCCATGACGATCCGCTCCGGCACGCCGAGCAGGAGCAGAATAGTCGAGAGAAAACACGAAGCCCCCGGCGCTACGAACACCGGGGGCTGATCGGAAACCTCGCCACCGCCCATCCCAGGACAGTCGAGCTAGTACTCCAGCAGCGGTTCGCTATTTCTGCTGGTCAGGGGCCATGTTCTGAGTGTAGTCGGCTGACGTGGCGCCAGGGGCGGGTTCGGTGCGGAGGTCATCCAGTAGGGTTGTGCGGCGCCGGTAGTGGCAGTGTCGGGCCACGGCCTGGCGTCTGCGCCTCCAGAGGGACCAGGCCAGTGCGAATTCCAACATGTCTCGCTGAACTTGCCTTACTGAGTTGCTAGTTGCCAGGAGTCGGCGGACTTCTGCCACGGTGAGCGGCGCCAGGTCGCGGGAACCGTTTCTGCAGCCCCCTTTGCCGCCGCGTCGGCGGTCATCGCGGCGAGGAAGGCGTGGGCAAGCATGGCCAGGCTGATGTGCCGGTACCAGCCCGGATAGCGCCGGACCTCGTACTGATCCAGGCCGCACTCGTTCTTCGCGGCCTGGAAGCACTCCTCGATCGCCCAACGGGAACCGGCGACACGGACCAGGTCGGCGACGCCGGCGCTGATGGGCGCGTGGGCAAGGTAGTAGGCGAGCTCGTCGGGGCGGCTGATGCTGCGGCGGGCCAGGACCCAGCGACGGTGAGTGGGCTCGTCGCCGTCCAGGTAGGGGTTCTCGGGCAGCTGGGCGGCGGCCCAGTCGTAGATGCGGGGGCCTTTGGCGCCGTCGCCGCAGGACAGCCGCTGCCAGGCGTCGTCGGGTGCCTCGGCGATCAGCCGGTCGATGCGCCAGAATCCAGGCGACGACATGACCTGCTGGGATTTCGGCACCGCCAGCACGTAGCCGACGCCGGCCTCCTCGATCATCCGGCGGAACTTCCACTCCAGGCCATAGGCAGAGTCCGCAGTCACCCAGGCGATGGGCAGCGAAGATCCCAGCGCACGCAGGATCATGGCCCTGGCCAGCTCGCCCTTCGTCGCGAACACCCGGTCCTCGGGAATCCGGGCGGCCCGGCACCGCTCCGCGTCATCCGTCCAGGACTTAGGGAGATACAACTCGCGGTCGACCAGGGCTCTTCCTTTTGCCGAGGCGTAGGCGGCGAACACTCCGATCTGGCAATTTTCTGTGCGGCCCGCGGTCCCGGAATACTGGCGCTGAACACCCGCCGACGTGGTGCCCTTCTTGATGAACCCGGTGTCGTCGATGATCAGCACGCCGCCCTCGCAGCCGAGACGCTCGGCAACGTAGTCCTGCAGATCGTCACGGATGTCCTCCGGGTCCCACCGGCACGAGGCGAGCAGTCGCTGTAGGCCGTCCGGAGTGGCGTGACCCGCGTACTCGGCCAGCTGCCAACCGTTCTTCCTGCCGACCGGCCCCAGCAGCCCGCGGATGTAGTCCCGCATCCTCCGGCGAGGCTCGGCCCGCGCGAACCTGCCACCAACCCGCAGGAACAACTCCTCGAGCTCCGCCCGCCACTGCCCAGAACCAAGATCCTCGATCACCCGAGGAGACTGCCCAGAGGCATCACACCCACCCGTAAACCACCCTGCTGGATGACCTCCGCACCGAACCCGCCCCTGGCGCCACGTCAGCCGACTACACTCAGAACATGGCCCCTGACCAGCAGAAATAGCGAACCGCTGCTGGAGTACTAGGGCGGACCGGGTTGCCCCCGGAGCCGCCGAGTGAGGAATCGCCATAAAAGAGGGTCTTCTTGGAGATCAGGCGGCGCGGATACCACGTCCTTCCCCAGTGGGAGGTCGCCGGCAAGTTCATCGACCTGGTCGTGGTCGGGGAGAACGCGCGGCTGGCCGTGGAGTGTGACGGCAGCCCTCACCACGCCAGCAGCAAGAAGCGCCAGGAGGACTACGAGCGTGAGCGGGACCTGCGGCGTGCGGGATGGACGTTCTGGCGAGTGCGTAGCAGCGAGTTCGCGCTGGCACCCGACCAGGCTCTCGCCCCCTTGTGGCGCAAGCTCGCAGCGCTCGATATCCAGCCGGGCACGGCCGGATTCGAACAGCTCGCCTCCGACGGGGCGAGCACCTGGAACCCAGTCGCCTTGTACGACGAGGCACAGGACGCGGTTGTTGATGACGAAGCGACCGATGACGAGGATCTGTCCGCCGATGACGCCCGAGGAGACCTGACATGAGCCAGTCGTTCGACGAGAGCGTCCTCATCAAGATCGCCTACTTGATCTGCGGCGACGATTCGCCGCTGCTGTACCGCAAGGGCTACGAGATCGCCGAGTTCCTGCGCCGCGCGAAGTGGGAGGACGTCCCCGACCCCGACGGCACGCCGCGGCACCAGTGGACGCTCGGGCTGCTTCGCGAACGCCAGGAGGCGGGCGAGGGCGATGCCCTGAAGGCGGTGCTGCGACTCGCCGACCAACGTGAGTACGTCGGACAGCCACGCGAGTACAAGGCCACTGTCGCCCGGCTCGACGAGGTTCTGGCCCTGGAAGGATGTCGAATCGGCTACGCGGAGGGACAGCCGATCCTCGTACCGGTCGAGGCCGGTGCCAACGAGCCGGTGCGGATGCCCAGGGTCGAACTGCAGGTATCCGTCTCGCAGGTCATCAGTGACCCAGCGTTGGCAGCAGCAGTCCAGACCAGGCTCGACGAGGCGCACACGTGTTACGAGCACGGTGCGTACACGGCAGCCGTGATCATGCTGGGCAGTCTCCTGGAAGGGGTTCTCGTGCACGTCGCCCAGGTGCGGGCAGTTACTCGGACGTTGAGAAAGCAACCGAAGGACATGGGCCTGAAGGAACTCGTCGATCTCGCACACGACAACGGCTGGATCGAGCACGACGCGAAGCTCGCTTCGGAACTCGTGCGGCATTACCGCAACCTGGTGCATCCAACGGCGGAACGACGAAACGGACACGGGCCCAACCGCGACACGGTCGACATGTGCTGGCCGGTTGTCAACGCAGCTCTCAACGACCTGGTTGCCACCACGTCGGCTGCACCCGCCCGGCCGGCGCCCTCAGCCCCGCCCGTCTCCGGGACGAATCACCCGACCCCGGCATCCGTTGCCCGACCTCGACGTCCTTCCGGGCCGACCGACGGACGGCCGAGCCGTCCGCGTGCCGGGGCGGGGCCCGCACGGCCGACGACGAATCCTGGATAACCCGCAGGTTCGAATCAGATGCGTCGGCGATCTCCGCATGCCACTTCGGTAGGCATTGCCACAAGCTCGGTAAGGGCTACGGCGCTCCCAGTCCCCCTGCAGGCTGTCAGCACTCGTGGATGGTCCATCAAATGCCGCCCGAAATAGGAACAGGGCGGCATTTTGACACGCAGTGATTACTACTAATTGGAGAACAGCCGACAGCCCTTGAGCTCGGCGTCAACCGCGCGTGCGCCAGGTTTCTCGGACGTGGCTGATGAGGTCGGCGTCCTTCTGGCACGCACATTCGGGGGCGGGGGTCCAGTGGTCGGTCATCTGGTCGGGTCGGGGGCCGAATCGGGTGTCGTACTCGATGCGCCGCGCGGGTCCGGTGATCAGGCCCGTGCTGCGTGCGATCCAGGCGCCGACGACCAGGCATGCGGCCTGCTGGGCCACGAACGCGGCCGAAGGGCGGAAAGCGTCGTCGGTTCCGCCGCTCAGTTCTGCCGAGTTGATCAGCCCGCATACCGGCCGGCCGAGAAACTGTCGCACGAGTTCCTGCTGTTGGTCGTCCAGTCCTTGCAAGTCCTGCTCGGTTAGCAGTTCCTGTCCGCGGGCGATCCGTGCGAGCGGGAGCCCGGTCAGTTCGTGAAGGCGCTGTTCAGCGCTCATCCCGGAGTGGTCGGCCTTGTAGTAGCAGCGCAGGCAGGGGCCGGTGGGCAGCGCTTCGTGCAGGGCGACGGTGGTGCCGACCGGGCCGCCGGTGCTGCCGTCCAGGGTGAGGTCGGCGTGCAGGCGTTGCAGGTCGTGCCGAGCGTCGATGCTGTCCAGTCCGCCGAGGACGGTTCGGGGCCAGGGCAGGGTGCCGGTGTCGACGGCCTCGATGGAGTCCTGGATCGTCCCGTGGAATGGGTTCACCTCGATCCGCCGCAGGCGCGCGGCGATCAGCCGCACCTTCGGCAGGAGCGCGGCCGCGTCGGCCAGGGTGCCGATGCTGTAGGAGGTGACGTTCGGCTTCTCGAAGACCTCCCTGTCCACCACCGCCAGCTCGCCGGAGACCCGCAGCAGGTCCAGGACCAGGGCGATGCCGGTGCCGATCGCACCGCCACCGCCCAGCAGCACCCGCTCCAGGGCGGGCGGCGGGGCGACGGCGGTCCCGGGCTGCTCGCCGGGTAGAACGGGGCAGAAGTCCATCACCGGAGTGACCTGGAACTTCCCCTCCGGCAGCCCGGCGACGACCTTGAACGCCTCGCCGGCCAGCATCGCCGCAGTGAGGACCGCGCCCAGACCGCTGCCGGGCGCGTTGAGCCGGGGGAAAGGATGGCCGGCGTGCCGAAGTCGGGCCCCGTGCCCGTCCGGTACACCAGCCACCGCGACGTCCGGCGGCGGTTCGGTACCCACGTGCAGACGCAGCGGCGCTTCGCCCAGGGGCTCGCCGATGCGAAGCGGCCGGTCCGGGTCGATCCCGGCTGCCGTCACCACCAGGTGGCGGACGAGGGCGTCGTCGAGCCGCCCCGGCTCGCGGCCGGGTTCCAGGCTCAGCGGGACCGGCCACCGGCGCAGATCGGCCACCAGCACTCCAAGGGTCTCGGCGACCGCGGGCAGACGCCCGTCCGCGGTCAAGTGGATGGGGCTGCCCTCCATCCGCTCTCGCAGGGTGGTTTCGTCCACGCCAGCGGCCAGGCAGCCCAGGCGCACGCTGCGGCTGTAGTCAGTACGCACGGATACCCTCCTCGTCGAACAGCACCGTCAGCACCGGGGGCAGTGCCTCATCGACAACCGCGGCGGCGCAGGGCAGCCAGTCCCGGTCGAAGCGCCACCACCCCCACGACGCCGGGTCGGCGGGCGGCGCCGCGTAGTTCGGGACGACGGCGCTGACGAACCCCGGCACCCGCAGCGAGTACAGGCGGTCGGTCCGCGACAGGAAAGCCTCCTCCGGGTGCGAGTGGATCATCGCCCGCGTCCGGTAGGACCGCTCCTCGGCGAAGGTGAACAGCCGGTCATACGCGACGGCGCTGACCGTGAACAGCCCCGGGCCCCGCACGATCCCCGCCGTCCCGGCCATCGCCACGACCAGGACGCCCAACTCCGACGGCCCGGTCAGCAGCAGCGCGCCGGTCTCCTGGTCGGTCAGCCCGTGGCGTCGGATCTCTCGGAGCACCGGGTCGACCGCACCAGCCGGCAGGACCAGGCTCCTCGTGTCGGCGCTCACCCGGCACGCCTCCCGTCAACGCGGTCGATGTCGCCCTGAATGTTCTCCACCACGTACAGGAAGGGGTTGCCGGTGCTGCGCCAGGCGTGCGGCCCGGTGCCCCACTCGGGGTGGAGCTGCTGGCCCTCGGCGGTGAACGGCTTGCAGACGTCGTTGGGGCCGCAGCGGTAGCCCTCCGCTACCGGCCAGACGCGGGGCTCCCCGGTCGTGGGGGTGCCGACCGACTCGACGAAGACGAGGGAGGGCGGCCGGTGCGGGTAGACCGTCCACTCGATCCGGGCGACGAACGCCGCGCGCTCGCCGTTGGTCGGCTGAACCTCGGCCCAGAACAGGCCGTCGGGGTCCTGGTCGCGGCGGTGGAGACGGCCAGCGGTCAAGGCGAGGAACTCCTCGACCGCCGGGACGTCGCCCGCCAGCCGCAGACGGCTCTCGAGATCCACGACTGACTCCCGGGCCTCAGCCGTTGGTGGTCTTGGTGCGCAGGCCCAGGTGCAGGGCCTTGGCGTGCCCGGCTAGCTCGCCCACCGTCGCCTCGGGCGGGACCTCGTGCCCGTCGTGGAACAGGTAGTAGCTGGTGGTGCCGTCGCTGGTGAAGCCGAAGTCGGCCATGGCGTCGGACAGAACGGCCGCGCCGGTCACCTGCGGGGCGTAGTCGTGCTGGTACGGGTGCCCGGCGAGGGACGAGGTCACCGTGGTCTTGACGGTGTTGGGCTGAGGCATGTTGATCTCCTTGGTCGTTCGGAGTGTTGAAGGAAAGCTCCACTGATTCAGCAAAGCATCACTGGGTCGCCAGTGGCTGGACTCAGTGTGATCACCTCGGAGCGATGCAGTCAAGCTTCATCGCCATATTGGTGAGCGCTACGCTGCCCGTATGAGCCCCGACCGGAGCCAGCTCTCCCTCCCAGACCTCGAAACGACCGGGCCGGATGCTGTCGAACAGTTCGACATCGCCGAGCTTGGGCGTCTCCTCAAGGAGCGCCGCGGCCCCCTGTCCCTTCGGCAGGCCGCCGCCGAGGCAGGCGTCAGCTTCAGCACCCTCACCCGAGTCGAAGCCGGCGCCCAGCCCGACCTCGCCACCTTTACCCGCCTCTGCGCCTGGCTCGGTGTCCCCCCGAGCCGCTTCTTCACCCCGACCGCGACCCGCCAGATCTCACCTCTCGACCAGGCCATCACCCACCTCCATGCCGACCCCCGGCTCACCGGCAACGCGGCGAACAAGATCAGCTCCGTTCTGCGAGACCTCTACGACGCCCTCGCCAAGGAAGCGGTCCCCGCCGTCCCCGCCCTCGCCTGCCACCTCCGCGCCGCCTCGGTATTGCGCCCCGGCGTCCCCCAGCGGCTCGCCGACCTGCTCACCGATATGAACACCGAACTCGAACGACTCGTCGAAGCGGGAGAACTGTGACTCTCCCCCGAGGCTTCAAGGCCAACGCCGAACGAGAAGCCCTCCGGCTGCGCCGCGAACTCAACCTCGGCGACACCGACGCCCTGGACGTCGACGCCCTCGCCGGACACCTCCAGGTCAAGATCATCAGTGCCGAGAAGCTCGTCCCCCGCGACCGCCTCGAAGACCTGGAACGCGTCCAGGCCTACGCCTTCTCCGCCGCGACCTTCCAGATCGCCGACAGGAACATCATCGTCACCAACCCGCTCCGGACCCCGGGCCGCAGGGCCAGTGACGTGGCCCACGAGCTCGCCCACCTCGTCCTCAAACACGATCTCACCGAGATCCGCGAAGTCAGCGGCATGCCCTTCAGGACCTGCCGCCCAGACGAGGAGGAGCAGGCGACCGCCTTCGGTGGAACCCTGATGCTGCCCCGGCCGCTGCTGCTCAGCGCGGTCCGCCGTCAGTGGGGGCCGGCGCAAATCGCCGAGCACTACGGCGTGACCGAGGAGATGGCCCGCTACCGGTACAACACCACCGGAGTGGCCAAACAGGTCCGCACCCACTGACCGTGCTGGAGGCGCGCGCTGTTGGTCTGCCCCGTACCACCGGGACGTGGCTCGGGAGCGGGCGAGCGGCCACAGTGGCACCCCGCCCTGGTTGCATTTTTGGTTGCATTCACCCCCGTCCGACGCCGTTCGGAACCCAGTTAGCCTGCTGCTCCGCCGCAGGTCAGGACCCCTACGGCCGCCCCCGGACGGCCGGGCGGACAGTTGGAAAGCGTGTTGGGGGCAACCCCTCACGAGTTCGAATCTCGTATCCTCCGCCGACCATGGCCCGGACCGCTCAGCGGTCCGGGCCATCGTCGTCTCGTGGTCTCAGTTGGAGTCTGGGCGCTGCCACCACTCAGCGGTCTCAGGACACTAGGCAGGGAAGGGCCAGGGCTTCACACTGACCAGTCGACCATGGCCAGCGAGCACGCCCCAACCAAACTGGCCCAAATAGCGGACCACTGCTGGAGCGCCGGAAGGAGCGAGCTTTACGGCCCTGTCGGTCCGACCGCCTACGCTTAGTGCCCTTGTACATCGCCGCGTTCCGGAGCACGTCGGATGGGGATGCTCTGTGCCCAATGTTCATTCCACCCACCTGGTCGACCGGGCCGGTGTATCCCGAGCCGCCTACCTGGTGTCCACGCAGTTGGGCTGGCTCTTCCGGGAACAGGAGACGAGCGACATCGGGGTCGACGCGCACCTTGAGGTGGTGGACAACGCAACCTTGAGCCCCGGCAACGTCGGCCTCGGGACCGGTCGACTCCTTGCCGTTCAGCTCAAGTCGGGGGCCAGCCAGTTCACTTCTCCCGGGGAGGGCGGCTGGTGGCACTACTGTGACACGCGGCACGTCATGTACTGGCACAAACACTCGCTCCCAGTCGTCATCATGCTGTTCGATCCCGTCACTGAGCAGATTTTTTGGCAGCACGTCAATGGCGAGACACTCGAACTGGCCGGCCAGAACTACAAGATCTTCGTCCCTGAGACCCAGCACTTGAACGCATCCTGCGCCGAGACACTCAGCGAACCCGCACGACGCCACACCGAAGCGAGCAACTCCCCGACGAATCCGGATCGGCCGGAGGAGGCCCGAAGGAAGTCCATCCGGCTCGCAGATTACGAACTGGCGGGCTCCATCGATCTGCTCTCGGCAAGCACCGGGGAAGGCGTCGCCGGGGCAAAGCCGCGCGACTTCCGGGCGGCATTCGCGAACCGGCTCCGCTCCCTGCGTCGCCTTGCCAGTTCGCCGAGTGTGGAGTTCCTATCGGCCAGAACCGGGTACGAGGAGAACAAGATCGCCGCCTACCTGGAAGGGAGCGCGCTTCCCGGGCGCGGCCGAATGGTCGCGATCGTCACTACACTCATCGAGCACGCCCGCAGCCGAGGCGTCGAAGTGCCCGACCACTTCCAGGACCTCGAGGCCTGGGGACGGATGCAGCGGGTCGCGAGAAAGCCGGGAATGCAGAAGATCGTGAAGAACAAGGCAATCGCAGGATCTATCAAGAACAGCTAGTACTTCCGCTCCGCCACGCCGAGCAAGAGAAGAACGGTCGAGGCGGTGTGGCGAGCGCCATGGAGGCGGCCATCACGGATACCGGCCTCCCATAGGAGCCGCTTCCAGTGGTGATAGTCGGTGCCGGGTTGACCGGCGCGCCGGTCGCCGAGGTGGAGACGTAGTCCTTCTCCGTCCAGAGGCCCCGCGCGAGGGCCCGCTGACGGTCCTGGATCTCCTTTTGACTGGGAACACCAAGCGGGCAGCAAACGGACCTGCCCGTCAATGGCGGCGAGGCTCCAGTAGCTCAACCAGACTCAGGCCGGTCTCGCCGTTGACGAGCCGGAGGGCAACCTCAGCGCGGGCAGCCAGGTCAAGGGGTTCAAGCCCCTCGGTGTAGTAGGCGTGAACGACACGGTCCAGTCCCGCACCGATCAAGGGCGCGGCGGTACGCAGCGACGCCTCCAGTGCGACTCCATCGATGGAGCCGCCATGCAGAATGATGTTTCGCGTCCGGTACAGCCTCCGCAACGCAATCCGGAAAGCCTTGTTGACTTGCTGCAGTTGCTGAGTGGGGTCGACGATCAAGGCGGCCATGCGGTCGGCGGCAGCACTGTCGGAGAGTTTGGTGTTCTTAGTCAGCGCGAGAGCACCGGCGCCACCGGTCTCGAGCGCCTCCACGATGAGCTGGCAGCAGCGCAGGTTGGTGTCGGCCGCAGCAACCGCTGTGGAGAGGGCGTCGGGTTGGACGGGGGCGTGCCGGTGGGCAAGGGTGGTGAGCTCGGCGCGGGGCCAGGAGCAGGCGAGGATAGCGGCCAGCCGGTCGGCTGCGACCGCCTTTCCGGAGCGTTCCTCGCCTTTCGGGTCATCCGGATGTGACAACAACGACTCGACGGCGGCCCAGCCGCCGGCGACGGCCGGGGTTAGCGCACCACGATTGACCGCAGCCGCCAGCTCCAGGGCGTCGTCGATGCGGGTCCGGTGGCCTTCCACCTTGTAGAGGTGGCCTTCGTGGACAAGAGACAGAACGTCCGCCCCGCGGGCAGGAGGACTGAGCGGCACCGGGGTGCGGTGGCCTGCGACCCAGATGGACTGCAGGGACGCGACCCCTCCGCGGTCCTTGCGCAGGAACTCAGCCCGTGCGGTCATCCGCTCCAGCAACTGGCGAGCCTGGCCAGCCGCGCCATAGGCGTCCCAGGCGCGAACCGTGTAGACGAACCCGCCGCCGGCCCGGAAACCAGTCGTGTCGTGTCCGTTCTCCCTAAGCCACGCAACTACCGCGCCCTTGTTGCGCCAGTTCGGCAGCGGCTCAGCCAGGTCGCGGCGGGGCACCTTGTCCAAAGCGATCAGCACCTCGAAGTCTCGCCTGCCCTGAGCCGCCAGCTCGGCGGCCGCGAGAACGACGTCCACCGTCGTCGGAGCGGACCGGGCGGTCTGACGAGCCCAGGCCAGTAGATAGCTGCTGCTATATCCGAGGTCCAGCAGGTGCGCAGCCACGGTGCGGGATAGCCGCTCCGGCTTGACCGAGCCGGCCTTGACGGCGTCGGCCAACCGCTCCAGGTAGCCCTCCCGGGCGTATTCGATGATCACCCTCAGACGGCGGTGCTCGGGGCTTGGATCCACCAGCGAGCGCTTTAGCAGTTCGGTGATCTCCTTGCGCAGGTCCTTCTCGCCGAGCCCGCGGTCCGGGCCGATCAACGCGCTCAGCTCATTGCGCTGCCAGTCACAGGCCGTGGACGACAGCACGTTGCGGGCCTGCCAGCGGCAGGCTTCCCACAGCTCCTCAAGCGCAAGGACGGAGCCAACATCCCACAGGCGCCGCGGCCACGGCGTTCCCGCGTCCTGAAAGTAGTCGACCATACGTGCCAGGACGTGCTGGGCAACCATGTCCACCGCTGGAGAGCTCACCGCAGCACTCTAACGAGGCCACGCATCGCCTTCCTGCGCGGTCCATGCTGGTGTGCTACCGTCTAAGCAGACTTAAAGGAGCACTCGCCACATCCTGGCCACTGCTCCTTTTTTCTTTACCGACGCCTGTCTGTTGCCTAGATCAGACTGTGCCATGCCGCTCTCGCGACCGCGCAGTCCCCTCGATGCATGTGGCCAGCGGCCTGTGGGGCCCAAGAACGCGAATCGCCACCCACGTCAGGTGCGATGATCAGGGCCCAGGGCACGGATCGTAGTCTCAGTTCTGGTCTCATTCACGGCCATCCGCTGGGGTTCAGCCGATGGCCCCGGACTCGCTTCGCCGCAGGTCAGGACAGTGACACACCCGCCCAAACAGCGCTGAGGAGAATTGGAAAGCGTGTTGGGGGCAACCCCTCACGAGTTCGAATCTCGTATCCTCCGCCGGCAGATGGCCCGGACCGCTCAGCGGTCCGGGCCATCGCCGTCTGCTGGGACGGACCGGTAGGCCCGGCCCGGACGAAATGGCTTCCGCCGCGGCGTTGTCGTGACAGGAACCGACCCGGCCGGACCGAAGGAGCTCGCCGCAAGCCCCTTCGGCACATGTCGATCAGAAACGGTTCAGGTTCTCATCAGCAGGAGTGCTCTTCGCCAGGGTCGCCTGGCCCGCCTCGGGGGTTCTGGCCGCGTTGGCTGCTTCCCGGAAGGTGACGACCGCCTCGCCGTTCTCCCGCGCCCAGGCGGTGAGCAACCTGATGGGCTCCTCCAGGGTTCGTCCTAGATCGGTCAGGCTGTATTCCACCCGCGGCGGCGCCTCGGCATACGCGTGCCGCTCGACGAGCCCGTTGGCCTGGAGCCGGCGCAGCGTCTGAGTCAGTACCTTGCGTGAGATGCCGCCGCTCAGCTCGACCAGCTCGCCGTGGCGCAACGGGCCGTCGGTCAGCGCGAAGAGCGTGACCATGGACCACTTGCTGGCGATGATCTCCATGGCCAGGAGAGCGGGGCAGTCGGCGAGGAAGGCGATTCCGGGTCGCTGGCTCATGCCCGAAGGTTACCTGTAGGTACCTATCGGCCGCCTATCGTCGTCGAGGTGCGCACGTCCCTTGCTCGCCTCTCGCACGATTGAGGTTTCAGCCGTGTTCGTCTCCCTTGCCGTCGTCACTGCGTTCATGTCGGCCGTTCTCCTGGTATCGGCCGGGGCCAAGTCCCTGCGGACGCGGCACATCACCGAGCAGATGTCCACCCTCGAAGTGCCGCAAAGCATGATGGCCTTCCTGATCGGCGCTCAGGTCGCGGGCGCGGCCGGTGTGCTCGCCGGACTCTGGTGGGGACCCGTCGGAATCGCCGCCGCGATTGGCCTGACGCTCTACTTCGCCGGGGCGGTCGCCTCCCACCTGCGAGTCGGCGACCGCAAGGGCGCGCCTCCGGCGGTGCTCCTGACCATGGCCTCCGTCGCCCTGATCGCACTGCGCGCCGCCACCCTCTGATCCGCCGAGAGCACCGGGCCGGTCCGACACGGCTGTCCGGTGCTCGGCCCGTGGTCACCGGCCGCCATCAGCTCCGGTGCGTCGTGGCGTGACGGTAGGCCAGTGGTGACAGGCCCGGAATCGGCCGCCCGAGCGCTGGCACCGTGGTCTCGGTTCAGGTCTCGTTCACCCCATCCAACCAAGTTCGGTCGCCGACGGGCCACCCGCCCCGCTGCAGGTCAGAACGGGTACGAACCCCGGCGGACGGGGTTCGGGAGATTTGTAAGGCATGTTGGGGACAGCCCCTCGCGAGTTCGAATCTCGTATCCTCCGCCAGCTGTACCGATGACCCCGACCGCTCAGCGGTCGGGGCCGTCGTCGTTCGCTGGCTTCCTGTGCCGGTGACGGCAACTACCCTGGCAGGCGGAGCACATGCCTGGTCTTTGCGGCGCTGATGACCTCGATCAGCGGGCCCGACGAGGTATGGCGTGGCCTGGCGGTGACGGTGGAGGGACTGCTGATGGCATCGCCCATGTCGACGGCGATCCCGGTCACGCCCTGACGGGCGACAAGATGGGCAGCCAGGCAGGCGGAACTGTTCGCGTTTGCGATGTCTTCCGGTACGCCGATCGACGGGGCGAACATGCGGGCCGCGACACGGCCTGTGGCCGCCATCGGGGAGTGGACGAAACAGCCAAGGAGACCCAGGCGGTCACAGGCGGCGCTGAGCCGCTCCGGGGCCGGGTCCAGCACGGCGAGAGCGGACCGGGTGGTCACGGGGATGATCAGCCGTGGGCGTCCCAGTGTGGCGATGCAGACTCCTGGGGCAAGCGCGGCCGTGGGGATCCTCAAAGCGGGGAGTATCAGAGCGAGTTCGCCTGCGGTGGGCTCACGTAGAGCGACCGGCCCCACCTCGAAGGCCACTTCGACGGACGACGCCTCGCGGACTGCGCGGCCGGCAGTGCGGCGCCCTGACACGCGAAGGGTGGCTCGGTACTCCCTGCCGTCTGCGCGCTCGGCAAGGAAGGCCAGGGCGGCTACGGTGCCATGGCCGCACGCGGGCAGCTCCCCCTTCGCAGTGAAGAAGCGTGCCGAGATCTCGGGCCGGTCGCGCCCGCCGCTGTCCGCCCGATCGCGGTCATCCGAGAGGAAGACCGCGTGGGACGTGCCTACCCGAACGGGCACGCCGCGGCGCTCGTCGTCGGTCAGGGGGCTGCCGGTTACGGATGCCTCGTCCAGGACCGCGGTCGGGCTGCCGCCACCGCCCCCGCGCAGGCACGCTTGCACCAGCGTAACGGGCAGATCGCGGCGGCCTGTCGGATGCCCGGAGGGGCGACTCATCAGACGCCGGGGAGGATGTCGGGGAGCACGTCGGCGAAGCGAGGTGCGTCGGGCTCGTACGGCACACGCGCGGCTCGCGCGGCGAAACTGACCGCGTGGTACCAACCGCACAGCAGGAGCAGGTCGAGCAACTGGACGTCGTCGAAGGCCGACGCAAGCCGTGCCCACAGCGCGTCGTCGATGTCGGAGTCCTCGTGCAGCGCGTCGACGGCGAGGATGAGCAGCCGCTCCCGCTCGAACATCCAGCACTCGTCGGCGGGCCCGCCGTGGACCAGCGACGCCGTCTGCTCGCGGGTGAGGCCGACTCGCTCGGCGTAGACCATGACGTGCACGCCCCACTCGTACTCGCAGCCGCACCGCGCGCACGTTCGGTCGATGACGATCTCGCGCTCCCGCATGGTCAGGGCCAGCTGCCTACCCAGCTCGTACCGGCCCCACCCGTGCATGGCGGTGCTCATCGGCAGGTTCCTGGCAAACATCCGGAACAGCCCGATCGGCGGAACTCCCGCAGGCATCATGCTCGCGAGCTGTGCGCCGACCTGGTCGGTGTACGGCGGCTCCAGCGGCGCTATCCGCGACATCGTCCCTCCCGTCTCATGTGTTTCTGATTCAGAAACACATGAGACGGATGCTAGTGTTTCGGATAACGAAACACAAGGAGGGTCATGCCGACACCGCATCCCGGAACGCCGGTTCGCGGCTCGACAACCGGCCGCCCGGTCATGGCCGCCATGGACCTGTTCGGCCGCCGCTGGGCGCTGCGAATCCTCTGGGAGCTGCGTGCGGGCCCGCTCGGCGCCCGCACGCTCCTCGCCCGATGCGAAGGCCTGTCGTCCAGCGTCCTCTACCAGCGACTCCGCGAACTCACGTCGAACGGGATCATCGCCCCCGCGGCCGACGGTTACGAGCTCACCCCACTGGGAGCTTCCCTCGGCCACGCCCTTCGTCCGCTAGACGAGTGGGCGATCGCGTGGGCGCAGGCGCAGGACGCCCGGCCCGAACAGACGGACTGACCCTGGCCCACTGCCCGCTACGCCCCCCGGGGGGAGCTCGCCGATCTCACCCCCTCCTGCCCTGGTTGCAGTTCTGGTTGCATTCACCCTCGTCCGTCAGCGTCCGAGGCGCGACGATCGATTCGCCGCGACGCAGGTCAGGACACACGCGGGCGCTCCCGGACAGCCGGGCGAACAGTTGGAAAGCGTGGTGGGGGCAACCCCTCACGAGTTCGAATCTCGTATCCTCCGCACCCGCCCGCCAGGGCAGACGTTGGCCCGGACCGCTCAGCGGTCCGGGCCAACGTCGTCTCGTGGTCGCAGTTGCCGTGCCCCACGACCTTGAGCGAAGCCAGGCACGGCAGGACCGAGCCACAGCTCACCGGCCCCACGCTCGTACCGGCCGGGATCGACTCACAAGCAGCGGCGGCAGTGACCCAGCGGGGGCATGGGCCCACGTGCGCCAACACGCCTCCACCAAGGGCCAACAGGGAAGCGTTAAGCGGTGAGGCTTGGACATCGCCACTTCTGGCGGCTGGGCAGCAGCACCCGAGAATGGCACAGCGGAATGGCACAGCACCACCTACTCCTTGCGCGCCCACCGGAAGAGGCTGGGCCAGAACCTCTCATCACTCTCCAGAGTCCGCGCGGCCGTGGTTCGGGGCGGGAGCCTGTGCACAACGGCTGCTCGAATGGGGCTAGTTGGCTGTCCCTGGCTGCGCAGCGAGCGAGTAGGGTGTCACTTTTCGCAGTCGGAGAGGAAGGGGTCCGGGGTGTCGGGGGCCGGGGAGTGGGACGGGCTGTTCGAGGGCATCGAGGAGGTGGCCGCCCGACCCGGGATGGCGTGGGCGTGGATCTCCGGGCTCTGCTGGCATCCCGCGCTGGACGTCCGGGTGCGGCTGGCCGCCGTCGAACCGACCCTGGTGGGGTACTCCGACCGGACGCACCCGCCGGAGGTCGTCGACGCCGCCGTCGCCCGGTCCGACTGGAGCATCCGCCGGGCATGGGCGGAGCACCAGCGAGGGATGAGCGTCGCGCAGTGGGTGCGGCTGATCGGCGACGAGCCCGCCGGCCGGCGCCGGAACATCCTGCTGTACCGGGCCTCCTGGCACGCACCGCGCCCCACCGCGGAGGATTTCGCGGGCTGGGCCACCGACCCGGACCCGAAGGTGCGACTGCGGGCCCTGTACTTCCGCGGCCTGCCCGAGCCGGTGGCCGCGGCCCTGGCCGCCGACCCCGACCCCGAGGTGCGCGCGCTGCTGTGCGAACGCGGCTGGGAGCGGCTGGACGCGCACTCGCGTGCCGTCCTGGTGGCCGATCCCGACCCGGGGGTACGGGCTGCCGCCGGGCTCCGCGCCGGGCACGAACTCCCGATGTCCCGCGCGGAGTTCGATGCCCTGGACGAGGAGGCGCAGCGGGACGTGGCGAGCCTCCAGCACTTCGACGAGGACTGCCTGCGACACCTGCTCGACCACCCCGACAAGGCGGTCCGCCGCTACCTCGCCGAGAACGAGCGGCTGACCCCGGACACACTCGCCGTACTGGCCCGCGACCCCGAGGCGATCGTCCGGTCCCGGGTCTCGGTCCGCCCCGACACCCCTGCGGAGTTGCGCGCCGAGATCCAGCCCGGCCTACCCGCCCGCCTGCCACGCTGGCAGATGCACTGGGTCGAGGACCAACACGGCGATCCGGTGGCAATACGCCGGCTCGCCGCCTCCGCGAGCACGGACGTCCGGGAGGCCGTCGCCGCGGCCCGGACATTGCCGCCCGACGTCCTGGAGCTGCTCGCCCGCGACCCCGCGCCCTCGGTGCGGTACGCCGTCGTCCACCACAACGAGGCACCGCCCGCCGACCTGCTGCTGGAGGCCGCCCTGAATTGGACCGAGCCCTGGCCCGTGCTGCACCGCCCCGACTTCCCCCGCGAGGCGCTGAACGGCCTCGCCGACCACCCCGACCCGAAACAGCGCCGACTCGCCCTGTACGCCGCCGACTGCACCCCCGAGACCGTCGAACACCTCGCCACCGACCCGGACCCGATGGTGCACGCCCCCGCCGCGGCCGACCCGCGCCTGTCCCCCGCCACCGCGATGCGCCTGCTCGCCACCACCGAGGCGGACTTTCGGGCCACCCAGGAAACCCGCGACCTACCCGTACCCACCACCTACCAGCTCCGCGCAGCCGTGATCCGCAACCCGCAACTGCCGGTCCCGACACTGACCACCCTGCTCCGCGACCGGGGCTCGGCCCAGGACGCCGCCGCCAACCCCGCGATCCCGGCCACCGTCGCACACCACCTGATCGACCTGGCCACCCACCACTCCCCGAGCCGCAGCGACGCGGTTCCACCCGACACCAGCCCGCGAGGGTAGGCAAGGACGATCGCCGCAGGGAGGACCTGGTCTCGGTCTTGGTCTCATTCACCTCCGTCCAACCACGTTCACCCACCACCCAGCCGTGCACTACGCCGCAGGTCAGGACGGCTGTAAACCCGGACGGACAGAGCTGAGGAGAATTGGAAAGCGTGTTGGGGGCAACCCCTCACGAGTTCGAATCTCGTATCCTCCGCCGGCAGAAGGCCCGGACCGCACCTGCGGTCCGGGCCTTCGTCGTTGTCTGCCACGATTCGCCTCGGCCAAGACCCTCTGCGGCGAGATCGCTGCGCCGGCTCCTCATGCATGCAGTTCCGCACATCGCCCGCTTCCGTGGAGAGCGATCCGATGTCGGAGCGGTCACGAATCAGCGAAGGTCCATCCCGCTGGCACGGACCGGGGCTTCGATGTCCCATACGCCCACCCCGTCCCGATCCGTTCTCTCGGAAGCGTGCCGCCCATATGGCCTCCAGCGCAGTAGTCCTGACGAAATCGTCCCCGACCGTCTCCTTGGGCAAGCACGGCGTGACGTCCGGTCTCATCCGGGTCAACCTGAACTGGACCTCAGCACCGGCCGCCGCACCGCGGGAGGCTGGGGAGGCACGAGGCTTGTTCCAGAGGATGCGGGCCTCGCTGCGGGCCCCGGTGGTCAATGACGTGGACCTCGACCTCGGGTGCATGATCAGGTTCAGTGACGGCAGCAAGACCGTTGTCCAGGCGCTGGGCAACTCGTTCGGCGCGGTGGAGCAGTTCCCGTACGTCGCGCTGGACGCGGACGACCGGACCGGTGCACGGGCCGCGGGCGAGAACCTCGTCATCAATCTGGATCACCAGGCCGAGTTCTCAAAACTGCTGCTCTTCGTCTACATCTATGAGGGCTCGGGGGATTTCCGCGGCCTCGACGCGGTGGTGACCCTCACCTCCGACCGGGGGGACCGGTTCGACGTACGTCTCGACGAGTGCCCGCCGCAGGCCCAGGCGTGTGCGATCGCTCTGATCAAGCGACAGAAGGGTGAACTCGTCATCGGGCGCGAGGTGAGGTGGTTCACCGCACAGGACGGCCCCGGCATCCAGGACGTGATCTCCCGGGCGTATCGGCTCGGCTTGAAGTGGACGCCGGGACGCAAGTAGCCGACCGACTAAGGATCCGAGCCTGCACAGCGCCCGATCGCGGCAGACTCGGCTCGGTGCGAATTCCGAACCATCTGCTCCGGGGCTCTCGTTCGCATTCGACGCCGGCCCGTCCAGGGACCGTGGCACGAGTCAGCCGGCCACGAGCCGTACGCGATCACCGCAGAGTTTGGTCATGTCGTCGATCTCCGACGTCAGCAGAACGACAGGCCGCTGCTGCCGCAGTGCGATCTCGGCCACTGCCGCGTCGATCGCGTACATGTGACCGTGAAGGCCGGCCGCGACCAGCATCGCGGACGCCGCTCGGGCCTCCTCGTCGCCCACCTGCACGATCCGCAGGCCGGACAGGATCCACCGGAGACGGGCCCGGTAGGAAACCGAGGCCCGCCCGGACCTCCGGGTGGCGCGGTAGCAGTCCCGGTTCCGGCGCCCTCCTAAGCCCTCGCTGCCGGGCCGCGCGGCAGCGGCAGCAGGTCGCGCCGGCAGGGCGGGCGAACGCCGTGCTCCGGCTGGTGAGAGGGTGGGGTCCGCAAGGGCATCTCCCACGAAGGCGGTTCCGGGCATGACGGCGGTACACGGCAGCACTGTCGAGATTCCGACCCTGGACGGTACGGCGGACGCGTACTTCGTCCACCCCGCGGGGGGCGGGCCGCACCCCGGCGTGCTGCTCTACCAGGACGCGTTCGGGCCGCGGCCGGCGCTGAACGCGATGGCCGACCGGCTGGCCGCCGAGGGGTACGCCGTCCTGCTGCCCAACGTCTTCTACCGCCAGGGCCGCGCGCCGGTGGTCGAGCTCCCCCCGCACATCGACCACGACAACCGCGGTGCGCTGTTCGCCCGGCTGATGCCGCTGATGCAGGGCCTGACGCCCGACCTGGTGGTGGCCGACGCGCACGCGTACCTCGGCTGGCTCGCCGACCGGCCGCAGGTCGCCGACGGGCCGGTCGGCGTCACCGGCTACTGCATGGGCGCCCGGCTCGCCCTGCACACCGCGGGCGCCCACCCGGACCGCGTGGCCGCCGTCGGCGGCTTCCACGGCGGCCGGCTCGCCACCGACCAGCCCGACAGCCCGCACCTGGCGGCCGCCACGATGACCGCGGAGGCGTACTTCGGCCACGCCGACCAGGACCAGTCGATGCCGCCCGAGCAACAGGAACGCCTGGAAGCGGCGCTCACCGAGGCCCGCGTCACCCACCGCTGCGAGGTCTACCGGGGAGCCGGCCACGGCTACACGCAGTCCGACACCTCCGACTTCGACGCCGCGGCGACGGAACGTCACTGGGCCGCACTGCTGGACCTCTTCGGCCGCACCCTGCGCCGCTGACGGCGGACGGCCACCCAGCCTGCCCCACGACCCGCCCCACGACCTCTCAGCGGCCGAGGGCCGCCAGCACCTCGCGCAGCTGCGCGAGCGGCTGCGGGCCGCAGATCCGCACCACCACCGTCTGCGCGCCCGCGTCCCCGAGCGTGCGGAGCGCCGCCGCGGCCTCGGCCACCGTGCCCCCGGCCGCGAACGTCGCCGACTCCTCGCGCCCCAGCCACTGCGCGTGTCCGGCGACGGCCTCGCGCAGGGCCGGGGCCGCCGCCTCCCCCACGCCCAGGAAGGTGAACGCGGTGATCGTGTGGTCCGCGCCCGCGCCGCCGCGCTCGGCCGCGGAGCGGACGGCGCGCAGGTCCTCCGGGCCGTGGCCCTCGGCCACGAGCGTGCCCTGCGCGGCGCGGCCGGCCAGCTCCAGGGATTTGGGCGAGACGACGCCCGCGATCACCGGCGGCACCGCGTCCTTCGCCGGCGGGTGAACCAACTCGACTCCGTCGAGCCGCAGTTCACGCCCGTCCACGGTGACGCGCTCGCCGCGCAGCAGGCCGCGCACCGCGGTCAGGGTCTCCTCCAGCAGTGCCAGCGGCGACCGCGGGGCCACACCGACCTGCCGCATCCACTCCCGTACGCCGTGGCCGATCCCGGCGACCAGCCGGCCGGGGAAGACCCGGGCCAGGGTCGCCACTTCCATCGCCAGCAGCGCGGGGCTGCGCAGGGGGGCGGGCGCGATCCCGATGCCGACCCGCAGCCGCTCGGTCGCCCCCAGGGCCACCGCCGCCGCCGAGATCCCGCCGTTCCACCCCAGGTCCTCGACGACCCACAGGTCGTCCGTGCCCAGCGCCTCGACCTCGCGCGCGAAGGCGGGCAGGCCGGCCGGGTCCCAGGAGCGGTCGTACATCACACCGATACGAAAGGCCGTCATGAGCGGCCAAGTTACCCCCGTGCGCCGCCGACCGCACCACCCGGCCGCACCGCTCGGCGATCCGACCCCGCCTGCCCGCCTGCCCACCTGCCCGCCTGCCCGCCTCCTGACGGACCTGCCGTCGTCCGGAGGCGACTCCCGCCCCCGGACGGGTCGTTCACCCCCGCTCGGCGAGGGCGCGCCGCCAGACCGGGCTGTCGACGTAGTGGTTGTCGAACCGCTCGGAGGAGTCGCTGATCTCCTGCGGGCTCGCCTCACCGCGCATGACCCGGCCGAGCAGCCGGAGGTAGTCGAAGCGGGCCAGGCCGGGGGTGAAGACGAAGAGCACGTCCGCCTCGGCGCCGGGCGCCGCCGCGAAGGCGTGCGGGGTGTGGGGCGGCACGAGCAGGAAGTCGCCCTCGCCCAGCACCGTCAACTCCTCGCCGAGCAGCACCTGGAGGGAGCCGCCGAGGACGAAGAACAGCTCGGAGGCCTTGGTGTGGAAGTGCGCCGGGGCGCCCACCGCGCCCTTCGCGAAGGAGGAGCGGTAGGAGGTGAGCCGGCCGCCGGTGGCGTCCGAGTCGGCCAGCAGGGTCATCACGCTGCTCGGGTCGCTGGTGGTCTCGGCGAGGGCGGCGCGGGTCAGGATCGGGGCGAAGTTCGTCTGCTCGGTCATGGACTCCACTCTAGGCAGCAGGTGACCGGTCGGACCGGTGCAATCAGTGGGCGGTTTTACCGGTCAATTCCCGTCCCGGGCTCGGGCGCCCGAGGTGGGCCGGAGCTCCCGACTCCCCTGTGGTCGGGACCTCCGGCCCACCTCGGCGGCACGGGGCGGGCAGGCCCTCCCGCCCTGCCCTGCCAGCCGCGGAGCGTCAGCCCCGCAGTCGCGCCAGGACGGATCGCACGGCCCGCCGGACCGCCTCGCGGGCCTCCTCCGTGTGGTCGATCGTCTCGAATCCGTGGTGGCCGAGCGGCACGTCGATCACCTCGACCTCGGCCTCCGCGTCCCCTGCGGCGGCCAGGAACTCCTCGACGGTGACCGCGATCTCGGGCAGCTCCAGCTCGACCCGGGTCAGCACGATCGGCAGCCGGCCGGCGCTCTTCACCGCGGTCGCGGGGTGGAACCGGGTGCTCGCGAGTCCCCAGCTGGGCAGCGGCGCGAGCACGGGGTAGGTCGCCGCCACGCAGCGCAGCCAGGACGGCGGCGCGGCGAGCACCTCCGCCGAGAGCGGGCCGCCGCCGGAGAAGTACCAGATCGCGATCCGCTCGGGGTCGACCCTGGGGTCGGCCCGGACGAGCTCGACCGCCGCGGCGACGTCGTCGGCCGCGCGGCCGTAGTCGGCGAGTTCGTGCAGGCCGTGGTCCACCGTCACGCCGACCGCGCCCTGCCCCGCCACGTACCCGGCGTAGCCGACGAAGGTCGGCCAGTCGCGCGGCGTGGGCTGCACGCCGGCGGGGACGGGGCCGCCGTGGACGAACACCACCGCCGGCGCCGGCCCGTCGGTGTCGGGCAGGTAGAGGTCCAGCTGTCCGACCCGCTCGCGCCGGCGCTGCGGTACGTCCAGGAGGAAGGGGCGCAGGTGGACGGGCGTCTCGGCGGCCTTCGCGGCGAGCCGGCGGCCCTCTCCGGCCGCGGCGCCGCGCAGGACGGCGGCCAGCTCGTCCGGGGCGGAGAGCATCGGCCAGTGGCCGGTGTCGAGGTCGAAGAAGCTCACCTGCGGGTCGAGGAGCCCCTGCAGGCGGGGGTCGCCGAGGCCCACCAGTGCCTCGACCAGGGCGGTGCTCGTCCCGTTGGCGGTGCAGAGGACGCCGGTGGTCGGCACGGCGGAGGCCGCGCCCGTGAGCCGGAGCGGCTGGGTGAGGGTGGCCCGCGGCTGCGGTGCGGCCAGCCTGGTCAGCCGGGCCAGCGCCTCGGCGGGGACGCCCGCGAGGCTGCCGCCGCGCTGCCACTCGTCCGCCGCCGGGGCGGGGATCCGCCAGTCGCTCCCGGACTGCTGCTCCGGGTCGAGCAGCCGTTCGCGGACCACCGGGTCGGACAGCAACTGGAGCGGCCGGTCGCCGTCCTGCGGCATTCCCGCGTCGAGGTGGACGATCCGGGCGATCCGCTCGGGCCGCCGGTCGGCGGCCCCCAGCACCGGGTGGATGCCGTAGTCGTGGCCGACCAGGACCACCCGGGGCTCGTCGATGTGGTCGATCAGCTGCACCAGGTCCTCGATGTGCGTCTCCAGGTCGGTGGCCGGGTCCGCCAGGTGACGGCGGTCCCCCAGCCCGGTGAGGGTCGCCGGGTGCACCTCGTCCCCCGCCTCGCGCAGCCGGGCGGCCACGTCCCGCCAGATCCAGCCTCCGGTGTAACCGCCCGACACCAGTACGAACGCCGTCATTGCTTCCTCCTCGCGGGCCTGTCCCGGTCCGCGCGCCGGGCCGGGCCGGCCCGCCGCGCTCCTCCGCACGGTAGGAACTCCCCCTGCGGGAGGTTCAAGACGGGAGGTTCGAGACGGCGGGATAAGGACGGCGGGATCGAGAGCGCGGGATCGAGAGCGCGGGATCAAGAGGGCGGTATCGAGAGCGCGGGATCGAGACGGCGGTATCGAGAGCGCGGGATCGAGACGGCGGTATCGAGAGCGCGGGATCAAGACGGCGGTATCGAGAGCGCGGGCTCAGGACCGGGCGGCGGCGGCCCGGCCCGCGGCCTGCTACAGCCAGCCGCGTTCCTTCGCCAGCAGGCCGGCCTGGAACCGGTTGGCCGCGCCCAGCCGGAGCATGATGTCGGCGATGTAGCGGCGGAAGGTGCGCAGCGAGACGCCCATCTCGCGGGCCGCCGCCTCGTCCTTGTCGGTGCGGGTGAGCACGTCGAGGACGCGGCGCTCGACCTCGGAGAGCGGCGGGCCGGCGGGTGCGTCGCCGGCCTCCTGGACGGGCAGTTCGCGTCCGCTGTCCCAGACCTGCTCGAACCAGGCGACCGTGTTGGCGACCAGGCCGGGCTGGCGTACGACCAGCACCGCCTGCAGGTGGTCGTCCGGGTCGACCGGCACCATGGAGACGCCGCGGTCCCAGATCACCATCCGCCGGATCGCCTGCTCGGTGAACCGTACGTCGCCGCCGAGCGAGACGAGTTCGCGCAGGTAGGCGAGGGTGGCCGGGTCGCCGGCCGCCTCCGGGCCGACGACCGTGCGCCAGCGGATGCCGCGTCGCAGCATCCGCAGGTCGGACTCGCGGGCCTGCTCGATGCTCTCCGGCTGCCACCGGTTGGGCAGCAGTGCCATCAACTCGCGGAAGGTGAAGAACGCGAGGTCGGCGAGGCGCTCGCGGATGGCGTCGACGCCGTCCACCCGCTCGATCTCGCCGACCGGGGTCTCCTCCAGGCCGTGCTTGTGCTCCTCGGACAGGGTGGGGATCAGCTTGCGCGCCGCGACCACGTGGTCGGTGGCGTTCCGCAGCTCGCCGAGCTGCTGTTCGACCAGCCACTCGACGGCGACCGACGGGTCCGAGACCAGGACGGTGTGCCGGTCGGACAGTCGGATCAGGCCCTTGCCCTGCAGGCCCTCCAGTGCCTCCTCGACGCTGTCGCGGTCCCAGCCGAAGGCGGTGCCGGCCGTCTCCGCGCCGTGCCCGGGATGCCGCAGGAAGTACCGGTAGAGCCGTAGGTGCTCGTCCGGCACCCCCAACGCGATCAGACCCGACAACGTCCCCCCGATCCCCGGTCGAGTGGCAACAAGCTGTCATCCGTTGCCGTTTCTGACACTAGAGCAGCGTCTCGGGCTGGAGCACGCTGGGGTCATGCCCAAGATCTTCTCGTCGTCGGCCCGTGCGGCCGCCACGCCGGACCAAGCCGCCGGCGCCCTCCCGGAGGCGGCCGTCAGCCTCTCCGCGGTGACCAAGGTGTACGGCCGCGGCGCCGGCACCGTCCACGCCCTGCGCGGCGTCAGCGTCGACATCCCGCGCGGGAGCTTCACGGCGGTGATGGGGCCCTCCGGCTCCGGGAAGAGCACCTTCCTGCACTGCGCGGCCGGCCTCGACCGGCCGAGCGGCGGCACCGTGACGCTCGGCGGCAGCGAACTGGGCGGGCTGGACGAGACCTCCCTGACCCGGCTGCGCCGGGACCGGGTCGGGTTCGTTTTCCAGGCCTTCAACCTGATGCCGTCCCTGACGGTCCTGCAGAACATCACGCTGCCGCTGCTGCTGGCCGGGCGTCGCCCCGACCGGGACTGGCTGGAGCGGATCGTCGAGCGGGTGGGGCTGACGGGGCGCACCGGGCACCGGCCGTCCGAGCTGTCCGGCGGTCAGCAGCAGCGGGTCGCCGTCGCCCGGGCGCTGGTCACCCGGCCGGAGGTGGTCTTCGGGGACGAGCCCACCGGCGCCCTGGACACCGTGACGGCGAAGGAGGTGCTCGGCCTGCTCCGGCAGACCGTCGACGAGCTGGGGCAGACCGTGGTCATGGTCACCCACGACCCGGTCGCCGCCTCCTACGCGGACACCGTGCTGTTCCTGGCCGACGGCGACCTCGTCGACGCCCTGGCCTCGCCGACCGCCGAGCTGGTGGCCGACCGGATGAGCCGGCTGGGAGCGTGGGCCTGATGTTCCTCCTCGCCCTGAGCACCCTGCGGGCCCGCAAGGGGGCATTCGCCGGCGCCTTCGTCGCCCTGTTCTGCGCCGCGGCGCTGGTCACCGCCTGCGGTGCGCTGCTGGACACCGGACTGCGCGGGAGGATCCCCACCGAGCGGTACGCGGGCACACCGCTGCTGGTCACCGCGGACCAGGAACTGCACTGGACCAAGCGGTCCGGCGGCAAGACCAAGGAGAAGTCCAAGCCGCTGACCGAGCGGGCCTGGCTGGACGCGGGCACCGCCGACCGGCTCGCCGCGCTGCCCGGCGTGCGCGCCGTCGTCCCCGAACTCACCTTCCCCGCGGCGCTGCTGGCGCCCGGTTCGGCATCCGGCTCCTCCTGGGGCCACGCCTGGGAGTCCGCCCCGCTCACCCCGTTCGGACTGCGCGCAGGCCGGGCGCCCGTCGCCGACGACGAGGTGGTGCTGGACACGGCGGCCGCCCGCGCCGCCGGGGTGGAGGTGGGCGCCGCCGTCACCGTGCAGTCCACCGCCGACCCGGCCGCGTACCGGGTGGTCGGCCTCGCCTCGCCGCAGGGCGGGGAGCTCGCCCGGCAGTCGGCGCTGTTCTTCACCGCCGCCGAGGCCCGGCGGCTGGCCGGGCATCCGGGCCGGGTGTCCGCGGTCGGGGTGCTGACCGCACCGGGCGCCGACCCGAAGGCGGTCCGGGCCGGGGTGGCCGCGGCCCTGTCCGGCGGCACCGCGAAGGTGCGGACGGGTGACGAGCTCGGCTCCGCCGAGTTCCTGGACGCGGGCAAGGCCCGGGTGAAGCTGATCAGCATGGGCGCCGCGATGGGCGGCACCTCGCTGCTGGTCGCCCTCCTGGTGGTGACCGGCACCTTCTCGCTCTCCGTCCAGCAGCGGGCCCGCGAGCTGGCGCTGCTGCGCGCGATCGGGGCGACGCCCCGTCAGCTGCGCCGGACGGTCGGCCGCGAGGCGGTGGTGGTCGGCCTGCTCGCCGGTCTGCCGGGCGCGTTCGCCGGACTGGCCCTGGCCGGCTGGATGCACGGACGCTTCCTGGCCATCGGCGCGCTGCCGGACACCCTGCACCTGCTGCTGAGCCCCTTCCCGCCGTGTGCGGCGGTCCTCGCGACGGTGCTCGCCGGCTGGGGGGCCGCCCGGGTGTCGGCGCGGCGCCCGTCCCGGGTGCATCCGACGGCCGGGCTGGCCGAGGCCGCGGCGCCCGGGCGCCGCCTCGGGGTGGCCCGGCTGGTCGCGGGCGGGCTCGCCGCGGTCGGGTACGCGGTGCTGGTGCTCGTCCTGGCCCGGCTGCACACGGACGCCGGCGCCACGCCGGTGACCTTCCTGACGGTGATCCTGGCCGCCGTCGCGACCGCCCTGCTCGGCCCGCTGCTCACCCGGGCCGTTACCGCGGTGCTCGGCCGGGTCGTCCAACTCCTCTCCCCGGCCGCCGGGTTCCTCGCCGCACAGAACGTCCGGGCGAACGCCCAGCGCCTGGCCGCCGTGGTGACCCCGCTCAGCCTCGCCGTCGCGATGGCCTCGACGATCCTGTTCACCCAGACCACGGCGAGCCACGCGGCCCGGGAGCAGGTCAGGGCGGGGACCACCGCGCCGTACCTGCTCGCGGCCGGCGGCCCGGGGGTGCCGCGGGCCGCCGCGGAGGCGGTGCGGCGGGTGCCCGGGGTCGAGGCGGTGACGGAGGTCGTCCGCACCACCGTGTACACCGGCCAGGACCGCTTCCCCGCGCAGGGCGTCACCCCGCAGGGGCTGGCGCGCACCCTGGATCCGAAGGTCTCCGCCGGGTCGCTCGACGCGATGGCCGAGGACACCGTCGCGGTCAGCCGGCTCGCCGCCGACACCGCGAAGGTCACGGTGGGCTCGCTGCTGCCGGTCACCCTGGGCGACGGCGCCGCCGTCCCGCTGCGGGTCGTCGCGGTGTACGAGCACGGCCTGGGGTTCGGCGACCTGATCCTTCCGCAGGGTGTGGTGACGGCGCACGCGGACAACCCGCTGGCCTCCTCGGTGCTGGTCTCCGGCACCGCGACGGGCGACGAACTGCGCGCCGCCGCGGCCGCGTTCCCGGCCGTACGGGTGCTCGACCGGAGCCGGGCGGACGCCGCGCGCAGTGCGCAGGCGGGCACCCAGGCCCAGGTCAACTACGTCGCGATGGGCCTGATCATCGCCTTCACCGGCATCGCGATCGTGAACACCCTGGTGATGGCCACCGCCGCCCGGCGCCGCGAGTTCGCACTGCTCCGCCTGGTCGGCACCACCGGGCGGCAGGTCCGGGCGATGCTCCGCTGGGAGACCCTGACGGTCGTCCTGCTCGCCGTGGCGCTCGGCACGGCGGTCGCGTACGTGACGCTCACCGCGTACAGCACGGGCATGACCGGGGCGTCCGCTCCGTACGCCCCGCCGCTGACCTACCTCGGGGTGGTCTGCGCGGCGGCGGCGCTCGCCTTCACCGCCACCGCGCTGCCGGCCCGACTGGCCCTGCGCGCCGACGCGGCGGCGGCGATCGGCGCCCGCGAGTGACGACCGCGAGGGTCGGCGCGCCGCCCGCCCCGCCGGTCAGCTTTCCGGGGCGGGCGGCAGGATCCGGCAGAGGGCGTCGAGCGCGGCGCCGTACGCGCTGTCGGGGGGCGTCGCGTATCCGACCACCAGCCCGTCGGCGGGCGGTACGACGGCGTCCGGGTGCCGGAACCCCGCCAGGCCGTCCAGGGCGATGCCCTGCCAGGTCGCGCCCTTGACCGTGGAGGCCTCGGTGCCGGGCGGCAGCCGCAGGACGGCGTGCAGCCCGGCGGCGATGCCGGTGACGGCGATGTGCGGGGCCTGCTCGGCGAGCGTGGCCACCAGGCGGGCCCGGCGGTCGCGGTAGCGCTGGCGCATCCGCCGCACGTGCCGGTCGTACCGGCCCGAGTCGATCAACTCGGCGAGGGTCAGCTGGTCGAGGACGCTCACCCAGGCCTCCCGCTCCCCCTTCACCGCGAGCACCGGGGCGACCAGGTGCTCGGGCAGCACCATCCAGCCGAGCCGCACCGCCGGGGACAGGCTCTTGCTGACCGAGCCGAGGTACACCACGTGCTCCGGGTCCAGGCCCTGGACGGCGCCGACCGGCTCGCGGTCGTAGCGGAACTCGCCGTCGTAGTCGTCCTCCAGCACCAGGGCGCCGTTGGCGCGGGCCCAGTCGACGGCGGCGGCCCGCCGGCCCGGGTGCAGCGGCCCGCCGGTCGGGAACTGGTGCGCGGGCGTGAGCAGCACCGCGCGGGGCGCCGCCGTGAGCGCCGCCAGCTCCTGGGTGCGGGTGCCCCGGTCGTCCGTGCCGAGCGGCACCGTACGGACGCCGGCGTCGCTCAACAGGCTCCGGTGGAAGGGCAGTCCGTAGGGCTCCACGGCGAGCGGACCGCGCAGCACCTGCCCGCCGAAGAGCAGCCGGAGCGCGTGCGCGAAGCCGGAGCAGACGACGATCCGCTCGGGTGCGGTCCGTACTCCGCGCACCCGGGCGAGGTACTCGGCGAGGGCGCCGCGCAGTTCGGGCCGGCCCTGCGGGTCCCCCGGCCCGAAGGCCTCGTTGGGGGCGGCGGCGAGGGCCCGGCGGGCGGCGGCCGACCAGGCGGCCCGGGGGAAGGAGGCGGCGTCCGGCTGCCCCTGGCTCAGGTCGTGCACGGGCGCCGTCCGGTGGCCGGTGACCCTGACCGGGGTGCGGACCGCTCCGGCCGGCGCCGCCCGCTCGGCGACCCTGGTGCCGGATCCCTGCCGGGCGGTGAACCAGCCCTCCGCGACCAGTTCGGCGTACGCGTCGGCGACGGTGTTGCGGGCCACCCCGAGGTCGACGGCGAGGGCGCGGTAGGGCGGCAGCCGGGTGCCCGGCGCGAGCCGGCCCTCGCGTACGGCCTCCCGCAGGGCCCCGGCGAGCGCCGCCCGGCGGCTGCCGGTGGCGGGCAGCTCCAGGTGCAGGTCCGATCCGCTGCCGCCGGACGGTGTGACCCCTGGTTCCGGCATCGAACTGCACCCTTCGGTCGGTCCTTGGATGTCGCAGGGTAGCCCGACGGGGTGCCTCGGCCACACCGTCCACCCGTGCGGCCCGCCCGCGGCGGGGTCCGCGCCGGGGCGAGGGTCGAGGCGCTCCGGATCGGACCGGCGCCACGCGTCAGGCGCGGGGCCCGAGCCGGCCGAGGGTGTAGCCCTCCCCGCGCGGGTCCAGCTCCCTGGTGGCCTGCTTGAAGAGGTACTCGGCCCGCTCGTACGACAGGCGCCCGCGGCCGGTGTGCGGGCAGAGGTCCGCCGCCGCCGGCATCCGGGCCGGGCCGGGGCGCCGGTCGGCCAGGAACAGCGGGCCGGCGGTCCGGCCGGCCAGCAGGCCGGGGAGCAGCCGGGCCGTCCCGGCGCGCCAGCTCACCCAGCCGCGGCGGGTGCGGGCCCGGCGGTCCTCCAGGTCGAGGTCCTCGACGTTCAGCGCGAGGACGGTCCGCACCCCGGCGGCGGACTCGTGCAGCAGCCGCCACAGGGTGAGTTCGCGCGGCGCCGGGCCGGGGCTGCGCCAGATCGCCGCCAGCTGGGCCGGATCGAGCGGCTCCGTCCGGTGCCCGCCGCCGGACCGGCGGTCCAGCCCGGCCGCGAGGTCCTCGGTGCCGGCCCAGGCGGCGAAGGAGCGCAGGGCCGACCGGTGCCGGTTCCAGGTCGCGGCGGCCGCACCGCCCCAGGTCGCGGTGAACACCCGGGCGACGTCGGCGGCGGTCAGTTCGGCCAGCGGCGTCCGGTCGCCGACGGCCAGGCCCAGGCGCCGCAGGGTCTGCCCGTAGGAGCGGACCGTCGTGGCGTCCAGGTCCCCGCGGGCGAGGAATTCCCGGGCCGCGTCCGCGAGGAGGGGCCCCGGGGCGTCGGCGACCGCGATCGCGTCGGCCCGCCGGTGGAGGAACGCGCGTTCGGCCGCGTTCCTGGTCAGCGCGGCGGCGCGCCGGAACTCCTGCCGCGCCTCCTCCGACCGCCCGAGTCGCAGCAGCAGGTCCCCGCGCACGCTGGGCAGCAGGTGGTAGTCGCGCAGCGCGGGGTCGGCGGTCAGCGCGTCGGCCACCGCCAGCCCGGCCTGCGGCCCGCGCGCCCGGCCCAGCGCCACCGCCCGGTTGAGCTGGACGATCGGGGTGGGCAGCAGCCGGGCCAGCGCCTCGTACAGGGCCGCGATCTGCTCCCAGTCGGTGTCCTCGGCGGTGCGGGCCTGCGCGTGGCAGACGGCGATCGCCGCCTGCAGCACGTACGGGCCGGGCGGGCCGCCGAGCTGACGGGCGTTCAGCATCGCGGTGAAGCCGCGGCGGATCCGCAGCTGGTCCCACCGGCCCCGGTTCTGCTCGTCCAGCCGGACGGGCTCGCCCGCGGGGCCGGTGCGGGCGGCGGACCGGGACTCCTGGATCTCCATCAGGGCGAGCAGCCCGTGCGCCTCGGCTTCGCCGGGCGCCAGTTCGGCCAGCAGCCGGCCCAGCCGCAGCGCCTCGTGGCAGAGCGCGGGCCGCATCAGGTCGTCCCCGGAGGTGGCCGAGTACCCCTCGTTGAAGATCAGGTAGATCACTTCGAGCACCGAGGACAGCCGGCCGGCCAGTTCCTCGCCCCGCGGCAGGGTGAAGGGCACCCGCTCCTCGGCCAGGGTCCGCTTCGCCGCGGCGATGCGCCGGGCGACGGTCGGTTCGTTGACGAGGAACGCCCGGGCGATCTCCCGGGGCGTCAGGCCGCCGAGCAGGCGCAGGGTGAGGGCGATCCGGCCCTCGGGCGGCAGGACGGGGTGGCAGGAGATGAACATCAGCCGCAGGACGTCGTCCTCCTCCGGGCCCTGTTCCGCGCCCTGCTCCGGGCCCGGCTCGGCGTCCCGCCGGTGCTCCAGCTCGTGGGCGAGCTGCTCCTGCTTGCGGGTGCCGAGTCGGGAGCGCCGGATGTGGTCCACGGCGCGGCGCTTGGCGACGGCCATCAGCCAGGCGCCGGGGTTGGCCGGCACTCCCGTCCCGGGCCACTGTTCGAGGGCGGAGACGAGTGCGTCCTGCGCCAGCTCCTCGGCCAGGCCGACGTCGCGGACCATCCGGGTGAGCGCGGCGACGATCCGGGCCGATTCGAGCTTCCAGACCGCGTCGACCGTGCGGTGGGCATCCAGCACAGGGACGATGACAGCACCCGCCCCGGCCCGGCCGCAAACCGGGTGGGGGCGGGGTGCTCCGCCGTCGGGGGCGCCCGGCCGTCAGGGGCCGAACACCTGCTGGATCACGCTCTCGCCGTCACCGACGATCCGGCGGAAGCGCCGGGCCAGCTCGATCGCCTCCTCCTTGGACCGGGCCTCGATCAGCGCGAAGCCTGCCACCGCCTCCTTGGCCTCGGCGAACGGCCCGTCCGTCACCGTGATCTCGTCCCCGACGGACGTCACGCGGACGCCGCCGGGCTCCAGCCCGCCGGTGGCCAGCAGGACGCCGGCCGCGCTGAGCTCCTCGATGAACCTGCCCATCTCGGCGAACAGCTTCTCGTCGGGGGCGGTGTCGGTGGCCTTGGTGGTCATCAGGTAGCGCATGGTCTCTCTCCTCGGATCGGGGTGGCGGTGCCTTGCTCTGCCCAGACGTCGAACGGGTCGATGTGACAGGGAATGCATCCGTTCCCTGTCACACAGCGGGTTCGACGTGGGAGCGAGAACCCGAATCGCACCCGCCCCGAAAGCGAGACCCCGGCCATGAGCACCCTCCGGAACCCCACCGCCACCACCGTCACCGCCACCTCCGTCACCGCCACCTCAGGCGCCACCGCCCACGCGATCCGCACCCCGGCCGGCGCCACGGTGGCCGGCACCCGCACCCTGCTCGGCTGCGCGGTCGTCGCGGCGCCGCTCTGGGCCGTCGTCTCCCTGACCCAGGCGGCCACCCGCGAGGGCTTCGACCTCACCCGCCACCCGCTGAGCGCACTCGCCAACGGCTCGCTCGGCTGGTTGCAGATCGCCGCCTTCCTGGTCGCCGGCCTGCTGACGGTGCTCGGCGCGAGCGGCCTGCGCCGGGCCCTGCACGGCACCCCGGGCGGTGTCTGGGCACCCCGGCTGGTCCGGCTGTACGGCCTCGGCATGATCGCGGCGGGCACCCTCGTCATGGACCCGGCCGACGGGTTCCCGGTCGGCACCCCGGACGGCATGCCCGCGGCCCTCAGCTGGCACGGCTACGGGCACCTGGCGGCCGGCTCGGTCACCTTCGCCGCCCTGGCCGCCGCCTGCTTCGTCCTCGGCCGGCACTTCACCCGGGCCGGGCGGCGCGGCCGGGCCGTCCTCTCCCGACTGGCCGGGACGGCGGTGCTGCTCGGCAACGGCTGGGCGATGAGCGGCGGCCGGGCGGGCTCGCTGACCCTGGCCGTCGGGGTGGTCACCGCGATGCTCTGGGTCTCCGCGGTCGCCGCCCTGGCCCGGCGCGAGGGCTGATCGGCGGCAGTGTGGCGCAGGCCCCCCGGCAGCCGGCGGCCGGGGGGCCTGCGCCGCGGCCGGCGCTCGGTGCCACCGCCCGCACGGTCACCGCGCCCGTGCCCGCCGTCGCCACGGCCGCGCCACAGCGGCGGCGCTCCCCCGCCGGTGCCAGACTGGTGGTGAGCGACGGAGGATGCCATGGGCTTCTACGCGACGCAGGTGCTCCCGCGGATCGTCAATGCCGCCTGCGGCATGAAGGAGGCCGACCCCCTGCGCCGGCGCGTCTGCGACGGCCTGGCGGGCGAGGTCGTGGAGATCGGGTTCGGCTCGGGCCTCAACGTCCCCTTCTACCCGCCGACGGTCACCCGGCTCAGCGCCGTCGAGCCCTCCGACCTCGGTTGGCAGCTGGCCGGCCGGCGGCTCGGGGCGACCAGGATCCCGGTGCAGCGCGCGGGCCTCGACGGCCAGTCCCTGGTGTTCCCGGACAACAGCTTCGACGCCGCCCTCTCGACCTGGACGCTCTGCACCATCCCGGACGCCGGCGCCGCCCTGCGGGAGCTCCGGCGCGTCCTCAAACCCGGCGCCGCCCTGCACTTCGTCGAGCACGGACTGGCTCCGGACGAGCCGGTACGGCGCTGGCAGCACCGCCTGGACCCGCTCCAGCAGCGGCTCTTCGGCGGCTGCCACCTCACCCGTCCGATCGTCGACCTGCTGACCGGGGCGGGCTTCACCGTCACCGAACTCGACGTCTTCTACGAGAAGGGCGCCCCGAAGATCATGGGCGCCGACTCCCTGGGTGTCGCCACCTCCCCCTGAGCCGCCCCGGCGTGGCCGAGCCGCCCGATGCCCGGTCAGCACCCGCTCGGCGCCCGGAACGCGTCAGCGGCCGGCGGGCAGTCCCCGGCCCACCGCGAGCCGGCCCATCAGCCCCGCGAGCACGGCGTGCTCCTGCGGGGTCAGCCCGTCCGTGAACTCGGCGTCCAGCGAGCGGGCCAGGGCGGAGCAGGTGTCGAGCAGTTCGCGGCCGCGGTCGGTGAGGGTGAGCAGCTGACGGCGGCGATCGGCGGGGTCGCGGGTCCGCCGAATCGCGCCCAGGCCCTCCAGGTGGTCGGCGAACCCGACCACCAGGCTGGGCGCGACACCCATCACCCGGGCGACGTCCAGTTGCGAGGCGGCGAGCCCCGCGGACAGCACGATCATCAGGCCGACCTGCTTGGGCTTGAGGCCGTACGGCTCGACGGCGGCGGCGAAGAGCTCGGTGGCCGTCGCCCCCAGGACGCCCAGGCGGAAGACGACCGACTCCTGCACCGGCGCGCCCCCGGCCCCGGCTTCGGAACCGGCCTGGGAACGGGCCTGGGAACGGGCTTCGGAACCGGCCGAGGGACTGGCAGCGGGACTGACATCGGGACTGACATCGGACATGCCCGCCATGCTACATTCTCAAAATCATTCAAAGCTCGAATGATTCAGAGCGAGACGCAAGGAGTCGCCATGCTCGACCTCGCCGGCGTTCAACTGCACGTCGCCGACCTCCAGGACGGCATCATCGGCCTGGGCGCAACCAACCCGGCGGCCACCCTCCGGCGCTCGGCCCGTGTCCTCGCGCGGACGGCCCGCCTGCTGGACATCCCGGTCACCGTCTCGGCCGCACCCCGGCCCGGCGGCCCGGCGGTGATCGGGGAACTCACCGACGTGCTGCCCGAGGCGCCCGTGTTCGTCCGCGGCGGGCCGTGCGCCTGGGACGACGAAGCCGTCCGGCGGGCGATCGACGCGCAGCGCCGCGGCACCCTGGCCCTCTGCGGAGTGCTCACCGAGATCGTGGTGCTGCACACCGCGCTGGCCGCGCTCGAAGCCGGCTACGCCGTACAGGTGCTGGTCGACGCCTGCGGCGGCATCTCCGACCGCACCGAACAGGCCGCCCTGCGACAGATCGAGGCGGCCGGCGGCCGGGTGACCAGCGTGGCGGGCTTCGCCGCCGACCTGGTCCGCGACTTCACCACCCCCGTCGGACGCGAGGTCGTCGCCGGCCTGCACGACCTGATGACGACGGCGAACTGACGGCCCCGACGACGGCCCGTCGGCGACGGGGCGGGCGCACCGGCGCCCACCGCCCGACCCGGGCCCTCGCCGGCCGTCACCGCGCGCCGGCACCCGCCACCGCGACACCGGCACTCCCGCAGCGCGCCGCTCTGCCGCCGACCGCCGCGCGGAGCGTAGCTTGAAGGGACATGGCAAAGGGCGGGCCGCCGGCGGCCACCGCCAGGACCGGGCCCTTCGCCCCTCGAACCTCCCGGAGACCCGCCCCCGCGCTGCCGCCGGCGCGCCGGCGGACCGGACGGCGCAGGAGGAGAAGACCATGCCTTTGCGGACCGGACGGCTCGTCAGCACCTTGTCGCTCCTGCTGGCTTGCGGCGTGCTGACGGCCTGCGGGGCGCCACCCGGCGCCGCCCCGGGCACGGCTGCGGGAGGGGTCACGGGAGCGGCGGGCTCCGGTCCGTCCGGCCCGCCCGGTTCGGCGCCCGTCCCGACCGGCCCCGGGGCCCCGGCAGCCACGACCGGGAGCCCGCCGGCCACGCCCGCGCCCACCGCCGCACCCACACCGTCGCCGACACCGAGCCGGGGAGTGCCGACCTTGAATCCGACCGCACCGCAGCCGACCGATCCGGACCAGGACGCCGAGCCGACCCCGGCGCAGCTGGCGGGGCGGCGGGTCATCTACTCCTACCAGGGGCTGACACCGCCGCCGACCCTGCTGGCCGACATCCGGGCCGGTCGGGCCGCCGGGGTGATCTTCTTCGGCGAGAACGTCTCCGGCCCGGAGCAGCTGCGCTCGGTCGTCCGGCAGCTCAACGAGGCGCAGCAGCAGAGCCCGGTACACGTCCCGCTGCTGCTGATGACCGATCAGGAGGGCGGACTGGTGCGGCGGCTGCCCGGGGCGCCGGAGCTGTCGGCCCGCAAGATCGGCCAGGCCGCGGACCCGCTGGCCGCCGCGACCGCGGCGGGCACCGGCGCGGGCGAGAACCTCGCCGGCGTCGGACTGAACGTCAACCTCGCCCCGGTGCTGGACGTGTACGAGGTGCCCGGGAACTTCGCCGACCACTTCGAGCGCTCGTTCAGCTCCGACCCGGCGGTCGTGGCCAGGCTGGGCACCGCGTTCATCACCGCCCAGCAGCGGACCGGCGTGGCCGCCACCGCCAAGCACTTCCCGGGCCTGGGCACCGCGCCGACCGCCGCGAACACCGACACCGGGCCGGTGGTCCTGCCGGCGGGCCCGGGCCGGCTCCGCGACGTCGACGAGGCGCCCTACCCGGACGCCATCGCGGCGGGCGTCGGGCTCGTCATGCTCTCCTGGGCCGTCTACCCGGCACTGGATCCGGACCACCCGGCCGGGCTCTCGACCACGGTGGTCGAACAGGAGCTCCGGGACCGGCTCGGCTTCGAGGGCGTCACGATCACCGACGCCCTGGAGGCCGGCGCCCTGCAGGCCGTGGGCGGTACCGGTCAGCGTGCGGTCGCCGCCGCCCTGGCCGGGATGGACCTGCTGCTCTGCTCGGCCCGGGACACCGCCCAGGGCGAGCAGGCCACGGCCGCCCTGGCCGACGCGCTGAGCACGGGCGTGCTCGACCGCGAGGCCTTCACGGCCGCCGCCGACCGCGTGACGGCCCTGCGGGCCGGCCTGGCCTGACGCCCGCCGGCCCGGGCCGCCTCCACGGTCGGAGGACGGCCCGGGCCGGCTTCGGCGGGTTCGGCGGCCCGGTTCGAGGCGACGGCGTCCGGTGGGAGCCGCGCCGCCGAGCGCCCGTCAGCCGCGGGCGGCGGCCGACTCGCGGGCGGCGGCGGCCCGGCCCGGCCCGCGCAGCATCACGAGCGCCAGGACGAAGGCGGTCACGAGCAGTCCGGCGCCGACCCCGAAGGCCAGGTGGTAGCCGGCGGTCAACGCCTCGGCGCGGTCGCGGCCGGCCGCGAGCAGGCTCTCGGTGCGGGAGGCGGCCAGCGTGGAGAGCACCGCCACCCCCAGGGCCATGCCGATCTGCTGGGTGGTGTTGAACAGTCCGGAGGCGAGCCCGGCGTCCGCCTCCCCCGCCCCGGACATCCCGAGCGTGGTCAGCGCGGGCAGGGCCAGCCCGAAGCCCGCCGCGAGCAGCATCACCGGCAGCAGGTCGGTGGCGTAGTCGGCGTGCACGGGGACGCGGACGAGCAGTCCGAGGACGCCGATCAGCAGCAGGAGCCCCGCCAGCAGCACGTTGCGCTCGCCGAACCGGGCGTTGAGGCGGGCCGAGACGCCGAGCGACACCGCGCCGATCACCACCGCGGCCGGGAGCATGGCGAGGCCGGTCCGCGCGGCACTGTAGCCGCGCACCTGCTGCAGGTAGAGGGCGACCAGCACCTGGAACGAGAACAGGGCGGCGACCATCAGGATCTGGACCAGGTTGGCTCCCCGCACGCTGCGGGGGCGCAGGATCCGCAGCGGCATCAGCGGGGTCCGCGCGGTGGCCTGGCGGGCCACGAAGCCGAGCAGCAGCAGGACGGCGACGGCGCCGGAGGCGAGTGTCGGGGCCGAGGTCCACCCCCGCTCGCCGACCATGACGACGGTGTAGATGCCCAGCATCAGCCCCGCGGTGACCAGCAGCGCGCCGATCAGGTCGGCTCCGGCCGCGAGGCCGAGGCCCCGGTCCGCGGGGAGCACGGCCTTGGCGCCGGCCAGCGCCGCGAGCCCGATCGGCAGGTTGATGATGAAGATCCAGTGCCAGTCGAGGGCATCGGTGAGGACGCCGCCGAGCACCTGCCCGATCGAGGCGCCGGCGGCGCCGGTGAAGCTGAAGACGGCGATGGCCCTGGCCCGCTCGGCGGGTTCGACGAACAGGGTGACCAGGATGCCCAGGCTGACGGCGGCGGCGGCCGCGCTGCCGGCCCCCTGCAGGAACCGGGCGAGCACCAGGACGGCGGGCGAGCCGGCCACTCCCGCCAGCAGCGAGGCGGCGGTGAAGACGGTGATGCCGGCCAGGAACATCCGCCTGCGGCCGATCAGGTCGCCCAGCCGCCCGGCGAGCAGCAGCAGGCTGCCGAACGCGATCAGGTAGGCGTTGACCACCCAGCTCAGGCCGGCCGGGGAGAAGCCCAGGTCCTGCTGGATGGCCGGCATCGCCACGGTCACCACGCTGCCGTCGAGGACGATCATCAGCATCGCGCTGGCGAGCACCGCGAGGGCGAGCAGGCGGGACCGGGGTGCCGGGGGTGCGGTGGGGGCGGATCCGGCGACCCGGGCGGAGGGATCGGAGGCTACGGGCGTGGCAGGCATGGGTCTCTCCCGTCGAAGGGGCAACAAGAAAGACCGTAGCAGATAGTTCTGTAATAGACGATCCTCTTCGGTTCTACTTGCTCCGCTGACGCGCCCGGCGCACCGGCTGGGGGTTCTCCACCGGGGTCGACAGCGTCCCCTCCACCAGCCGCCGCAGCAGTCGCAGGAAGACCTCCCGCTCCCCGTCGGGCAGGCCTTCGAGCACCTCCCGGTGCACCCGGTCGACGATCTCCTGGCTCTGACCGGCCACCCGCTCGCCCTCCCCGGTGACGGCGATGATCCGGGCCCGCCGGTCCGTGAGCGAAGGACGCCGCTCCGCGAGACCGGCCTCCTCCAGGGCGTCCACCGTGACCACCATCGTGGTCTTGTCCATGCCGCCGATCTCGGCCAGCTGGATCTGGGTGCGCTCCTCCTCCAGGGCGTGCACCAGCACGCAGTGCATCCGGGCGGTCAGCCCGATCTCACCGAGTGCGGCGGCCATCCGGGTCCGCAGGACGTGGCTGGTGTGGTCGAGGAGGAAGGACAGGTCCGGTTCGTTGCGCGTGGGCGCCATCGCGGTCATACCTGCCAGGATAGGCAATTCGGTCTGTAGCGGATCATCCGGAACAGGAGCGAGTCCCGCCCGCGCCGCGCTGACCACCCGCGCGACCACCCGCCGGGCCGCGGCGGGCCGCGGCGGGGCGCGGCGGGGCGCCCGGCCCGGGCGCACGGGCGGCCCGGGGCCTCAGCCCATGGTCTTCGCTCCGTCCAGTGACTCCCGGATGATGTCGGCGTGGCCCGCGTGCTGCGCGGTCTCGGCGATGACGTGCAGCACCACCCGCCGAACGGACCACCGGGCACCGGGCTCGAACCACGGCGCCTGCGGCAGCGGATGCGCCGCGTCCAGGTCGGGGAGCGTCGCCACCAGCTCGTCGGTGCGCCGCGCCACCTGGTCGTACCGGTCGAGCAGGCCGGCCAGCGTCTCGTCCCCGACCATCCGGAACTGGCCCTCCCAGTCCACCGGCTCGCTCGCCATCGCCTCGGCGCCGTCGACCGCGAAGCGCATCCAGCCGGCCTCGACCCCGGCCACGTGCTTGATCAGGCCGCCCAGGCAGAGCTCGCTGACGGTGGTCCGGAGCGCCGCCTGCTCGTCGGTGAGGCCCTGCACGGTCTGGCGCAGGAAGCCGCGGTGTCGCGCCAGCGACTGCAGCAGATCGGCACGCTCCCCGGCGGGAGCCTCCCGTAGAGCCGACATGGCACCTGCCTCCTCTGACATCCGGTCCGGCGTCCGGTCCGACGTCCGGCCACGGGGGCCGGCCGAACGGCGCCGGACGACGGTGGGCCGGCCGGCCCGGCTGCCACCCAAGCACACGGCCGGGGCCCCGTCCCGGAGCCCGGGCCGGGCGGTCGCCGGTTCGGCCCAGACCCGCCCGGCGGGCCCCGAACGGCCGGGCGGACCGCGGACCGCCGGCACGCAGTACCGCCGTTTCGGCTCCCGCCGAAGTGTCCGGCGCGCATCATGGGCCCATGTCACTCGCAGGGATCGCCGGACTGCTCGCCGACCGCACCCGGGCCGCGTTCTGCCTGGCCCTGCTCGACGGCCGGGCCTGGACCGCGGGCGAGCTGGCCCGGCACGCCGGGGTCTCGCCGTCCACCGCCAGCGAGCAGCTGTCCCGGCTGGTCGCGGGCGGCCTGCTGGCGGAGGAGCGCCAGGGCCGGCACCGGTACGTCCGGATCGCCGACGCGGCGACGGCGACCCTGATCGAGGACCTCTCCTCCTTCGCCGCCGGGCCGGCGGACGCCCCCGCGCCGCGGAGCCTGCGGGAGTCCGGGCGGCTCGGCGCCGAGGCCCGCGCCCGGACCTGCTACGACCACCTCGCCGGACGGCTCGGCGTGGCCGTCGCCGACGCCGCGCTGGCCCGGGGCCTGGTCGCCGACGACGCGGGGCTCGTCCTCACCGCGGCCGGCCGGGACTGGCTCACCGCGCTGGGCGTCCCGCCCGCCGGGCTGGCCGGGCCGCGACCGGTCATCCGCGGCTGCCTGGACTGGACGGAACGCCGCACCCACCTGGCCGGGGCGGTCGGCGCGGCCCTGTGCCGGCGGGCCTTCGAGCTGGACTGGGTGGAGCGGATCGGCACCGGCCGGGCCCTGCGGATCACCCCCGCCGGCGGCCGGGCCCTGCGGGAGCGACTGGGCGTCGACGTGGCGGCGTGGCCGGCCCCGGGGGCGGCCACCACCGCTCCGGAGGGGTCCGCGGCTCACAGCTCCGCAGGTCCGGGTGTGCGGTCGACGTAACTCCCGGCCGCCGGGCGACGTGACGTCCGCGCAACCGGCGCCGCCTACGGTCCCCCTGTGGGAGCCGCCCACCACCGGCCGGCCGTACCGCTGCCGCGCGGGCGGTACGCCGGGTTTCCGAGAGGGGTTCGTCCGTGACGGCACCGGGTCCGCAGGCCGGCACCAGCACCGTGAAGACCGTCTGCTCGTACTGCGGCGTGGGCTGCGGGATGCTGCTCGACGTCACGGTGGACACCGGGACGGGCCGGCGCACGGTGGTCAAGGCGTACGGCGACAAGGCCCATCCGGCGAACGGCGGCCGGCTCTGCACCAAGGGCGCGACCAGCGCCGACCTGCTCGCCGCCACCGGGCGCCTGGGCACGGCCCTGGTGCGGCCCGAGCGCGGGGCCGAACCCGCACCGACCGACGTGGACGCGGCCATCAGCGGGACGGCGCGGCGACTGCGGGCGATCCTGGACGAGCACGGACCGGACGCGCTGGCCTTCTACGTGTCGGGCCAGATGACGCTGGAGGCGCAGTACCTGGCCAACAAGCTGGCCAAGGGCTTCGTACGGACCAACCAGATCGAGTCCAACTCCCGCCTGTGCATGGCCAGCGCCGGCACGGGCTACAAGCTCTCGCTGGGCGCCGACGGCCCGCCCGGCTCGTACCGGGACTTCGAGCACGCGGACGTCTTCCTGCTGATCGGCGCGAACATGGCCGACTGCCACCCGATCCTCTTCCTGCGGATGATGGAGCGGGTGAAGGCCGGCGCCAAGCTGATCGTGGTCGACCCGCGCCGCAACGCCACCGCCGCCAAGGCGGACCTGTTCCTGCAGATCAGGCCGGGCACCGACCTGGCGCTGCTGAACGGCCTGCTGCACCTGCTGGTGGAGAACGGGCACACCGACCCGGAGTTCGTCGCCGAGTTCACCGAGGGCTGGGAGGAGATGCCCGCCTTCCTCGCCGACTATCCGCCGGCGAAGGTCGCGGAGATCACCGGCATCCCCGAGGCCGACATCCGGCGAGCCGCCCGGCTGATCGGCGAGGCCGCCGAGTGGACGAGCTGCTGGACGATGGGCCTCAACCAGTCCACCCACGGCACCTGGAACACCAACGCGCTGGTCAACCTCCACCTGGCCACCGGCGCGATCTGCCGCCCGGGCAGCGGCCCGTTCTCACTGACCGGCCAGCCGAACGCGATGGGCGGCCGCGAGATGGGCTACATGGGGCCCGGCCTGCCCGGTCAGCGCTCGGTGCTCGTCGCCGAGGACCGCGACTTCACCGAACGGCTCTGGGGCCTGCCGCCCGGCACCCTGCGCACCGACGTCGGCCGGGGCACGGTCGAGATGTTCGAGAAGATGGCCGAGGGCGACATCAGGGCGTGCTGGATCATCTGCACCAACCCGGTCGCCTCGGTGGCCAACCGACGGACCGTCATCGCCGGCCTGGAGGCCGCCGAACTCGTCATCACCCAGGACGTCTTCGCCGACACCGAGACCAACGCGTACGCGGACGTGGTGCTGCCGGCCGCGATGTGGGCCGAGGCCGAGGGCGTGATGATCAACTCCGAGCGGAACCTCACCCTCGTCAGCCAGGCCGCCGACCCGGTCGGGCAGGCCCTGCCGGACTGGCGGATCATCGCCCGGATCGCCTGCGAGATGGGCTTCCAGGACGCCTTCGACTACCGCGACGCCGAGGAGGTCTTCGAGGAGATCAAGCAGGCCTGGAACCCGAGGACCGGCTACGACCTGCGTGGCGTGACGTACGAGCGGCTGCGCGACACGCCGGTGCAGTGGCCCAGCGCCACCGTCGACGGGCCCGACCGCAACCCCGTGCGCTACCGCAACGACGGCGTCAGCCAGACCCTGGTGGAGGGCCCCGACGGCGCCCGGCCCCGGCTGGTCTTCCCCACCGCGAGCGGCCGCGCGCAGTTCTTCGCCCGTCCGCACCTGCCCGCCGCCGAACTCCCCGACGACGACTACCCGTTCGTCCTGGACACCGGCCGCCTCCAGCACCAGTGGCACACCCTCACCAAGACCGGCAGGGTCGCCAAGCTCAACAAGCTCAACCCGGGCCCGTTCGTCGAGCTGCACCCGGACGACGCGCGGGCGCTGGACATCGCCGAGGGCGACCGGGTGGAGGTCGCCTCCCGGCGCGGACGGGCGGTGCTGCCGGCCGTGGTCACCGACCGGGTCCGGCCCGGGAACTGCTTCGCGCCGTTCCACTGGAACGACCTGTTCGGCGAGTACCTCAGCATCAACGCCGTCACCAACGACGCCGTCGACCCGATCTCCTACCAGCCGGAGTTCAAGGCCTGCGCGGTCTCGCTGGCCCGGGTCACCACCGCGGCCGCGGACGAGCCGGCCCCCGCGAACGCCACCTCCGCCGCGGGAGCCGGCGGCGCGGTGGCCGGCGGCACCGTGGAGGGCGGCACCACCGCCCTGCTGGCCCGGATCCTGGGGATCCAGGACCTCGCCCCGCCCGCCTTCGGCGGCGAGGAGCGCCAGTACCTGGCCGGCTACCTGGCCGGCCTGGGCGGCGCAGCGCAGCCCGGCGGCGCGGCAGCCGCCGTACCGGTGCTGCCCGCCGAGGCGCCGATCGCCCCGGAGCGCGCCCTCTGGGTCAACGGACTGCTGGCCGGCCTCTTCTCCTGGGCCCCCGCCGGCCCGCAGACGGCGCCGGGCCCGGACGGCCGCCCCGCACCCGGCCCGGACGGCGCGGGGGGCCCGGACGGCGCGGACCCGGCACCCGAGGTGGTGATCCTCTGGGCCTCCCAGACCGGCAACGCCCAGGACGTCGCGACCGCCGCCGCCGGCCGCCTGGCCGAGGCGGGCTGGGCCCCGCGGCTGCTCAGCATGGCCGACAGCGCCCCCGGCGCGCTGCCGGCGGGCGTGCCCGTCCTCCTCATCACCAGCACCTTCGGCGACGGCGAGGCCCCCGACAACGGCGCGGACTTCTGGGCCGCCCTCACCGCGGACGGCCACCCCGGCATCGGCGGCCTGCGGTACTCGGTGCTCGCCCTCGGCGACTCCAGCTACGACGACTTCTGCGGTCACGGCCGCCGGATCGACCAGCGCCTCGACGAGCTCGGCGCGACCCGGATCGCGCCCCGCGCCGACTGCGAACCCGACGACGACCAGACCGCCGCCCGCTGGCTGGACGAGGTCCTCGCCGCCCTCGCCGCCCAGCGCGCCGACGCGGCCGCGGCCGCCGCACCGGCCCCGGGCGCACCGGCGCCCGTACCCGCGGCGCGGCCCACCGCGCCGGGCGGCGCCGGCTACTCCAAGGCCTCGCCGTTCGCCACCCTGCTGGTCGGCAACCGGGTGCTCAGCCTGCCGGGCTCCGCCAAGGAGGTCCGCCAGTTCGCCTTCGACACCCGCGGCGGCGAGCGCGGCGACCTCGTCTACGAGGCCGGCGACGCGCTCGGCGTCTGGCCCGCCAACTGCCCCGACCTGGTCACGGAGTGGCTTGCTGTCACCGGCCTCGACCCGGCCGAGGCCGTCCCGCTCGCCGAGGGCGGCGGGGCCGCGCCCACCCCGATCCCGCTGGGCGAGGCACTGCGGACCCGCCTGGAGATCGCCAGGATCACCCCCGACCTACTGCGCTTCGTCGCCGAGCGCACCGGCGACCGCGACCTCAGGCGGCTGCTGCGCCCGGACAACAAGGGCGAGCTGGCGAAGTGGAGCTGGGGGCGCCAGGCCGTCGACATCGTCGGGTCGTACCCGGTGCGGGCCACCGCCGAGGAGTGGGCCGGCGTGCTGAAGCGGCTGCAGCCGCGCCTGTACTCGATATCCTCCAGCCCGCTGGCCCACCCCGGCGAGGTACGCCTGACGGTCTCCGTCGTCCGGTACGGCAACGAGGCCGGCCGCGGCCGCAAGGGCGTCTGCTCCACCTATCTGGCGGACGCCGCGGACGACGGCCCGGTGCCGGTGTTCGTCCAGCGCTCCCCCCACTTCAGGCCTCCCGCCGACCCGGCCGCGCCGATGGTGATGGTCGGGCCGGGGACGGGCGTGGCGCCGTTCATCGGCTTCCTGGAGGAGCGCCGGGCCCGCGGGCACACCGGCCCGAACTGGCTGTTCTTCGGCGAGCAGCGGCAGGCCACCGACTTCTACTACCGCGAGGAGCTCGACGGCTTCCACCGCTCCGGCCACCTGGACCGCCTGGACCTGGCGTTCTCCCGCGACCAGCGGGCCAAGGTGTACGTCCAGGACCGGATGCGCGAGCACGGCCCGCGGCTGTGGGACTGGCTGCAGCGCGGCGCCCACTTCTACGTCTGCGGCGACGCGGGCCGGATGGCCAAGGACGTGGACCTGGCCCTGCGCGAGATCGTCTCCGGCTACGGCGGCCTGACCGAGGAGGAGGCCGCCGCGTACGTGAAGCAGCTCGCCGCCGAGAAGCGCTACGTCCGCGACGTCTACTGACGTGACGGCTGCCGACGCGAGGTCGGCCGGGGCGCGCCGGCGCCGGGGCGGTCAGCGCGCCGGCGCCGGCCGCCGCCGCAGCCTGCGCCAGGCGGCCCGGGCGGCCTCCACCGGGTCCCAGCTGCCCGGGCGGTCGCGGACGATCGGGTAGCAGGCCAGGCCCAGCAGGACGGCGGAGAAGTGGCCGACGCTGGTGAAGTCCCGGCCGCGGACCAGCGCCAGGCCGTAGAACAGCAGGACGCAGCCGATGTAGAGGTAGCGCCACGGCGCGGTGATCAGGTACGTCAGCACCGCCTCGACACCCGCCAGCGCGTAGCTGACGCCGTAGTCCAGCGTGTACACCGCGCTCTGCGGCGCGTGCCCGTGCTCGATCGCCCAGTACAGCACCCCCTCGCTGAGGTAGGTGGCGCCGACGTGGGCGATCAGCAGCACCGCCAGCCAGCGCCCGGTGCCCAGCCAGCGCTCGGCGGGCACGTGGAAGACGTTGTAGAGGACGAAGTAGAAGTACCAGCCGCCGCCGGCGATCCACATCGCGCTGGTCAGCAGCACCCGCACCGGAGACTCGGCCAGCTGGTGCAGGTTGGTCGAGCGTCGCTCCAGGATGTGGTCGGCCGTCTCGGGCGACACGTGCCGGATCACCACCGTGGTCGCGAACAGGATCGCGAGCCAGAGGTGGGTGCCCGGGGCCCGGCGGACGTACGCCCAGTAGCTCCGGGCCGCGTGGGCGAGGTGCGTCCGCACGGGCTGGCCCCTCTCCGGCCGGCCCGGTCGGCCGGCGTCAGGCCAAGCCTGCTGGACGGCCGGCCGGGGGACGCACCGCACTGCTCCGTCCGGGTGAGGCGGCGCTCCGGCGGCCGGCCGGCAGGCTGTAGCAGAACTGTGACACGCGCCACACCGATCGCGGATCCCGGGCTGCCACTCTTCGATCATCGTCACCGTTCCCGGGGGGAAGCACCGATGTCCGTCCGCACCCGCCTGCGCACCGTCGCCGCCGTCGCCCTGACCACCGCGCTCACCGCGAGCGCCGCCGCACTGCTGACCGGCTGCGGCCCGGAGAACGCCGGCGGGCCCTCGGCCGCACCGCCCGCCACCGCCGCTGCGACCGGTGCCCCGCCCACCCCGACCGCCGGCGGCCCGGGCACCGGCGGGACGCCCACCGCCCCCGCCCTGAACGGCACCGAGGGCAACCACCTGACCATCAGCAACGGCACCGACCACGTGCTGATGAACGGCACCTCGGTCGACTTCGGCACGGTGGTGCGGGACCTCGCGTGGTCCCCCGACGGCACCCGGGCCGCGTTCGTCGACGGCGCCGGCAACCTGATGGTGGCCAACCCGGACGGCAGCGGCCGGGTCCTGGTGGCCAGGGCCCCGAGCGGCGAGACCTGGTCCCACCCCACCTGGCAGGTCAGCTCCGTCCTCCCCGACATGACGGCGCTGCCCCCGAAGAACAACATCTTCTTCGCCGCCGCCAAGGGCGGCGTCTCCCGGCTCAAGGGGATCGTCGCCACCACCGTGGACGGGACCCCGGAGGTGCTCCGGCTGGGCGTCGAGGAGGGCCCGGAGAACAAGCCGCTCCCGCAGACCGGCAACACCTGGCCGAGCGCGGCCGGCAAGCAGGGCACCGCGGTGTACGCCAACGGCACCACCGGCCAGGTGTACATCCGGGACGACTTCCTGCGTCAGCAGGGCAGCGTGCTCGTCCCCGGCTCCCAGCCGGCGCTGGCGCCCGACGGCGAGGACCTGGTCTTCGTCCGGTCCGTGGCCGGCCACGACCACGTCTTCGAGGGCGGCGTGGCCGGCCGCCCGGTCAGGGACCTCACGCCGAACGCCACCACCGACTACACCGAACCCGCCTGGTCCCCGGACGGGAAGACCCTCGCCGTCCGGGCTCCCGACGGCATCTACACCCTGCCGGTCGACGGGTCCGCCGCCCCGGTGAAGATCTCGACCTACCCCGGCCTGCCCGCCTACCGGCACTGACCGGGCGCCTCCCGGACAGGCCCTAACCGCCGGCCCGGTCGAGCTCCGCCCGCAGCTCGGCCAGCTGCGCCTCGGCGCGCTCGTACGGCAGGAACTCGACCAGGTCCAGGAAGCGGAACAGCACCCGCTCCCCGGTGACCGCGTACTCGAACTCGCCGAAGCCCGCCACCGCGCCCACCGCGCCCCGGGCGGCGCCCCGGACGACGTGGGCGGTCAGCGCGTCCGGGGCGGCGGCCGACTGCCCGCGCCGGGCGCCCGGCAGCGCCAGGTAGGGGCAGACCATCGAGGCGTACAGCATGCAGGCGCGGTGCCCGGGGCCCTCCGTGGTCGGCGCCAGATTGCGGTACGGGAGGCCGGCGGCCAGCGCGTCGGCGATCGCGGCGCACTCCGCCGGACCGACCACCCGCCAGACCGCGCCGGGCGGCATCGCCCGGCCGCACACCGAGCAGCACCGGCCGCGCGCGCACTCGGCGCTGCGGGCGTGGTCGGTCAGCGCGAACCTCGGCTCGCCGCCCTCCCACGGGGTGATGGCGGGCACCGGGTAGCCGCGGCCGTCGCGGGGCCTGGCCTCCACCGCCGCGGGCATCGGGACGCTGTCGAATCGCACCCGTCATGCCTACCAGCGGCGCGGCCCGCGGACCAGGGCCCGGCGTCAGCCGCCGCCCGGCCGCACCAGCCCGGTCTCGTAGGCGATGACCACCACCTGGGCCCGGTCGCGGGCGCCGAGCTTGGCCATCGCCCGGTTCACGTGGGTCTTGGCGGTGAGCGGGGTGACGAACAGCCGCTCCGCGATGTCGTCGTTGGAGAGCCCGGCCGCGACCAGCGCGACCACCTCCTGCTCACGGGCGGTGAGCACGTCCAGCCGGGGCAGTGCGGCGCGGTCCTGCGGGGCCGGCTGGGCCAGGAACCGCCCGATCAGCGCTTTGGTGGCGGCGGGGGACAGCAGCGCGTCGCCGGCCGCCACCACCCGGATCGCCTCCAGCAGCTCCTCCGGGTTGATGCCCTTGCCGAGGAACCCGCTGGCCCCGGCGCGCAGCGCCTCGGCGACGTACTCCTCGCTCTCGAAGGTGGTCAGCACCAGGACCTTCACCCCGGCGAGGTCCTCGTCGGCGGTGATCAGCCGGGTGGCCTCCAGCCCGTCGAGTTCGGGCATCCGGATGTCCATCAGGACGAGGTCGACCCGGGCGCTGCGGGCCAGCCGGACGGCCTCCCGCCCGGTGCCGGCCTCGGCCACCACCTCCAGGTCGGGGGCGGAGTCGATGAGCATCCGGAAGGTGCCCCTGAGCAGGGCCTGGTCGTCGGCGAGCAGTACTCGGACGGTCATCAGCAGCAGCCCTTCCGGCCGGCGCCGGCGGGCAGCGGCAGTTCGGCGTGGATGCGGAAGCCCCCGCCGGGGCGCGGGCCGGCCGACAGGGTGCCGCCGGCGGCCCGGGCGCGTTCGTACATCCCGATCATCCCGTGTCCCGTCCCGGCGCCCGGTCCGGCCGCGACTGCGGGGCCCGGCACCGGGCCCGGTCGCCCGGCCGGGGTGAGCGCCGCCGTGCGGCCGTCGTCCTCGACGGTCAGCCGCAGGGTGTCGGCGCCGAAGTCCAGGCGGACGTGCGCGGCGGCCGGTCCGGCGTGCTTGTGGGTGTTGGTCAGGGCCTCCTGGATGATCCGGTAGGCCGTGAGGTCCGTGATCGGGGCCAGGTCGACCGGGGTGCCGGTGCGGTCCAGCTCGACCCGTAGGCCGGAGTGCCGGAAGGAGTCCAGCAGGTCGTCCAGGCCGGCCAGCCCGGGCGCCGGCTCGCGGGGGGCGGACTGCTCCCCGCTGTAGCGGAGCAGTCCGACGGTGGCGCGCAGCTCGTCCAGGGCGGCCCGGCTGGTGTCGCGGATCCGCTCCAGCGCCTGGTAGGCGTGCTCGGGGTCGGTGCGCATCAGGTGGTGCGCGACGCCCGCCTGGGCGTTGACCAGGGTGATGTGGTGGGCGACCACGTCGTGCAGCTCGCGGGCGATCCGCATCCGCTCCTCGGTGACCCGGCGGCGGGCCTCCTCCTCCCGGGTGCGTTCGGCCCGCTCGGCCCGCTCCATCGCGGAGGCCAGCAGCTCGCGGCGGCTGCGGACGGCGTCCCCGACGGCCACCGACAGGGACGTCCAGGCGATCAGTCCGAGGTTCTGCGGCAGCTGCTCCACCCCGGGGCGGGTGATCAGCCCGGCGGTGGTGAGCGCGACGGCGGAGCAGAGTCCGGTGCGCCAGGCGGTGCGCCGGTCGGTGCGGCTCGCCACGGCGTACAGCGCGAAGCCGACGGCGCCGGGCGGCGGCCCGTTCACCGGCACCAGGACGAACTCGACCACCCCGATCAGCACGGTCGCCGCCGCCACCTGGACCGGCCAGCGGCTGCGCACCAGCAGCGGCACGCAGGAGATCGCGAGCAGCACCAGGTAGACCGGGATCGAGGCGTTCTGGTGGTAGGCGGTGGCCGCCGCGAACGGCGCGACCAGCACGAAGCAGCAGAGCGCCACGGCCAGGTCGGTCATCAGCGGCCGGGCGCGCAGCCACTGCCTGATCGGGTCGGCCATCTGCACTCCTTCACCGTACGCAGTCGGGGGCGGTGGGCGGGCCGGGCCGCGGCCCGGCGGGGCGGTGCCGGCGGCGCCCGTGGCGGGGGCCCGGACCGGGGTCGACCGGTCCGGGCCCCCGCCGCTCGCCGCGGCGGGCGTCAGCGGGTGGCGTCCACCGGCTCGGACGCCGGCTCGGGGACGACGCGCAGCTGCGGCGCCGGGTCGGGCTCGCCCTCCACCGAGACGTGCGGCAGCAGGCGGTCCAGCCACCCGGGCAGCCACCAGTTGGCCCGGCCGAAGCGGTGCATCAGGGCCGGGACCAGCACCATCCGCAGCACCAGGACGTCGAGCAGGACGGCCAGCGCGAGGCCGATCCCGAACTCCGCGATCATCCGCTGGCCGCCGAAGATGAAGGCCGCGAACACGCAGGCCATGATGACGGCCGCGGCGGTGATCACCTGGCCGGTCTCGCCGTGGCCGACCCGGACGGCCCGCCGGTTGTCCCGGGTGTGGGTCCACTCCTCGTGCATCCGGCTGATCAGGAAGACCTGGTAGTCCATCGAGAGGCCGAACAGGATCGCGATGATCATGACCGGTGCGAAGGCCTCCACCGGGCCCGCCGCGCCGGCGCCCAGCGCCTCGGAGCCCCAGCCCCACTGGAAGACCGCGACGATCGCGCCGAACGCCGCACCCATCGTGAGCAGGTTCATCGCCACGCCGATCAGCGGCACCAGCAGGCTGCGGAAGGCCACCATCATCAGCAGGCAGCCGAGGCCCACGATGATCGCGATGAACACCGGCAGCTTGGAGATCAGCACGTCGGCGAAGTCGGCGGCGGTCGCCGTGGCGCCGCCCACGTAGACCTGCAGGTCGCTGCCCGCCTCGGCCTGCGGGACGATCCGCTCGCGCAGGTCGGTGATCAGGTCCGAGGTCTGCTCGGACTGCGGGGAGGTGCTCGGCACCACCCGGACCGTACCGATGCTCTGCCCGTCCTTCATCGGCGCGGACATCACCTGCGCCACCCCGGGCACCGACTTCAGCTCGGTGACGAGCTCGGCCAGCGCCGCCCGGTCCTTCGCGGCCGGCGCCTCGGCGACCAGCAGCAGCGGGCCGTTGGAGCCGGGGCCGAAGCCGTCGGCCATCAGGTCGTACGCCTGCCGGGTGGTGCTGGACTTCGGGTTGTTGCCCGCGTCCGAGCTGCCCAGGCGCAGCGAGAACACCGGTACCGAGACCGCCACCATCACCAGCAGCGCCACCAGCGCCTTGCCGGTCGGCCGGGCCTGCACCCGCAGCGCCCAGCGCGACCAGAAGCCGGTGGCCTGCACCTCGGACGGGCCCTCCTCGGCCAGCCGTCGGCGCTGGGCCCGGCTCAGCACCCGCTGCTTCAGCATGCCGAGCATGGCGGGCAGCAGGGTGATCGCGGCGAGCACGGTCAGGCCGACGGTCAGCGCCGCGGAGACCGCCATCCCGTTGAGGAAGCCGATGCCGAGGATCAGCATGCCCAACAGGGCGATCACCACGGTCAGGCCGGCGAAGAGCACCGCCCGGCCGGAGGTGTTCAGCGCCTTGACCACCGACTCCTGCACGTCCAGGCCCGCCATCAGGCCCTTGCGGTGCCGGTTGACGATGAACAGCGCGTAGTCGATGCCGACGCCGAGGCCCACCAGCACCCCGAGGGTCGGCGCGACCGAGGCGATGCTCATGCCGTGGCTGAGCAGGCCGGTGGCGATCACGCCGGTGCCGACACCGGCGACGGCGGTCAGGATCGGCAGCGCGGCGGCCCAGAGCGAGCGGAACACCAGGGTCATCACGATCAGCGCGGCGACGATGCCGATGAGCTCGCTCGTCCCGCCCATCTCGCTCTCGGTGTTCTGCACGGCCTGGCCGCCGAGCTGGACGTCCAGCGCGTCGGTGCGGGCCTGCTTCGCCAGGTCGACGACGTGCTCGACGTCCGCCTTGGGGATGTCACGGGCGTTGCCGGTGAAGTTCACCTGGGCGTACGCGGTGGTGCCGTCCTTGCTGATCTGCGCCGCGCCCTGCGGGCCGTACGGGCCGACCACCGAGGCGACGGACGGCGCGGTGGAGATCTGCTCCAGCACCGCACTCATCCGGTCCTTGGTGGCGGGGTCGTTCACCGAGCCGCCGGTGGTGTGCCAGACGACGGTGTCGGTGTCGCCGGCGGCGGCCGGCATGCCCGCCTTCAACAGCTCCAGGGCCTTGCTCGACTCGGTGGCCGGCATCGACATGCTGTCGCTGTACTTGGTGCCGGCCGCGCCGGAGGCCGCCCCGAGGCCGACCAGCAGGCCGATCCAGAGCAGGACGGTCACGAGCCGGTGCCGGTGGCACCAGCGGGCAAGGGCGGACATCGGGTCTCCAGGGGTGTCGGGCCCGGTGTCGGGCTGCCGGACGCGGCGCCGCCGGCACGGCACGCCGCCGCGCGGCCGGTGTGCGGGGGCCGCGGTACGGGTCGGGCCGGAGGTGCGGGCGGCACTGCCCGGCTCCGCCCCGGCGGGGCCGGAGGCCTCTCCCCCGGTCCGCTCCACCCTGCCGTCCCGGGCGGCCGCTGTCGTCACCCGTCCGCAGACATCCGGCGTACCGCGCCTGCGGTACCCGGCCCGGCGGTGTACCGCAGGCACGGGTGCTCCGATGGCGACGCGGGTGCACCGGGTGCGCTGGCGTGTTGCCCCCGCCCGGCCGACCCGGTCCGGGACACTGGCACCGCCGGCGGCACGGCCGGCCGGAAGCGAGGACCGGACCCATGGACATCACACTTCGGCTCGCCCAGCAGCCGGAGGCCGACGCGTTGCTCGGCCGCAGCCCGCTGGCCGCCCTGGCCGGCATGCTGCTCGACCAGCAGGTGCCGATGGAGTGGGCGTTCTCCGGGCCCTACACCATCGCCGGGCGGCTGGGCCGGGACGACCTGGACGCGCACGAGATCGCCGCCTACGACCCGGAGGCCTTCGCCGCGCTGCTGTCCCAGAAGCCGGCCGTGCACCGCTACCCGGGCTCGATGGCCAAGCGGCTGCAACAGCTCTGCCAGTACCTGGTCGAGCACTACGACGGGGACGCCGCCGCCGTCTGGGAGGGCGTGGCCGACGGCAGGGAACTGCTGACCCGCCTGAACGAGCTGCCGGGCTTCGGCAAGCAGAAGGCACAGATCTTCCTCGCCCTGCTGGGCAAGCAGTTCGGGGTCACCCCGGAGGGCTGGCGGCAGGCGGCGGGCCCGTACGGCGAGCAGGACTGCCACCGTTCGGTGGCCGACATCACCGGCCCCGAATCGCTGGAGAAGGTGCGCGCGTACAAGCAGGAGGCGAAGCGCGCGGCCAGGAAGACCTGAGGTGTCCATGCGATCTCTCCAGAAGCCTCACACGAACGACTGTTCCCGGGCGGCGCGGCCTGCCTAGGCTCCGCGTGCGTGCACAACGGCGTGTGCGGCCTCCGGTGCCGGCGGCGCGTCCTCGCGCCCCCGCCCGTACGGAAAGATCACATGGACTACTGCGCATCCTGCCGACGCCATCTCAACGGCGCCCTCTCCTGTCCCGGCTGCGGCGTGGCCGCCGCCCTGGCCGCCGCTCCCCCGCCCGGCCCCGGCCGGCCCGAGGAGGCCGACGCCCCGACCGCGCTGCTGCCCGCCGTGCCCCCGGCGCCCCGGGCCGACCGGCGCGGTCGGGGCCGGCCCCGGCGGCGGCGCGGCGCGCTGGTGCTGGGCGCCGCCGTCGTGGTCCTCGCGGGCCTCGGCGCGGTGGCCCTGGCCAGCACCGACCAGGAGCCGGCCGCGGCACCGGCCGCCGCACCCGCCGTACCCGCGCCCGTCCCCACCAGCGGCACCTCCGCCACCACCGCGGCGCCCGCGCCGGCCCCGGTGGCCAGCACGGCGAAGGCCACGGCCACATCGAGCGGCCGGCCGAGCCCGACGGCCTCCCCCTCGGCCTCGGCCGCGGCGCCCCCGCCGGCCGCCTCCGCGCCGGCGAGCGCTCCGGGGACGGCCCCCGCGCCGCCCGCGCCCCTGCCGAGCACACCGGCCCCCGCGCCGAGCACGCCCCGGCCGCAGCCGTCCCCGACGGCCTCGCCGAGCTGCACCCGGATCCTCTTCTGGTGCTCCTGAGACGCCGGCGGTCCTGGGGCCGGGCGCCGTCGGCGCCGACCCGGCCGAGGGCCCGTCAGCGGATCCTGCGGTACGGGTAGCGGCCCCTGATCACCCGGCCGAAGCAGCGGCCGTGGCTCGGGGCTTCCATCAGCTCCTCGTGCACCCGGTCGGGGACGCCGGCGTAGCTGTACACCGCGCCGCTGACGAACTCGATCTCCAGCACCCGGTTCGCCGCGTCGTAGCCCACCGAGCGCAGCGCCGAGGACTCCACCGGCCGGCGACCGCCGGCCGTCCGCCCGCGTGCCATGGGGTCACCAGCCTTCGCCGTTCCTGGTCCTGGCCCCCCGTCCAGTGTGCGCCCGTCAGGCCGACGACGCGAAGGGGTCCCGGCCGGCGGCCGGGACCCCTCGGACGCGCTTCGGGTCAGAGCACGGGTACCGGCTCACCCTGCGCCGGCGCCTCGGCCGGCTCCCCGGCCGGGCCGTCGGCGGTCGCCCCGGCGGAGTGCTTCGGCAGCGCGAACATCAGGGCGAAGACGGCCAGCAGCACACCGACGACCCACCACATCGCGTGGACGAACCCGGCGGTGAACTCCGCGCCGACCGCCTGCGGCGCCGTGTTCTCGTCGATCACGCCGAAGAAGGCCACCGAGACCAGGCCGAGCCCGAGCGCCATGCCGAGCTGGCCGGTGGTGTTGATCAGCCCGGAGGCCGAACCGGCGTGCTCGCGCGGCACCTCGGAGAGGATCGCCTCGGTGACCGGGGCGACGATCAGGCCCATCCCGGCGCCCATCACCACCAGCGGCAGCGCCATCTGCCAGGGCGCGATGGCCCCCGCGTACCGGTCGGCCTCCCAGATGTAGAGCAGCACGCCCGCCGCCATCACCAGGGCGCCGGCCTGCAGCACCTTGCGCCCGAACCGCGGGACGAGCTTCTGCACCGACATCCCGGCGGCCACCGAGACCGCCAGCGAGAACGGGATGCCGGTCGTCCCCGCCTTCAGCACGCTCCAGCCGAGCCCGACCTGCATGTAGAGCGTCCAGACCAGGAAGAAGATGCCCATGACGATCCCGAAGGTCAGCTGCACGCCGATGCCGGCCGCGAAGCTCTTCACCCGGAACAGCGTCAGCTCGACCAGCGGCGAGCCGTCCCGGCGGGTCTTGGCCTGCTCGTACCGGACGAACAGCGCGAACACCGGCAGGCTGCCGGCCATCATGAGGTGGCCCCAGAGCGGCCAGCCCGCCTCGCGGCCGTGGGTGAGGGGGTAGACCAGCATCAGCAGGCCGACACTGGCCAGCGCCATCCCGGCCAGGTCCAGGCGCAGCGCCTTCTCGGCGCGGGACTCGGAGATGTACCGGCGGCCGAGCAGCAGGCCCGCGACGCCGACCGGCAGGTTGATCAGGAAGATCGGCCGCCACTGCAGGCCGAGGATGTCCCACTGGGTCAGCAGCGCGCCGATCAGCGGGCCGGAGACCGCGCCGAGGCCGACGATCGCGCCGAACATCCCGAACACCTTGCCGCGCTCGTGCGCGGGGAAGGTCGCATGGATGATCGACAGCACCTGCGGCACCATCAGGGCGGCGGTGGCGCCCTGGAGGACGCGGGTGGCGACCAGCATCTCCGGGCCGGCGGCCAGGCCGCAGAGCGCGGAGGCGACGGTGAATCCGCCGATGCCCAGCAGGAAGAGCCGCTTGCGGCCGTAGATGTCACCGAGCCGTCCGCCGGTGATCAGGCCGATCGCGAAGGCCAGCGCGTACCCGCCGGTGACCCACTGGACGGCGCTGAACGAGGCGCCGGTGTCCTGCTGGATGCTCGGGATGGCGATGTTGACGATGGTGACGTCGACCAGGTCCATGAAGGAGGCCGTCATCACCACGGCGAGGGCGATCCAGCGACGGCGGTCGGCCACGCCGTCGGGCTCGGTTCCGGTGTCGGTCCTGGGTACTGCTGGGGCGGTCATCGCACGCCTTTCCTTGGCTGTCCGGGGCACGTCGCCGACTCTAGAAGCCATGTAGGCCGGATTCTGTCCTCGTTCTGCGGCATGCTGGCGGCCATGACGGACACCCCGGCACGACTGCTGAATCTGCTCTCCCTGCTGCAGACCCCGCGCGAGTGGCCCGGCAGTGAACTGGCCGAGCGCCTGGAGGTCAGCCCGCGCACCATCCGGCGCGACATCGAGCGGCTGCGCGACCTCGGCTACCCCGTCCAGGCGACGATGGGCGCGGTCGGCGGGTACCGGCTGATCGCGGGCACCGCGATGCCGCCGCTGCTGCTGGACGACGAGGAGGCGGTCGCCATCGCGGTCGGCCTGCGGGCGGCGGCCGGGCACGCCGTGGGCGGGATCGAGGAGGCGTCGGTACGGGCGCTCGCGAAGCTCGTCCAGGTGCTGCCGTCCCGGCTGCGGCACCGGGTGAGCGCCCTGAACGAGGCCACCGTCCCGCTGCTCAGGGGGGACGGGCCGACCGTCGACCCGGAGGACCTCACCCTGCTGGCCGCCGCCATCACCAACCGCGAGCGGCTGCGCTTCGGCTACCGGGCCGTCGACGGCGCCGAGAGCAAGCGGCTGGTGGAGCCGCACCGGCTGGTCTCGGCGGGGCGCCGCTGGTACCTGGTGGCGTACGACAACGGCCGGGACGACTGGCGGATCTTCCGGGTGGACCGGATCACCGAGCCGTTCGCGACCGGGGTGCGGACCCCGGCCCGCGAGCTGCCCGCCGAGGACGCCGCCGCGTACGTGGCCGCCAAGTTCTCCCGGCTCACCCCGTCCTTCCAGGCGGTGGCGACCGTCTTCGCGCCGGCCGAGGAGGTGCTGCGCCGCTTCCCCCGCGCCGACGAGGTGCTGCCGCTGGACGAGCGGAGCTGCCGGTTGCAGAGCCGGGAGGACTCGCTGGAGTGGCTGGCGATGCGGCTGCTCATGCTGGACTGCGAGTTCGAGGTGCACGAGCCGCCGGAGCTGGCCGACCACCTGCGCGCGCTCGGCGCCAGGGCCACCCGCGCGACGGCGGGCGGCCCCGGCTGAGGACCGCTCCGCGGCCCGGGCTCAGGAGGCGTACTCGGCGACGACCACCGCGCGGGCCAGCGTGTGGAAGGTGATGTGGAAGCCGATCTGGGCCGCCGGGGTGTCCCGGGTGACGTCCAGGGCCGGGACGTCCAGCGCGTGCACGGCGAAGACGTACCGGTGGGCCGGGCCGGGCGGCGGGGCCGCGCCGTCGTACCGGTGACCGGGGAAGTCGTTGCGGGCGTGGAAGGAGGCGCCGCCGGGGAGGTCCGCGTCCGAGGAGCCCGCGCCGCGGGGCAGTTCGGTGGTGTCGGCGGGCAGGTCGAGCGCCAGCCAGTGCCACCAGCCGCTGCCGGTGGGGGCGTCCGGGTCGTAGCAGGTGACGGCGAAGCCGCGGGTCCCCTCCGGCGCGCCGGACCAGGCCAGCTGCGGCGAGAGGTTCCCGCCGGCGTGGGCGAACTCCCCGGGCAGCACGCCGCCGTCGGTGATGTCACGGCTGGTCAGGGCGAAGGACGGCACCTGCGGCAGGAAGTCGTACGGAAGCGGCGGACGGGCGCTCACGATGGGTCACCTTTCGATGGGGGCTCCTGGGCGTCCCCAACTTTAGGGTTCCCCCTCCCGCCCCGGGTGCACGCCGCTCTACAGTCGGGGCATGGCCTCGGAACACAGCACCGCCTCCACCGGTCCCCTCGCCCGGGTGATCACGGGCGCCCGCACCGCCCTGTTCGTGATGACCGGCGCACTGGCCGTCATCTGGCTGGTGCAGATAGCCAACTGGAGCGGCGACTACCAGCTGGTGCGGGACTACGGCATCCACCCGCGCGAGCTCGGCGAACTCGGGGACGTCCTCAGCGCGCCGCTGCTGCACGGCACCTGGGAGCACGTGGAGAGCAACTCCGTCCCGCTGTTCGTGTTCGGCGTGCTCGCCGCCTACCGGGGCATGCGCCGCTTCCTCGCGCTGACCCTGCTGACGGTGCTGACCAGCGGCGGCGCGGTCTGGCTGCTGGAGGACTCCAACACCGTGACGGTCGGCGCCAGCGGCGTCGTCTACGGGTACTTCGGCTACGTGGTGCTGCGCGGGATCTTCGACCGGAACCTGCTCGACACGGTGATCGGCGTCCTGCTCGGCGCGTCCTACGCCTACATCCTGCTCGCCGTCCTGCCGGGTGACCCGGGCATCAGCTGGCTGGGCCACCTGGGCGGGCTGCTCGGCGGGCTCGCCGGCGCCTGGGTCTTCCGCGACCGGCGGGCGAAGGCCGCGCCAGCGGCGGCCGCCACGGCGCCCGGGCAGGCCCGCAGTGCGCACGCCGACCTGCTGAAGGAGCTGGACGACCTCGGCATCTGACCCCGCCAGGTATAGACCAATCCGGAGCGCCGGGTTAGCGTGAGCAGCACCTGTACCCCCTGCTCCGGAGCCGCGCCGTGGAGTCGTCCGTCCTCGCCTTCGCCACCGACCTGATCGACGAGGGCGCCGACACGTTCTTCGGCAACCTGACCGACCGCGCCGGCGTCGGCGGCGTCACCCTCGCCTCGGTCTACCACGAGGCCCGCGACGTCTTCCCGCACAACCCCGGGCGGGTGATCCGCTACCTGGAGCCCGGCGCCGCGTACTTCCGCCCGGACCCGGCCCGCTGGGCGGGACGGCGCCTCGCCCCGACCCCCTCCACCGCCATCGGCGACCGCGACCCCTTCGCCGAGGCCGCCGACGAGGCCCGCCGGCGCGGCCTCAAGCTGCACGCCTGGACGGTCTTCTGCCACAACGACCGGCTCGGCTTCCAGCACCCCGACTGCGCGCCCGCCAACGCCTTCGGCGACCGCCACCTCACCGAGCTCTGCCCGGCCAACCCCGAGGTCCGCGAGTACGCCGTCACCCTGGTCGCCGAACTCGCCCGGTACGGCGTGGACGCGATCCGCGCCGAGTCGCTGCACTTCCACGGCCTGCGCCACGGCTACCACCACGAGCGCTACTTCGAGGAGCTCGGCCCGCTCGCCGAGGCCCTGCTCGGGATCTGCTTCTGCGACCACTGCCGGGCCGGCGCCGTCCGCGCCGGCGTCCCCGCCGACGAGGTCCGCGACGCCGTCCGGAGCGAGCTGCGCCGCCGCCTGGCCGACGAGGACGCCGCCGCCGAGCCGACCCCGCTGGACGAGCTGGCCGGCGGCGCGGTCGCCGCGTACGTCGACGCCTCCGCCCTGACCGTCACCTCGCTGACCGCGGAGGTCGCCGAGGCCGCGGAGCAGCACGGCATGCGGCTGACCTTCATGGACGGCGGCGGGCCGGGCAAGGGCTGGCTCTCCGGCATCGAGCTGCCGGCGCTCGCCGGGGCCGCCCACCAGATCGAGACGCTCGGCTACGCGAAGACCCCGGAGGCCGTCCGCGAGAAGGTCGCCGCGTTCGCGCTGCACGGCGTGCGCCCGGAGTCGATGGCGGTGATCCTGCGCCCGATGGCCTCGGACTGCGACGGCCCGGCCAACCTCGCCGCCAAGATCGAGGTGCTGCGCTCGCTCGGCGTGCCCGAGGTCGAGTTCTACAACTACGGCCTGATGCGGCTCTCCTCGATGGACCGGATCGGCGCCGCACTGGCCGGCTGACCCGGGCAGGCGGCCCGTCCCGCCGCTACCGCCGGCGCCGGGACGTCCCGAACAGGCTGCGGGTGATCTCCCGGCCGAGCTGCGTCCCGGCCGAGCGGGCGAAGGACTTCAGCGCCGGGTTGGCCAGCAGCGATCCGAGCAGTCCGCCGTCGTCCTTGTGCTCCCGCGTCCGCTCGGGCTGCCCCTCGGCCGGCCCGGGCTGCTCCGCGCGGCGCGGCGCGGGCTGCGCGGGGCCCTCCTGCGGGTCCGGCCGGGCGGCCCTGGCGGCGAGCCGCTCGTACGCCGACTCCCGGTCGACCGCGTCGCGGTAGCGGGCCGTCACCGGGGAGGCGTCCACGGCGGCCCGCAGGGCGTCCGCCCCGAGCGGGCCCATCAGCGACCGCGGCGCCCGCAGCCTGGTGGCCGCCACCGGCGTCGGCGCGCCGCTCTCGGAGAGCACCGTCACCACGGCCTCCCCCGTGCCGAGCGAGGTGAGCACCTCGCCCAGGTCGTACCCGGACCTGGGGAAGGTCGACACGGTCGCCTTCAGCGCCTTGGCGTCGTCCGGGGTGAAGGCGCGCAGCGCGTGCTGCACCCGGTTGCCCAGCTGGGCCAGCACGTCGCCGGGGACGTCCTTCGGGGTCTGGGTGACGAAGAGGATCCCGACACCCTTCGACCTGATCAGCCGTACGGTCCGGACGATCGCCTCCAGGAAGGCCTTGGAGGCGTCCTGGAACAGCAGGTGCGCCTCGTCGAAGAAGAAGACCAGCTTGGGCTTGTCGAGGTCGCCGACCTCCGGCAGCTCCTGGTAGAGGTCGGCCAGCAGCCACATCAGGAAGGTGGAGAAGAGCCGCGGCCGGTCCTGCACGGCGGGCAGCTCCAGGACGGAGACCGTCCCGCGCCCGTCGGCCGCCGTGCGCAGCAGCTCGGCGGTGTCGAACTCGGGCTCGCCGAAGAACGCCCCGGCGCCCTCGTTGTCGAGCACGGTGAGGGAGCGCAGGATGACGCCGGCGGTGGCGGCGGAGAGGCCCCCGATGCCCTTCAGCTCCTCCCGCCCCTGCGGGGAGGTGAGGAAGCCGATGACGGCGGTGAGGTCCTTGAGGTCGTACAGTTCCAGGCCCTGCCGGTCGGCGTAGTGGAAGACCAGGCCGAGCGAGGCCTCCTGGGTCTCGTTCAGGTCGAGGACCTTGGCGAGCAGCAGCGGGCCGAAGCTGGTGACGGTGGCTCGGAGCGGGATCCCGCCGCCCTGCCCGCCGAGCGCGTAGAACTCGGCCGGGCAACCCTGCGGCGTCCAGTCCTGCCCCACCTCGGCGGCCCGGGCGGCGATCCGGTCGCCGGGGGCGCCGGGGGCGGCGATCCCCGAGACGTCCCCCTTGACGTCGGCCAGGAACACCGGGACGCCCTGGGCGGAGAGCTGTTCGGCGATCAGTTGCAGGGTCTTGGTCTTGCCGGTGCCGGTCGCGCCGGCGATCAGCCCGTGCCGGTTGAGCACCGCGAGCGGGATCCGGATCGGCGCGGCGGGGTGGGCGGCGCCGTCGAGCAGTGCGGCGCCGAGGTCGAGGGCCGGGCCGGTGAAGGCGTAGCCGGCGGCGATCTCGCGGAGGGCCGGCGGCAGCGCGGCGGCCGCCGCTCCCCGGTCCGGTTCCCCGGTGCCCGGGGCGGTCGGCTGCTCGTCGGTGGTCATCGGGGCACGCTCCTGGGCAGGCTGATCAACGATCGCGACATTTCCCATGAAACATCCGCAATCGCCCGCAGGGCCGCTGCGACAGGCTCCTCCCCGGGGGAACATTTCGCCCACAGTTCCGGGCATCGACGCAGGTCGGCCACACTCACGCGGTCTCACCGGGCCGCGTCTGCTGCGCCATCCGCCACCCAAACGGTAGGCTTTCCGTGTGATCTTCAAGCGCATCGGCAATGGGCGGCCGTACCCGGATCACGGCCGGACCAGCACCCGCCAGTGGGCGGACGTCGCCCCACGCCCGGTGCGACTGGACCAGCTGGTGACCACCAAGGGGCAGTTGGACCTCGAAACCCTGTTGGCGGAGGACTCCACCTTCTACGGTGACCTCTTCGCCCACGTCGTGAAGTGGCACGGCGACCTCTACCTGGAGGACGGGCTGCACCGCGCGGTCCGGGCCGCCCTGCAGCAGCGTCAGGTGCTGCACGCCCGCGTCCTCGAAATGGAGTGAGGGGCCGAGCCCTCCGCTCCACCGGCCGTCGGCCCGCCCGGGCCGGCAGGCACTCCGGCCTGCCCTTCCACCACGTCTCCGGGGACGCCCACGCCGCGTCCCGTACATCCTTTCGGGTGCCGCCGTACTCCAGATGATGATCATTTAGTACCTTCGGAGCGGTCCCGCACTAATCTGCTGACTACGGCCGAAAATCTCCCTGGCGCCCCGCCCGACCGGCCGTACCCGTCACCGAACCCCGCCCTGGCACGAGGGGGAGACAAACCGTGAGCATGTTGACTCCCCAAGGCTTGAAGGGGAAGCAGTACCGGGTCACCGGCACCGCGTATCCGCGGCTCGGCAGACCCCCGAGGAAGGGTCGCAAGATCCTCGCGCTGATCGGCTCGCTGCTCGCGCTGGCGCTGATCGGCCTGGGCGGCGTGCAGCTGGTGGACATCTTCAACGGCAGGGGCAAGCACTCCACCGCCCAGGCCTGCGCGTCCCCCGCGGCCACCGCGAAGGCACTGGCGGCCCCGGCCGCCGACGCCCCGCCGGGCACGTCGCCCGCTCCCGCCGCACCGGCCGCCCCGGTCGACCCGGCCTCCGTCCCGCTGCCCAAGAACGTGACCGTCAACGTCTACAACGCCACCGCCAAGGCCGGCCTGGCCGGCCGCACCGCGGAGGAGCTGAAGAAGCGCGGCTTCGTCATCGGCACGGTCGGCAACGCACCCACCGCCCTCGACAAGAAGGTGCCCGGCACCGCCCAGGTGATCGGCGGCCCCGCCGCCGTCGGCGCCATGACCCTGCTGACCTCGCAGATCGCCGGCGCCACCGCCACCCCGGACGCCCGGACCGACGGCAGCGTCGACTTCGTGATCGGCGACAGCTACAACGCGCTGCTCGACGAGACCCAGGCCGCCGCCGCACTCGCCCTGGCCACCAAGCCCCTGCCCACCGCGACCCCGGGCAGCTGCTGACCCGGCGGCGACCCGCACGAGCACGGCGAAGCCCCCGGCACCGGTGCCGGGGGCTTCGCCGTGCTCGGGGGCGATCCGCGCGGGTGTTCAGCCCGCCGTGCCGTAGAGGCGGTCCCCGGCGTCGCCGAGGCCCGGGACGATGTAGCCGTTCTCGTTGAGGCGCTCGTCGACGGCGGCGGTGACGACGGTGACCGGCAGGCCGGACAGCTCCTTCTCCATCACCGCGACGCCCTCGGGGGCCGCCAGCAGGACGACCGCGGTGACGTCGGTGGCGCCGCGGTCGATCAGCATCCGGATGGCCGCCACCAGCGTGCCGCCGGTCGCCAGCATCGGGTCCAGCACGTACACCTGGCGACCCGAGAGGTCGTCCGGCATCCGGGTCGCGTAGGTGGAGGCCTCCAGGGTCTCCTCGTTGCGCACCATGCCCAGGAACCCGACCTCGGCGGTCGGCAGCAGCCGGGTCATCCCGTCGAGCATGCCGAGGCCGGCCCGCAGGATCGGGACGACCAGCGGGCGGGGGTAGCTCAGCCGGGTGCCGGTGGTGACCGCGACCGGCGTGGTGATCTCCACCGCCTCGGTGCGGACGTCCCGGGTGGCCTCGTACGCGAGCAGGGTGACCAGCTCGTCGGTGAGGCGACGGAAGGTCGGTGAGTCGGTGCGCTCGTCGCGCAGGGTGGAGAGCTTGTGGGCGACCAGGGGGTGGTCGACGACGTGGATCCGCATGTCTCGACCATAACCGCGGGCGCGGGCCGCTACGACCCGCCGGTCGGCCCCGGCCGGCGGGTCGGCCGGGGCCGACCGGGGTCGGGGGCCCGGGGGGCCGCGGCCCGGGGCCGGACAGCCCGCCCGCCCGCCCGTCACGCAACCGGCGGCACGCCGTGACACACCGCGAATACCCGAGCCGATCCCGTTCCTGTGGTATCAATCCGACGGATCTGGGAAGGTCAGACGCTATGACGAGCAACCCGAACGCCGGGGGCGGCTCGACGGGCGGGACGCCCGGCCCGTCGGGCGGGCCCGCGAGGGCGGCCCCGGACCACCCGGAGACCGAGACGGAACGCCGCAGGCGGCGGGCCGTGTTCCTGCGCGAGCTGGCCGAGGCGCGTGAACTGCGCGCCAGAGTGCAGCCCAGGCGCACCAAGGAACGCCGGATGCGCGAGGCCATGCGGATGCGGACCTTCCGGATCTGACGGCGTGTCGGGCCACTTCTCGGCCCCCGGCCAGTACTTCCGACACGACCTGCGAAGACGCGCTGCCGAACACCCCCCGCAAACGCGGGCTTTCTGTCACGATTCCGATGGGACGGTCCGAACAGCGGACCGCCTCTGGCGCGGGGGCGGCCAGACCGCGTTCGCCCGAGATCGCCTACAGCCGAGACCAATCTTGGGAGTGTCCCTGGTGGCGTACTTCGCTGCAGTGCTTGCTCGCACCGAGGACGGGTGGGATGTGAGCGAGACAGAGCTCGACGATGTCGAAAGCCTCGCCGACCTGGCCGACCTGGCCCGCGAGGCCGCACAGGAGGACGACAGCGTGCTCGTCTTCATCGAACAGGAGGACGCGTGGTTCGCCATCGTCCGCGTGGACGGTGAGGAGGACCCACGGATCTTCGTCTCGGACGGCGCCGCAGCCGCCCGAAGCTCCTACGGATCCGTCCTCACCGACGAACTGGTGGAACAGGCCGGGGAGAGCGAGTTCGACGACCTCGACGACCTCGTCGCCGAGCTGGACGACGAGGACTCGGCCTCCGAGGAGGACGAGGACGAGGACGACGGCCCGGCCGTGGGCCCCGGCGGCGTGCCGGTCGGCCCGCTCGGCGACTCCGAGATCCTGGCCGAGTTCGGACTCGCCGCCAAGGACCTGGTCGACCTCAGCGGCGAGGGCGCGGTGCCGGGCGACGCCCTGGCCGAGATCGCCGACGCCCTCGGGTGCGGCGAGATCCTGGAGGCGGTGCGGTAACCGCCGTGCGGGTGCCCGGCACGGCCGGCCCGCCGACCCGTGGCCGACGGCGCCCGCCGGACGACCCGGCGCGGCCGGCCGGCCGCGATGCCCGACACTGGATGCCATGCAGTCCGCCCCGCAGCTCGACCCCCTGCCCGCACCCGTCCGCCCCGACCCGGTACGCGACCGGTGGGCGGCTCCGATGCGCCTCGCCATCGCCGAGGCCGCACTGGCGCCGGCCACCGGCGACGTACCGGTCGGGGCGCTGGTGCTCGGGCCCGACGGCACCGTCCTCGGGCGCGGCCACAACGCCCGTGAGGCGGTCGGCGACCCGACCGCGCACGCCGAGGTGGTCGCCGTCCGGGCCGCCGCCCGGGCCCTGAACGCACGGGCCGACGGCGCCGGGGCCGACGGACGGCGGGCGGGCGAGTGGCGGCTGAGCGGCTGCACCCTGGTCGTCACCCTGGAGCCCTGCACCATGTGCGCGGGCGCGATCGTGCTCTCCCGGATCGACCGGGTCGTGTACGGCGCCTTCGACGAGAAGGCCGGCGCGGCCGGCTCGCTCTTCGACGTGGTCCGCGACCGCCGGCTGAACCACCGGCCCGAGGTCGTCCCCGGCGTGCTCGCCGACGAGTGCGGCGAGCAGCTGCGCGCCTTCTTCGACGGCCACCGGCCCGGCGCCGGGGAACGGATTTCGTGACCGCTGCGGATGTCCGGTAGAGTCTCCCTCGGTAGCGTGTCCGAGCGGCCAAAGGAGCACGCCTCGAAAGCGTGTGTGGGGGCAACTTCACCGTGGGTTCGAATCCCACCGCTACCGCCAGCAGAACGAAGGGCCCGTCCATCGCGGACGGGCCCTTCGTCGTGTCGGTCCCGCCCGGGATCCCGGCCGGCCGCGGGCATGGCAAGGCTCCGCATCCGGCCCGGCGACCACCATCACCGGACGGGTACGGAGCCTTGGAGGGGGAGCGACTCCGGGGGGTCGAGCCGCTCCCCCGGCGGAGTCCCACAACCGGCCGCGGCGTCGGGGGGAAGATGCGGCGGCCGGTCCCACAGCGGGGAGCTCCGGATCCATGTACCGCGATTCCTGCCAGATCCTCGGTACAACAACCATCCTGCTCCACCGGCCCCTCCCGGGCATCCGCACAAAGCCCCCACTCGCGGGGACCTTCGTCCCGACGGGCGAACAGGATGCTGACCCGTTGGGCCGTCCGGTGGATAAGCTCTGCACGGCAGGGTCGCTCGGGGACCGGATGACGGCGGCCCACACCAGGGAGGCAGGGCAGCACGATGGCTCAGGCGAGGAAGATCGGCATGTATCTCCTGCTCATCTTCGTCCTCTACACGATCATCACTTCGCCCGCCCGCGCGGCGGAGCTCGTCCAGTCGGGTTTCGAGGGCATCTCGACCGCCGCCAAGGCGGTCGGCACCTTCATGACCGGTCTGGTCAAGTAGTCCCCCGGCCAACCGGCCGCTCCACCGGCTAGCCGCCCGGGCCGGGAGGCGGCCGGGCCGGGAGGCCGCGCGACGACCGGCCCCGGACTCCCCCGGACGGCGCGGGCCGCCCGGGCGGACGGGCACGCGCCGTCCGGCGGGCACGCGCGGACCGACCGCCGCCGCGGACCGCGGAGCGGACACCGGCCCGGGCCGGACCGGGGCTGCGGCTACCGTGGCACGGTCCACAACCCTCACCCGCTGGGAGCGGCCCCATGATCCGGCACCTGGTCCTTTTCAAGCTCGACGACGGCGTCTCGAAGGACGACGAGCGTGCGCTCGCCGGCGCCAAGGCCTTCGAGGAGCTCGGCTCGCTGATCCCCGAGCTCCGCGAGTGGGAGTGCGCCTGGAACATCACCGAGCGCGACATCGCCTACGACTACGCGATCAACAGCCTGGTCGAGGACCGCGCGGCACTGCAGGCCTACCTCGCCCATCCGGCCCACCAGGCCGCGGCCGGGCAGTGGCGTGAATTCGCCACCTGGGTGATTGCCGACATCGAGGTCTGACCGACCGAACGCCTCGGTCGCATCCGCACGACCCCCGGCGCCCCGCCTCCCACCGAGGCGGGGCGCCTTGGCGTGCCCCCGCGGGGCGCCCGGGCGCTGCGCCGGATGCCCCAACGGTGCTTCAACACACCTCTGCGCGGTACTTGAACGAACTGTGCCCAGCTTGTGATGCTATGACCGGTTTTGCCGGACATGGCGAGGTGATGAACGGGGGCACGACACCCGACCCGCAGGTCCCCACCGTTGTCGACTTTGGGAGGGGTGAGTCCGTGCGGACTCAAGGGAGTGCACCTGACACCGGCGCCGGGCCGCCGGCCGCGGCCGTCGCACCGGGCGAGCTCGAACTGCCCGAGGACGAGCCCCCCAAGCCCTCCCCGGACGAGGCGGTCGCCGCCGTCTTCGGCCCGGCCGGCGAGCTCAGGCCCGGCGGGCGGCGGCCCGCCGTCGACGTGCGGACGCTGACCAGGGTGCTCTTCGAGCGGCTCGCCGAACTGCCCCCGGACGCCCCCGAGCGCCGGCGGGTGCGGGCGGCGCTGATCGAGGTGAACATCCCGCTGGTGCGGTACGCCGCGACCAGGTTCCGCAGCCGCAACGAGCCGATGGAGGACGTCGTCCAGGTCGGCACGATCGGGCTGATCAACGCGATCGACCGGTTCGACCCGAGCCGGGGGGTGCAGTTCCCGACGTACGCCCTGCCGACCATCCTGGGCGAGATCAAGCGGTACTTCCGCGACAACGTGCGCACCATGCACGTCCCGCGCCGCCTCCAGGAGCTCTGGGTGCAGGTCAGCGGGGCGATGGAGGAGCTGACGGTCACCCACGGGCGGGTGCCGAAGGTCCCCGAGATCGCCGCCAGCCTGCGGATCCCGGAGGAGGACGTCCGCGCCTGCCTGGACGCCGGGCGGGCGTACAACGCCGCCTCGCTGGAGGCCGCGCAGGAGCACGAGGGCGGGCTGGCCCTGCTCGACCGGCTCGGCTACGAGGATTCCGCGCTGGCCGAGGTCGAGCACCGCGACATGGTCCGGCACCTGCTGGTGCAGCTGCCCGAGCGCGAGCGGCGGATCATCATGCTGCGGTTCTTCGCCAATCTGACGCAGTCGCAGATCAGCACCGAGCTGGGGATGTCGCAGATGCACGTCTCCCGCCTGCTCTCCCGGATCCTGACGAGGCTTCGGACCGGCAATTCGTGGGAAGACTGACGTCACAGAACCTCCCATACCGCCAGATTCGGACCACCGGAACAGAGATTGCTGCGCGTTACTGACACGTGACATCTTGCGATGTTCGGGTTTGCGGGCGGCCGGGCGCCGGTATGGAGGGGGAGGGCGCCGCACGGGAACCACCGAGCGGTGACACGAGTTCAACAGTCAGTCACAAGGGGGTGGGTGCATGTCCGGAGAGCTGGGCACTGCTGAGATCCACGGCGCCATGACGGTCGTCGACCAGATCCCTGTCCAGGGGGCCCGGCGGCAGGCCGCGCCGCCGCCCGCGCCGGTCGCTCCCGACACCCCCGCCGCCCCGGACGCACCGGGCGCCCCCGAGGCCCCGGTGGCCGCCCCGCAGGCGTCGCCGGCGCTGGACACCCGCACCCTGTCCCGGGCGCTGTTCCTGCGCCTGGCCGGCCTGGAGGCGGGCAGCGCGGAGCACACCTACGTCCGCGACACGCTGATCGAGCTCAACCTGCCGCTGGTCCGCTACGCCTCCGCGCGCTTCCGCAGCCGCAACGAGCCGATGGAGGACATCGTCCAGGTCGGCACGATCGGGCTGATCAAGGCGATCGACCGGTTCGACCCGGAGCGCGGGGTCGAGTTCCCGACCTTCGCGATGCCCACCGTGGTCGGCGAGATCAAGCGCTTCTTCCGCGACACCAGCTGGTCCGTCCGGGTGCCCCGGCGGCTGCAGGAGCTGCGGCTGGCCCTCACCAAGGCCGGCGACGAGCTGGCGCAGAAGCTCGACCGCTCCCCCACCGTCGCCGAGCTGGCCGTCTGCCTGGGCGTCAGCGAGGAGGACGTCGTGGAGGGTCTGGCGGTGGGCAACGCGTACACCGCCTCCTCGCTGGACTCCAGCCCCGGCGAGGAGGACGGCGACGGCCCGCTGGCCGAGCGGCTCGGCTACGAGGACCTCGCGCTGGAGGGCGTGGAGTACCGCGAGTCGCTCAAGCCGCTGCTGGCCAAGCTGCCGCCGCGCGAGCGACGGATCATCATGCTCAGGTTCTTCGGGAACCTCACCCAGTCGCAGATCGGCGAGGAGATCGGCATCTCGCAGATGCACGTCTCCCGGCTGCTGACCAAGACCCTCACCCAGCTCCGCGAGGGCCTGATCAGCGAGGCCTGACGAGCAGGACCCACGGGTGGAGACCCGACGACTGCCCGGCCCGCTGCGGGCCCGCCCGCCAGATCCCGGGGCGGGCCGGCCCGCAGCGGGCCGGGCGCCGTCAGTCCGCCAGCAGGTTGGCCCGCAGGCCCGCCAGCACCTCGTCGTCCAGGCCCAGGCCGTCCCGCCAGAAGTCCTCGAAGGACGTCCAGCCGAGCGCGACCTCCTCGAAGGCGGCCTCCAGGTAGCCGCGGTCGGCCAGGAAGACCGGCAGCAGCAGTTCGGGCTCCTCCATCAGACCGCGGGTGCCGAAGCTGTCCAGGATGGTCCCGACGATCGCCGCGGATCGCTCGTTGGTCAGCAGGTAGTCGGCGAAGACGGTGTCGCGGTCCACCCCGAGGGCGGTGAGCAGGACCGCCGCCGTCCAGCCGGTGCGGTCCTTGCCGGCCGAGCAGTGGAACAGCAGCGGTGCGCCGCCGGGCGCGGCCAGCAGGCGCAGCACGGTGGCGAACCGCTCCCGGGCGACCGGGTCGGTGACGAACCACCGGTAGAGGCCGATCATCATGGCGGCCGCCCGGCCGTCGCCGAGCAGCGCGCGCTGCTTCTCCGGGCTCCGGTCGGCCAGGGCGTCGCGCAGGGCGACGTAGATGTCGAAGTCCGCCGCGAAGACCGGCAGGTGGTGCAGGGTGACGCCGCCGGGGGTGGTGGGCTCCACGGTGATCGGGGTGGCGGAGAGCTCGGCGGCGGCGATGTCGGCGACCGGCAGCCCGGGGACGCGGTCGGGGCCCGCTTCGCGGACCTCGTCCAGGCTGCGCAGGTCGACGATCCGGCGCAGCCCGTGACCGGCCAGCAGGTCGAGGTCCTGGTCGGTGAGGCGGTTCAGGCCGTCGCTGCGCAGCGCGACCCCGTGCCGCAGCACCCGGCCGTCGGCCGTCCGGTAGCCGCCGAGATCGCGGGCGTTGACGGCGCCGCGCAGGCCGAGACTGCGGGCGGCGGAGCCGTCGACGGGCGTCCGGCGGGGCTCGTCGGGCAGCGCTTCGCGCAGCGCGTCGGCGGCCGGACCGGGGGTGGCGGGAGCGGCGATCTCGGTCTGCTGATCGGTCACGGGTGGGGCCTCCATCGGATATTCGGAACGCCGCGGCACAGAACCCCGCACGATGTTGCATGAACCTGCCCGGCGCGGGGCACAGATGTGCGAGAGTGTCAGGGCTTGATCAGTCTAGGCAGCCAGACCGGTGCGTACCCGGGAGTAGCCGGTGACCAGCGAAAACCCGGTCGGCAGCGAAGTTGATCGACAGATTGCTGTCAGCTGCTGACTGATTGTCGTTCTCATTTAATAATTTGCGCAGATTGCGCCTTTCTGGCCGGGTTCAAACCCTTTATGGCATCGCCATGAACGTTGGTAACAGATTCGCTGCACTCTCACCCATTTGGTCCCTAGCACCCCTGAACCTCCACCAAGATGACACCAGGCAGCCTGCTGCCTTCGAACAGAGCCAGGGCAGGCGCGCCGAGCAGCGGACCGCCCCTGCCCAAAGGGGAGGAACCACCATGGGTCGAGCGACCCGAAGAGCTGCCGCGTGTGCGGTGGCAGTCCTGCTGGCCGGCGGTCTCCAGTCGTCCTTCGCCAACGCCGCGACGACGACCCGTATCGACCTCACCGTGCTCGTGATCAGCGACGGTGGCCCCGCCACCGCCGCCATCGCCGCCGAACTGGCGAGCCAGGGCACCCCCTACAAGATCGTCAATCTGAACGACGCCAACCGGCCCGTGATCGACGCCGCCTTCCTGAGCGACACCGTGAACGGGCAGCCCCGCGCGAAGTTCCAGGGTGTCGTCCTTCCCAACGACAACCCCTTCGCCGCCGGGTCCGCCGAGATGACGGCGCTTGCCGCCTTCGAGGCCGCCTTCGGCATCCGACAGGTCGACGCCTACACCTATGCCCGCCCGGACGTCGGTCTTAACTGGGCGCAGAACCCCGGTTACATCGGCAGCCTCGACGGAGCCCAGGGGCAGGTCACCGCGACCGGCCTCGCGGGTCCGTTCAGCTACCTCAAGGGCAGCGTCCCGTTCGAGGACAACGACTCGAACATCGGCGAGAGCTACGGCTACCTCGCCACCCCGCTGGCCGGCGCCGACTTCAAGCCGCTCGTCGAGGCCCCCATCCCGGGCAGCACCGAGAAGGGCTCGCTGGTCGGCGAGTACACCCACGACGGCCGCAAGGAACTGGTCGTCACGTTCGTCTACAACCAGTACCAGCAGCAGTACCGGCTGCTGGCCCGCGGCATAGTCGACTGGGTGACCCAGGGCATCCACCTCGGCTACGACCGCAACTACTTCGCGGCCCACGTCGACGACGTCTTCCTCGCGGACGACCGCTGGGACACCAGCCTCAAGTGCACCCCCGGCGACGTCACCTGCCCGCCCGGCACGCCCGAGTCGGCCAATCCGATCCGGATGACGCCGGCCGACGCGCAGTACGCGAAGCAGTGGCAGATCGACCACAACTTCACCATGGACATGGTGTTCAACGGTGGCGGCAGCGAGGACTGGAAGGCCGACCACGAGGTCACCGCCGACCCGGTCGTCGACCAGATGGTGGCCGACCAGGCCAGCTTCCGCTGGATCAACCACACCTACACGCACCCGTACCTGGGCTGCCTGCAGGACGTCTCGGTGGTGCCGTGGAAGTGCACCAAGGACGCGGGCGGCAACACCGTCTGGGTGGACCAGGCGACCATCACCGGCCAGATCAAGAACAACCTGGACTGGGCGGCGGCGCACCACATCACGCTCGACAAGAGCGAGCTCGTCACCGGTGAGCACTCGGGTCTGCTGACCGCTCCCCAGGAGACCAGCGACAACCCGTACCTCGCGCCCTCCCTCGTCACCAACGGTGTCAAGTGGACGGCGAGCGACGCCTCCCGCGAGAGCGGCCAGCGCGCCGTCGGCAGCTCCACGCTGACCGTGCCGCGGTACCCGATGAACGTCTTCTACAACGCCGGCACGGCGGTGGAGGAGACCGACGAGTACAACTGGATCTACACCAGCGCGGCCAACGGCGGCAGCGGGGTCTGCGAGAACAACGCGAACTCCACCTGCCTCACCACCCCGCTGAACACCTCCACCGGCTACACCTCGTACATCGTGCCGCTGGAGGCGCGGATCGACCTGGGCCACGTGCTCAACAACGACCCGCGGCCGCACTTCATCCACCAGTCGAACCTGGCCGAGGGCCGGATCGTCTACCCGGTGCTGGAGACGGTGCTGTCCACGTACCGCAACCTGTACGCGGACAACGCCCCGGTCGTGAACCTGCCCCAGCGTGAGATCGGCGCCGAGTTCCAGCGCCGTGCGGCCTGGAACACCGCCCTCGCGGCCGGCCAGGTCACCGCGTACCGCATCGGTGACACCGTCACGGTGAACGCGCCCGCCGGTCTGGCGAGCGAGGCCACCATGCCGACCGGCACCGTCCAGAAGCTGACCTTCGGCAGCACCGCCTTCGGCACCGCCTACGCGGGTACGCTGTCGGGCTGGGTCAAGGCCGGTTCGCTGCAGAGCACGGTCACGCTGAAGCTGACGGCCGCGCAGACCCCGGCGGCCCCGGCCGCCGCCGCTGCCGCCGCCGCCAAGACGGCGCCCGTCACCGCCCCGGCCGCCAAGACGGTCGTGCCGAGCGGCGCCGCCACCGCGGTGCCCGTCGGCCCGACCGACACCGACCGGACCGACGCGGCGACGCTGGTGCCCGGCAGTGGCAAGCCCGTCCTCGGCAAGGCCCTCGCGGGCAAGGCCGGGGCCAACACCGCGGGCAAGCCCGCCGCGGGCAAGTCCACCGGCAAGTCCGGCAAGTCCGGCAAGCAGTAGTTCGCAGGACCGGTGGTGGGGGGGGGGCGCCCCCCCCCCCCCCCCCGGGGGGGGCCCCCCCCCCCCCCCGGCCGCGACCGCGGAGGGGGGGGGTCGGGGGGGGGCGGGCCCCCGCGCACCCCGGGGGC
>NZ_JBHUSG010000004.1:248511-270161 GCF_042673745.1 Kitasatospora sp. NPDC057015
CGGCGCCAGCGCGGGCCCCACCCCGGCGCCCACCCCCGCCGGGCCCATGCCCCCCGCAAGGGCGGCCCCCCCGCCACCCCGCCCCCCCCCCGCCGGGGGGGGGGGGGGGGCCCCCCCCCCCCACCACCGGCTGTACGTCCGCCCCACCACAGCGGACGTCGACGGAGAAGGAGGGGGATCGGGGATGCGCGTCACCCTGCTCACCGAGGGGACGTATCCGCACCAGCACGGGGGCGTGAGTGTCTGGTGCGACCAGCTCGTCCAGGGCATGCCGGACGTCGATTTCGACATCGTCGCGGTGACCGGCACCGGCCACGAGCCGCTCGCCTGGGAACTGCCCGCCAACGTGCGGTCGGTGACCACCGCACCGCTCTGGGGCCCGGCCTCGGGTGCCAAGCCGCCGCGCCGCAAGGAGCTGCGGAGATTCCTCGACGCGTACGAGCGCTTCCTGCACTCCATCCTCGACCCGGTCTACACCACCCACTTCGGCACCGAGCTGTACGGCTTCGCCGACCTCGCCCGGCGCGGCCTGCTCAGCCCGGCGCTGCGCAGCGAGCCCGCCCTGCGCACCCTCCAGCGCGTCTGGACCCGTGACTACCTGCCGACCGCCGTCTCCCGGCCGACCCTGCACGACGCGCTGAACGCCACCGACCTGCTGGAGCACGCGCTGCGACCGCTGTCGGTCGAGCCGCCGCAGGGCGGCGTGGCGCACGCGGCCAGCGGCGGCCTGGCCACCCTGCCCGGCCTGATCGCCTCCCAGCAGTACGGCGTACCGTTCCTGCTCACCGAGCACGGCATCTACCTGCGCGAGCGCTACCTCGGCTACCGCACCGGCCCCTACCGCTGGCCGGTCAAGGCGCTGCTGCTGGGCTTCTACCGGATGCTCGCCGAGGAGAGCTACCGCCGTGCCGCGCTGGTGACCCCGGGCAACCGGTACAACCGGCGCTGGGAGGAGCGCGGCGGCACCCCGTCCGCCCACATCCGCACCGTGTACAACGGCGTCGACCCCGCGGCGTTCCCGCCCGCCGGGCCCGAGCCCGAGACGCCCACCCTCAGCTGGGCCGGCCGGGTCGACCCGATCAAGGACCTGGAGACGCTGATCCGGGCCTTCGCGATCGTCCTCAAGGAGATGCCCGACGCCAAGCTGCGGCTGTTCGGCGGCACCCCCAAGGGCGGCGAGGGCTACCGCGACGGCTGCATAGCCCTGGCAGCCGAACTCGGGATCGCCGACTCGGTGGTCTTCGAGGGCCGGGTCGCCGACATCACCGACGCCTACGCGGCCGGCAACGTGGTGATGCTCTCCAGCATCAGCGAGGGCTTCCCGTTCACCCTGATCGAGGCGATGTCCTGCGGCCGCTCGACGGTCTCCACCGACGTCGGCGGCGTGCGCGAGGCCGTCGGCGACACCGGCCTGGTCGTCCCGCCGCGCGAGCCCGAGCCGATGGCCGCCGCCGCCCTGGAGCTGCTGCGCGACCCCGAGCGGCGGGCCAGGCTCGGCGAGCAGGCCCGGCTGCGGGTGATCGAGCAGTTCACCCTGCGGCAGAACATCGACGGCTTCCGGAACATCTACACCGAGCTGCTCGGCACCGCCCGCTGGCTGCCCGAGGGCGTCGTCGCCGTCGGCGGCGACGGCCCGGGGCTGCAGCCGGAGCCCGCCGGCGCGGCCGGCTCCCGTCCGGTCACCAGCTGGGGCCGGCGCGCGGAGAACCTCCAGGAGGCACGATGAGCGGCCCGCTGCGACTCGTCCCCGACGAGGCCGGCCCCGAGTGGGCCGAGCAGACCATGCAGCTGCGGACCCTGCCGCGCCAGCGCCGCCGCCCGGCCCCGCCGGACCCGGCCGACGAGGGCCTGGACCTCTCCGCCGACCCGATCGACGCGCTCGCCGAGCGGCTCGCCGACGTCTGCGCGGACGCCGTGCACCCGTACGAGATCGCGGCCTTCCTGGAGTCGGACGGGCTGACGGACGAGCAGGCCGCGCTGAACTACGGCCGGCCCGACTCCTTCACCCTCGCCGAGGAGCTGTTCACCAAGGTCGCCCGGCGCTACCCCGGCCCGAGCGCCGAGTTCGCCAACCCCTGGCGCGCCGACCCGTGGCGCTGCGTGGTGCGCGGCCTGGTGTTCGCGCTGCCCGGCCTCGGCTACCTGCTCGGCGCCAACCTCTTCGCGGTCGAGCGGATGCGCTTCGGCCTGCCCTCCGGCATGGTCGCGCTGTCCGTCGCCACGCTGGCCAGCTGGTCCTGGAACCAGGCGCTCGCGCACCGCTCGTACGCCTGGCTCGGGCGCGGCCGGCGCCGCGCCGCCGGCCGCTGTCTGGCCATCGGCGCTCCGGCGGGCGCGCTGGTCGCGGCCGTCAGCGCCTACGTGGTGGGCGGCCCGCTCAGTTCGCTGCTGTTCGCGGCCGGCCAGTCCGGCTACCTGGCGGCGGCCAGCGTGCTGCTGGTACTGGGCCGGGAGAAGTCCCTGCTGATCGCCCTGGCACCGTCGGCGCTCGGCGCGGGCGTGGTGCTCGCGGTGGACGTGCCGCAGGTGGTCCGGACGGTCGTGCTGCTCTCCACCCTCGTCCTCGCGCTGGCGCTCGCCACCCGCGAGGTGGTCCGCTGCCTGCGCGCCGAACAGGACGCCACCGTGCTGCGGTTGCCGCTGAGCCAGGAGATCCCGCAGGGCCTGTTCGGTCTCGCGGTCGGCACCCTGACGCTGATCGCCGGGCTCGGCACCACCATCCACCAGGCGGTCGGCGAGGGCGTGCCGCTCGGCCAGGCGGCGGCGCCGACCGGGCCGGCGATGATCGCGCTGACGCTCAGTCTCGGCCTCGCCGAGTGGCTGCTCTTCCGCTACCGGGCGATGGCGGTGGCCGCGCTGCGCACCAGCCACACCCCGGGGCAGTTCGTCCGCCGGACGGGCGGCGTCCTGCTCGGCTGCCTCTTCACCTACCTCACCACCGTGGCCGCGCTGGACGCGGCCGCCACCGTGCTCTGGCCCGGAGCGCCGACCCTGGGGACCGTCCAACTGGGCGCCCTGCTGGTCCTCGGCGGCGCGCTCTGGCTGGCCCTGCTGCTGAACGCCTTCGGCCACAGCTGGAGCACCGCCCTGATCTGCCTGGCCGCCGCGATCGCGGAGTGCGCCGGGCTGCTGGCCGGTGCGGAACCGACCCTCCTGCAGCTCCTCGGCTGCGGGGCGGCCGCGCTCCTCCTCACCGCCATCGCCGGGCCCGCGCTCGGCAGAACGACCAAGCACCGCTGAAGGGCGCGGGCCCCGCGGCCCGAAGCACCACCCGCCCTCAGCCACCGACCCACCCACCCCACCAGAGAGAGAAATCACGCGTATGAGCACCGTCGCCGTCACCGGAGCCGAGGGCTTCATCGGCTCCCACCTCGTCGAGACCCTGGTCGCCGACGGCCACCAGGTCCGCGCGATGGTCCAGTACAACTCCTTCTCGTCCTTCGGCTGGCTGGAGACCCTCGACCGCGAGGTCCTCGACTCGGTCGAGATCGTCCTCGGCGACGTCCGCGACCCGGGCTCGGTCAACGGCCTGGTCAAGGGCACCGAGGCGGTGTACCACCTGGCCGCGCTGATCGCGATCCCCTACTCCTACCGGGCGCCGCACTCGTACATCGAGACCAACGTCACCGGCACCCTGAACGTCCTGGAGGCCGTGCGCCACCTCGACATCCCGCGCCTGGTGCACACCTCCACCAGCGAGACCTACGGCACCGCGCAGACCGTGCCGATCACCGAGGACCACCCGATCAACACGCAGTCCCCGTACGCCGCCTCCAAGGCCGGCGGGGACCGCCTCGCGGACAGCTACCACGCGAGCTTCGAGACCCCGGTCGTCACGCTGCGCCCGTTCAACACCTTCGGCCCGCGCCAGTCGATGCGCGCCGTCATCCCGACCGTGATCGCCCAGCTCGCCGCCGGCGAGACCGTGATCACCCTCGGCGACCTGCGCCCCACCCGTGACTTCACCTTCGTCAAGGACACCGCCGCCGCCTTCCGCACCGTCGGCACCGCGCCCGCCGAGACCGTGGTCGGCAAGACCTTCAACGCCGGCACCGGCGGCGAGATCTCGGTCGGCGACCTGGTCACCCTGGTCGGCAAGCTGATGGGCGTCGACGTCACCGTCAAGGAGGACGAGCAGCGCATCCGCCCGGCCAACTCCGAGGTCATGCGCCTGGTCGCGGACGCCACCCGGCTGCGCACCGCCACCGGCTGGGCCCCGGGCCACTCGCTGGAGGAGGGCCTGGAGCAGACCATCGAGTTCTTCCGGGACCCGGCCAACCTGTCCCGTTACAAGACCGACCTCTACAACGTCTGACCCGTCCAGCTCATGCAGCCATCGTCTTCCGTGGGGGAACCACCATGCACGCAGTGATCCTGGCCGGCGGCAAGGGCGTACGCCTTCGGCCCTACACCACCGCCCTTCCCAAGCCGCTCGTCCCGATCGGCGACCAGCACGCGATCCTGGAGATCGTGATGCGCCAGCTCGCCTCGGCGGGCTTCAAGACCGTGACGCTCGCGATCGGCCACCTCGGCCACATCATCCGGGCCTACGTCGGCAACGGTTCGCAGTGGGGGCTGCGGGTCGGGTACGCCGTCGAGGACAGCCCGCTCGGCACCATGGGCCCGCTGCTCACCATGCAGGACCGGCTGCCGGAGAACTTCCTGGTGATGAACGGCGACATCCTCACCGACCTGGACTTCGCCGGGGTGCTCAAGCACCACGAGGAGTCCAAGGCGCCGCTGACCATCGCGACCTACGCCCGCCAGGTCAAGATCGACTTCGGCGTGCTGACCACCGAGGGCAGCAGCATCACCGGCTTCCAGGAGAAGCCGAGCATCGACTACCGCGTGTCGATGGGCGTGTACGGCGTGTCCCGCTCCACCCTCGCCAAGTACACGCCGGGGCTGCCGCTCGGCTTCGACGAGCTGGTCCTGGACCTGCTCGCCGCCGAGACCCCGCCCTCCGCCTACGAGTTCAGCGGCTACTGGCTCGACATCGGTCGCCCGGACGACTACGACCGGGCCAACGCCGAGTTCGCGACGCACCGCTCGCTGCTGCTGCGCGACGAGGCTCCCGAGGGCCTGCACGCCGTTCCCTCGGGCCCGGCCGAGACCCCGGCCCCGATCCCGGCGGCCCGGACCGCGGCGGACCCTTCCGCCGAACCGGCCGCGCCCGCCGGCGCCGACGGGCGGGCCGCGTGAGAGTCCTGCTCCTCGGCGCCGACGGCTTCCTCGGCCGGCACGCCGCCGACGCCCTGCGCGCGCTGCCGGGCACGACCGTGCTCACCGGCGGCCGCCGGGCCGCCCACGACCTGCCGCTCGACCTCGCGACGGCCCGCGCCGACGTGCTGGCCGAGCAGCTCCGGCAGCTCGCGGTCGACGCGGTGGTCAACTTCGCCGGCGCGGTGGCCGGCAGCGCCGTCAAACTCGCCGAGGTCAACGCCCGTGGCCCGGCCGTGCTCTGCGAGGCGCTCCGGGAGGGCGCCCCGCAGGCCCGGCTGGTGCACATCGGCTCGGCCGGCGAGTACGGCGCCTGCGAGGAGGGCACCTCGCTGACGGAGTCCGCACAGCCCCGCCCGGTCGGGGTGTACGGCGCCACCAAGCTGGCCGGCAGCCTCGCGGTGGCCGGCTCCGGGCTGGACGCCGTCGTGCTGCGGGTCTTCAACCCGGTCGGTCCGGGTGCGCCGGCCGGCTCGCTGCCCGGCCGGCTCGCCGCCGAGCTGCGCCGGGCGGGCGCCGACGGCGTGGTGGAGGTCGGCGACCTCTCCGCGTACCGCGACTTCGTGGACGCCCGGGACATCGCCCGGGCGGTCGCGCTCGCGGTCTCGGCCGACCGGCCGCTGCCCCGGGTGATCAACCTGGCCTCGGGCGTGGCCAGGCCGGTGCGGGCGATCGCGGACGGACTGGTGGCCGCGGCCGCCTTCGCCGGCCGGATCGACGAGAGCGGTGCGGGCTCGGAGCGGTCCGCCGCGGTCTCCTGGCAGCAGGCGGACGTCTCGCTCGCGGCCCGGGAGCTGGGGTGGAAGCCGGAGACCGACCTCGACGTCACCCTGCGCGACCTCTGGTCGAGCACCGCCCCGGAACCGGTCGCCGGATGACCGCCGGCACCTCCGACGACGGCCGCCTGCTGGTGCCGCTGTACGTCCACCCCGCGGTGGACCCGGCGGCCTGGCAGGCGGTCGCCGCCGCCGGCCCGGCCCGGGTCGCGGCCGTCGTCATCAACATCGCCGACGGGCCGGGCGACGCCTACGACAACGTGTTCGCGGCCGGCGCCGACGAGCTGCGCGCGGCCGGCATACCGCTGCTCGCCTACTCCGACACCGACTACGGCCGGCGCCCGCACGCGGCCGTGGTCGCCGATCTGCTGACGTACCGTCAGTGGTATGACACCGACGGCGTCTACTTCGACCAGGTCGCCGCCCACTCCGGCGCCCTGCCGCACTACCGCCGGCTGGCCACCGCCGCCCGGGCGGCCGGCTGCGCCACCGTGGTGTTCGGCCACGGCGACCACCCCGAGCCGGGCTACGCGGAGATCGGCCTGGCGGACCTGCTGGTCACCTTCGAGGGCGACTGGGAGGCGTACCGCGAGATGACCCTGCCGCTCTGGACGGGCCGTCACGCCGCCGCGCACTTCTGCCACCTGGTGTACGACGTGCCGGCCGAGGCGGCGGCCGAGGCCGCCGCGCTGATCACCGCGCGAAGAGCGGGGGTCGGCTGCGCCGTCCCCGGCAGCGGTGACAACCCGTGGTCCACGCTGCCGTTCGAGCTGACCGCCCTCCAGGCCCAGGGCTGACCCCGGCGCCGCACCCGGCCCGCGCGGACCAGCCCCGACACCGGGCCCCGCACCCCCGGGGCCACCAGACCAGACCGACCCGATCCGATCCGGAGTTCGAGTACTGTGACCCGCCGTTCCCGGCCCATGCTGGCCGCCCTCGTCCTGACCACCGCGCTGCTGGCAAGTGCGTGCAGCGGATCGGACGACGGTGACGACGACACCTCCGCCGACGCGACGGGCTCCGGAACCCCGGTCGCCACCGCTCCCGCGGACCCCCAGCCGGGCACCCCGTCGGACACCCCCTCCGACAGCGCCAGCGCGAGCCCCGGCAGCAGCCCGACGGGCACCACGACCCCGGCGCCCGGCACACCCCCGGCGCCGACCGGCGCCCGGCCCACCGGCGGGGCGACCGCCCCGGCGCCGGCCGGCGCGGTGTGGCAGCCCAAGCCCGGCGTCACCTGGCAGTGGCAGCTCGGCGGCACCCTCGACCAGTCGGTGGACGTGCCGGTCTACGACATCGACGGCTTCGAGCACGACGCCTCGGTGGTCGCGGCGCTGCACGCCAAGGGTCGCAAGGTGATCTGCTACGTCAACGCCGGTTCCTGGGAGGACTTCCGCCCCGACGCCGCGGCCTTCTCCAAGAGCCTCCAGGGCTCGGGCAACGGCTGGCAGGGCGAGAAGTGGTTCGACATCCGGGAGATCGACAAGCTGAAGCCGCTGATGGCGACCCGCTTCGACATGTGCAGGGCGAAGGGCTTCGACGCGGTCGAGCCCGACCTCCTGGACGCCTACATCAACAAGACCGGTTTCCCGCTGACCGCGGACGACCAGTTGAAGTACAACCGCATGATCGCCGCCCTGGCGCACGAGCGCGGTCTGGCGGTCGCGTTGAAGAACGACCTCGACCAGATCCCGGCCCTGGTGGGCGACTTCGACTTCGCGGTGAACGAGCAGTGCGCGGAGTTCGACGAGTGCGCGAAGCTCAGCCCGTTCATCAAGGCGGGCAAGGCGGTGCTGCACGTCGAGTACAAGGTGTCGACGGACAAGTTCTGCGGACAGGCGAAGTCGCTGGGCCTCAGCTCGATGCAGAAGCACCTGGAGCTGGACGCCTGGCGGAAGGCCTGCTGAGCGGGCGCTCCGACCCGTGGCCGGCCGCGGCCGGGGGGCTCCGGCCTCCCGCCCCGGCCGGCCACGGCCGTTCGGGGCAGGAGCGGTCACCACGCGGCGGTGCCGCCGGATCGAGCGCCGGACAGGACGGGTCGCCGGGCAGGCTGGCCTGCCCGGCGTCCTGCGGGGTTCCTACTTGACCGCGAGCCAGATGACGACGGCCAGCGCGGCCACCACCACGACGGCCACGCCGGCGATCACGCCGGTGCGGCTGCCGCCGCGGCTGCTGCCATAGGTGGAGACGGAGCCGGGCGCCTGCGGGGCCGGGGTCTCGTCGACGAACGCCCGGAACATCTGGGTGCTGCCGGCGGGGTCGTAGTCGTTGTCAGCCATGGCAGGGACTCTAACCAATCCGCCCGCCCCGCCGACACCCCGGATCCCCTCCGAACCGGTCACCGGCCCGGGCGGCCTCCCGTGCAACGGCCGTACGACAACATCGTGAAGCCTACGGGGTACCGGAACGGCGGCTCGTTCGATCGGGTTGACTTCGGGCATGACCGAAATCCACAGTGACCCCCGCCCCCGTGTGACCCTCGGCACCTCCGACCTGACGGTGTTCCCGCTCGCGCTCGGCGGCAACGTCTTCGGCTGGACGGCGGACGAGGCGCAGTCCTTCGCCGTGCTCGACGCCTTCGCGGCCGGCGGCGGCGACTTCCTCGACACCGCGGACGTGTACTCGGCCTGGGTGCCGGGCAACACGGGCGGCGAGTCGGAGGCCATCATCGGCAACTGGCTGCGCAGCCGGGGAAACCGGGACGAGATCGTGGTGGCCACCAAGGTCGGGGCGCACCCCGAGTGGACCGGGCTGAAGGCGCACACCGTGAAGTCCGCGACGGAGGAGTCGCTGCGCCGCCTCGGCGTGGAGCGGATCGACCTGCTCTACACCCACCGCGACGACCCCGCGACGCCGGTGGAGGAGTTCGCCGTGGCGCTGGACGAGCTGGTCCGGGAGGGCAAGGTCCGCGAGATCGCCGCCTCCAACATCAGCGCCGAACGGCTCGCCGAGGCACTGGAGTTCTCCGAGCGCGAGGGCCTGGCCCGGTACGTGGCGGTGCAGCCGCACTACAACCTGGTCTCGCGCTCCACCTATGAGGGGCCGCTGGCCGAGGTCGTCGCGGCGCACGGGCTCTCCTCGCTGCCGTACTTCGCGCTGGCCTCGGGCTTCCTGACCGGCAAGTACCGGCCCGGCGGCCCCGGGGTGGACAGCGCCCGGGCGCAGGGTGCCGCCCGCTACCTGGACGACCCGCGCGGCCCGAAGGTGCTGGACGCCCTGGACGCCGTCGCCGCCGCGCACGGCGTGCTGCCCGCGACGGCGGCGCTGGCCTGGCTGGCGTCCCGGCCGACCGTCGCCGCGCCGATCGCCAGCGCCCGTACGGTGGAGCAGGTGGCCCCGCTGCTGGCCGCCGCCGCCCTGCGGCTCACCCCGGAGGAGCTGGCCCTGCTGGACGAGGCCTCCGCCTGATCGTCCCCGGCCGCCGTCCACAGGCTGTGGACGGACCGAACCCGCCCCACTTGTCCACAGGCCTGTGGACAAGCGGGGCGGGCGAGTACGGCGACGCGGGCGGGGCGCGACGGGTTGCATCGCGACCCGCCCGTACTGCTGTTCGAACGGCTACGGCCGTCCGAAGTGGGTCGGGTAGAAGCCGGCACTGAGCGTCGAGACCCGCACGTTCCGGCCCGGCCGCGGGGCCTCGACGAACGTGCCGCCACCGAGGTAGATCCCGACGTGGTGGATCGCCGACGCCCGGCCGTTGTCGGACCAGAACAGCAGGTCCCCGCGCCGGAGGTCACCGGCACCGATCGGGGTGCTCGCCGCGTACTGGTCGTCGGCGACCCGGGGGAGGGCGACGCCGCTGCGGCGGAAGGCCTGCTGGACCAGCCCCGAGCAGTCGAACCCGCCCGGGCCGTTGCCGCCCCACAGGTAGGGCTTGCCGACCTGCGCCAGCGCGTAGGCGACGGCGGCCTCGGTGCTGCCCGCCTCCGAGCCCGATCCCGAGTCCGACCCCGAGTCCGAGGCGGTGTCCCGGGCCGGTCCGGACGCCGCGCCCTCGGACCGGGCGCCGGAGCCCGGCGCGGCGGGACTGCGGCCGATGCGGCTGAGGTAGACGTCGTAGTGGCTGGTGTAGCGCCACTCGCCGCCGACACCCTTGAACCAGTAGCGGGAGCCGTCCCAGCCCTGGGTGATGCCCGTCCCGGCCGCGGCGCCGGCGGCGGGCGGGCCGCCCGCGGCGGGGGTCGCGGCCGGGGCGGCCGGCCTGGCGCCGATCCGGTTCAGGTAGACGTCGTAGCGGCTGGTGTAGCGCCACTCGCCGCCGACGCCCTTGAACCAGTAGCGGGAGCCGTCCCAGCCCTGCTTCACCGGCGCGGGCGCGGCGTGCGCCGCGCCGGCGCCCAGGCCGACCACTCCGGCGCCCGCCATGACGGTGGTCGCCAGGCAGGTGTTCCGTACCGTGCGGTGTATTCGGCTCTCCCCCGGCCGGGCGACCCGGGCGGGCGTGCGCGGTCGGGCCGCGCAGCCGTGGCAGCGGCAGCCCGCCACGGCGGGGATGCTGTGCGGGCTCTCCACGAACCCCGCCAGCGCCGGATCGGCGGCGGCGGGTGCGGTGGCTATCCTCATCGGGGTCGTCCTTCCTTACGCCCGGCCCGGACGGCCGGCGAGGGTCCGCCGGCCCGGACACTGGGGGATGGCACCGAGGCGGCCACTCCTGACGGGGCGACGAACGCCACGAGCAGGTGCTCCATCAGGGCGCTGCGCGCCGCCTCGTCCAACTCGTGGGCGGTCGCCCGCTCCAGCCGGCGGACCGCGAGCGCGGCCGCCTCCACCGCGTCGTCGACGAGCACGGTGCGCAGGCCCGCGTCGAGGTCCGCGAGGCGGCGGCGCCGCATCGACTCCGCGACCTCGGGGGCGTAGTCGAGCGCCATCGGCTGCACGGAGTAGACCTCCAGGCCGGCCGGCGCGACCTCGGCCGCCAGCGCCCGGGTGAGCTCGTCCGCGAACCACTGGCCGTCCCGCAGCGCCGGCCCGGGCACCGAGTCGCTGTCACAGGGCAGCGTCGAGGCCGTCCGGGTGAGCACCGCGTGCACCTGCTCGCGCAGGTAGTTCTCGTGGTCGGCGAGCGAGAGCAGGGCCCGCGCGGTGTCCTTGACCCGCCAGACGATCAGCAGCCGGACCACGATCGGCGTACCCGTCCGGTCCACGGCGTTGACCGGCTCGCTGCGCCAGTGGCGCAGCCGCACGTCCACCCGGCGCCGGCGCAGCAGCGGGTTGACCCAGACCAGTCCGGTCCGGCGGACGGTGCCCCGGTAGCGGCCCCAGCGGGTCAGCACCCGGGTCTCGCCGCCGGCGTTGGCCAGCAGTCCGGCCAGGACGAGCAGGATCAGCAGACCGGCTCCGGAGGCGGCGGCGACGTCCCGCAGGGCGACCACCGGTCGGGCGCTCGCCCGGGCCGCTCCGGTGCGGATGTCCGGCAGGGCGCTCCAGTGCGGAATGACCCCCGTCCGGGCGAGCACCAGGACGACGCCGGCGAGGCCGGCCAGCAGCGCGAGCAGGCCGAGCCAGCCCGGCAGCGCGACGGCGCGGTGCTCGCGCAGGGCCGGATCGGTGCGCGGGGGGCGGCGGGAGGCCGTGGGCCGGACCACCGTCTCCTCCTCCGGCGGGACCGGCCGGGCCGAACGCCCGCCGCCCGGCGCAGGTACCGGCTGCACCGGCTGGACCGGCTGGACGGGCTGAGCGGCCATCGGCTCGGTGGCGGGTCCGTCCAGCGGGTCGAGGACGGTACGCGGCGCCGTCCGCCTGGCCATCTGCTCCAGCGGCAGTTTGCTCGCCTTGGCGAGCGGGCTGGCGCCCGCCGTCTGCGGTTCGGGCAACGGCCGGGTGAGGGCGTTGGCCAGATTGTCGGGTCGCTGCGAAGAATCGCGGGTGACGTCCATGCACGGATCCTCGGGGTCGGTGTGTCGCGCAACGGGCGGCCCGGATCTGACGGGCAGTGCCGAACTCAGGCTAAGTTCATATGTCATCAAATGCGACATTTAACGCCAAGCGTGTCGACATTCACTGACGAACCGTCCGAATCCGAGCTGACGCGCAGGCACATGGTGGGTGGGTTCACGAAGGTCTTCAGCGCCGCCGCCGGCCGGGCCCCCGCCCGAACACCCGGCGGGTGATCAGCCCCACCCCGGTGAGCAGCAGCAGGCACCCGGCGAGAGCCGCCCGCCACCCGGTCGACTCCACCCGGTGCCGGGCCACCGTGCCGATGGCCCAGGGCGCCGCGAGCGCCTGGTCGGAGCTCGCCGAGTCGGGGGCGGCCGGGGCCACCCGATCGGCCGAGGAGCCGCCGGGCGGCAGCACCCCGGCGGAGCGCCGCCCGGCGGGCGACGCGGAGGCGGAAGAGGTGGCGGGCAGGGCGGCGGAAGAGGCGGCGGTGACGGAAGCGGGACCGGAGGCGGACGGGGCGGCGGCGGCGCCCGCAGGGGCCGGTGGTGTCGGCGTCGGCTTCGGTGTCGACGTCGGTGTCGGCGTGCCAGGCGTGGGCACCGCTGAGGGCCTCCCCGCCGGCGACCCCGACGGTGTCCCCACCGGGGCTCCGACCGGCGCGCCGACCCGGACGGTGACCGGGTGCGCCGCCGTCCCGTTGCCCGCCCGGTCGGTGGCGCTGACGACCAGTGAGTGGACGCCGACCGCGAGGTCCCTGGCGGCCGTACAGCTCCAGCCGCCGTCGACCGCGGCCACCGCGCTGCAGACCGGGATCGCCTCCGTCGAAGCCGAAGCCGAAGCCGGGGTCGAGGTCGAGGTCGAGGTCGGAGCCGAGTCGGCCCGGGCGGCGAGGGTGACGGTCGCCCCGCCCTCGGCGCGGCCGGCGAACCGAGGGCGGGCCGCACGAAGGACCTCCCCCGCCGCCGGGCTGCTCAGGACGGGGGCGGCCGGCGCCACCGTGTCGACGACCAGCGCGACCGCCGGGCCCGTCGCCCGGTTGCCGGCCGCGTCGACGGCGGCCGGGGTGAGCCGGTGCGTCCCGTCCGACAGGTTCTCGACCGGCAGGCAGGCCCAGGTGCCCGCGGACCCGACCCGGGTGCTGCAGAGTTCGCCGGCGGCCGGGACGGCAGTCGCCGCGGCGGCGGCACCCGCGGTGGCAACGGCGGCGGGCCGGTCGCCGCCCGGGACGGTGTCGCCGACCGAGACGGTGCTGCCCGGCTCGCCCGTCCCGGTGAGCAGCGGTGCCGGGTCGTTGGTGAACTCCGGCAGGGACAGCAGCGGGGCGGCCGGCGGCCCGCTCTTGACGGCGAAGCGCACCGGGTCGCCGGTGAGCACCACCCCGCCGGTGGTGGTCTCGACCGGGGTCAGGCTGTGCGGGCCCTGGCTCAACGGGCTGTCGGGGCGGCAGCTCCAGGCTCCCCCCTGGCCGACCGCGGCCCGGCAGAGCACGGCGGTGCCCTCCCGGATCTCGACCGCCGCACCCGCGATGGCGCCCTCGCCGCGGACCTGCGGGCGGGCGTCCGCCACCGTGCTGCCGGCGACCGGACTGCCGATCTCGGGCCTGGCCGCACCGACGGCGAGTCGGACGCGCTGGTCCTCGACCGCGCCGGAGTCGGCGAAGCCGCCGGGGGCGACCAGTTGGGCGGCCTCCCGGCCGATCCGCAGCCGGGCCCAGGTCTCGCCGGAGGAGGCGCCGGGCGGGACGATCCATTCGAGTCCCGCCGCGGTGGCTCCGGCGGGGGCCTCGGTCTGGACGCGTTCGGCGGCGTCGAAGCGCCCGTTGCGGTCGAAGTCGATCCAGCCGGCCAGGGTGGCCGGGGTGCCACCGGCCGAGACGGGCACGCTCAGCCGGTAGTAGCGCCCGATCGACGCCTCGGCCGGGTACCGGACGGCCGGATCGGCGCCCTGGTACTCCCCGCGCCCCGGCTCGGGCCTGGGCGGGGTCCGGTCGGCGAAGACGCTGCGGCGGCCGGCGCCGTGGTCGAGCTCGACCAGCGGACCGGGGTCGGCGGAGCCCGCGACGGGCCCGGCGGCGACCCGGGCGGCGCCCGAACCGGCACGGGCGACGCCGGACCCGGCCTCGCGGGCCGGCCCGGGGTTCGCGTCCGCGCCGAGCAGGAGGTCGGTGGCGAGGTGCGAGGCGTTGGTGTAGCCGGCGGGCGCGGTGCCGAGCGTCTCGTCCAGGGTGACGGTGTACGCCTGGCGCAGGGGGGCGGGTGCGGTGGCGCCGCCCCGGGTGCTGGCGCGCTGCTCGATCCGCAGGGTGGCGGTGCTGAAGGTGCCGGCGAGTTCGAGGCTGCCCTCGGCCACGGCGTCGGGCGCGCCGCCGTCCGCCCGGCCGGGGCCGAGGGCGTTCTCCGCCACCGTCCAGCCCGTCCAGGCCGTCCGGGGGGCCAGGACGGGGGCGGCCGGCGAGCCGCCGGTGACGGTCAGCCGGGCCGCGGTGGCGGTGCTGCCGGCGCCGTCGGCGCTGTGGGCGGCGAGGCCGCTGACGTGCAGTCGGGGGCTGCGCACGGGGCGGGAGAAGGCGATCCGCAGGGTGCCCAGGGTCCGCCAGGAGCCGTCCGCCCGGGGGCGGTCCTCGGCGAGCGTGAACGCCCGGGCGGGGGCGCCGGGCCGCAGTCCGTCCGCGTACGCGGCGGGGCGGGCGCCGCCGGAGGGGTCGGCCAGCCGGCCCGGCTCGGCGGTGGCGGTGACACCGGGGGCGGCGGCGAACTCCAGCTGGACGGCGAGTCCGGAGGGGAGGGTCGCGCGGCCCTGGTCCGACCAGCCGTCAGGGGTCTGCTGCGCCCGGGCGGGAGGGGCGGTCCAGCCGAGCAGCAGGGCGGCGGCGAGGAGGAGGACCGCCGGCCCCGGGGCGAGGACACGGCTCCGCCCCGTACGGCGCTCGTACGGCGGCGCGCCGGCGGCGGGCTGCGACCACGGTCGGCTCATCCGGCGCTCCTTCGGCCTCGGCCACCCGAAGGGGGTCCGGACACAAGATCCGACAAAACGGAATCACGATCACGAGCCGGTAATACTCCGACACCGTCACCCTTGCCCAGGTCGTACCCAAATGGCCGTCCCCTCTCCCTCCCCGACACCCGGATGGCACCGGACACCACCCGGAGTGACGCAGTCCGGACCGCGTCCGTGCCGCTCCAACCGACCGTTACTGACCAGTATTTGACCATTCATCGGCTATCTCTGTTCGAATTACCCGCGCGCTCAGTAGAGTCGGCGCCCGTGACCATTAATCCCGTTCTCATCAAGAGCAGTTTCGCCATCGTCGAACCCCATGGCGCCGCCGTCACCGCGTACTTCTACCAGCACCTGTTCGAGCACAACCCCGAACTGCGGCCCCTCTTCGCCGAGCACCTCGACGACCAGCAGAACCAGCTGTGGGCCGCCCTGGGCGCCCTGGTCACGCACCTGGAGGACACCGAGACGCTGGTCGGGATCCTCACCGGCCTCGGCACCCGGCACGCGCGCTACGGCGCCCTGCCGGAGCACTTCCCCGCCGTCGGGGCCAGCCTGCTCGCCAGCCTGCGCCACTTCGCGGGCGAGGAGGCCTGGACCCCCGAGGTGGAGGCCTCCTGGACGGCCGTCCACGGCGTCGTCACCGCCACCATGAGCGAGGCGATCACCGCCGCGCAGTCCAGCTCCTGAGGCCGCTGCGGTGCCCTTCGACCCCGCGGTCATCCGCGCCAGCTTCGCCGTCGTCGAGCGCCGCGCCGACCACATGGCCAAGTACTTCTACGCCCACCTCTTCGCCCACCACCCCGGGGTCCGCGACTACTTCCCCGAGGAGATGGCGGAGCAGCGCGACCGCCTGTTCGCCGCGCTCACCCAGCTCGTCCTGCGGCTGGAGAGCCCCGGCCCGCTCACCGGCTACCTGCGCGCGCTCGGGCGCGACCACCGCAAGTTCCAGGCCGCGCCCGAGCACTACCCGGCCGTCGGGGCGAGCCTGATCGCGGCCCTGCGGCACTTCTCCGGCCACTCCTGGACCCAGGAGATCGAGAAGGCCTGGACCGAGGCCTTCACGGTGATCGCCCAGGTGATGACCGAGGCCGCCGCCGAGGACGACCGGAGCGACTCCCCCGCCTGGTGGGAGGCCGAGGTGACCCGGCGCCGCCGGGCCGCCCCCGACATCGTGGTGCTCACCCTCGCACCGGACCGCCCCTACCCCTTCACCGCCGGCCAGTACCTCACCCTGTGCAGCCCGCGCGTGCCCCGGGTCTGGCGCCCGTACTCCATCGCCAACGCCCCGCGCCCGGACGGCAGCCTGGAGCTGCACGTGCGCCGGGTGCGCGGCGGGCTGCTGAGCACCGCGCTGGTGGAGGACGTGATGCCCGGCGAGCGGGTGCGGCTCGGCCCCGCCATCGGCGACGCCTGCCTGGTGCCCGGCTCCCGGCGCCCGCTGCTGGCGGTGGCCGGCGGCACCGGCTGGGGTCAGACCAAGGCCCTGCTGGAGCAGCTGGTCGCCGAGCCCGACCCCCGTCGGGCGATGGTCTTCGTGGCCGCCAGGGACGACGACGACCAGTACGACCTGGCCGCCGTCGAGGCGTTCGTGGGAGCCCACTCCCGCCTGGACGTCCTGCTCGCCGCGCCCGCCGACAGCGGGGACCGCACCTCGGCGAACGGGCTGCTCACCGACGCGCTGCGGGCGCACGGCGACTGGGAGGGCTGGGACATCCACCTCAGCGGCCCGCCCGGCCTCGCGCCCGAGATCGCCGGGCTGCTGCTCGGCCTCGGCGCCGACGCCGGGCGGATCAGGCACGACCCGGTACCGGACACGCTCAACCGGTCCCGCCCGCTGACGCCGTCCGACTGGTTCCTCGACCGCCGGGACGTGGCCTGGATCAACCGCACCGAACTCGGCGCCGACGATCCCCACGGCACCCCTCCCGGCGCCGCCCGGGCCTAGCGCCCCCGCGGAACGCCGCAGGCCCCGCCGACCTGGTGGTCGACGGGGCCTGCGGTCCGGCTGGTGCGCTCAGCAGGATTCGAACCTGCAACCTCTTGATCCGTAGTCAAGTGCTCTATCCGTTGAGCTATGAGCGCCCTCAGGGGTCTTGCGACACCCTGCGGTACTCGGGAAAGCCTACCCGATCCGGGAGCCCTCCCCGCACACCCGGCCCGGCGTGTGCGGCAAGCGGCGAGGCCCCGGGCCGGAGCCTGGGGCCTCGCGATTGCGGTGCGCTCAGCAGGATTCGAACCTGCAACCTCTTGATCCGTAGTCAAGTGCTCTATCCGTTGAGCTATGAGCGCTCGCCCTGGTGTCAGTGCCACCGGGGCGGTGCGGGAACAACATTACATGACCTGCGACGCGGGGCGAAATCGTTTGATCCGCACCCCGCCCGACCCGGCCGGGAACACCGGAACCGGCCGCGTCGGCGCGGGAGGGCCGGCGCGGGAGGGCCGGCGCGGGAGGGCCGGCGCGGGAGGGCCGGCACGGGAGGGCCGGCGCGGGAGGGCCGGCGCGGGAGGGCCGGCGGGACGGCGCACCCGGGCGGGCCCGGAAGGCAGCCCTCGAGGGGCCGCGGGGACACGTTCCGGAAACGATCCGGGGAGCACGGCACCGGGAGGGCGACGGCGCCGGGAACGCGGAAAGTCCCGCCGGCCTGAGGGCCGACGGGACTTTCGGAGGCGGAGGCTGAGGGATTTGAACCCTCGATGGGCTTGAAGGCCCAAACCGCATTAGCAGTGCGGCGCCATAGACCGGACTAGGCGAAGCCTCCTCCACACAAGGAGCGTTCCCGCATGGCGGATCCGTTCCGTGTGCCAGTGATGATGCCACAACCTACCGGCCCGGCACCAACCACTGGGTACGTTACTAGGCGGGTCGTCCCGACCGCAAAGAACAATGAGATACTTCCGTCTCCGGAGGAGCTGCCCTGAGCCGAGGAGACCTGTCGACGTGAGCAGCAGGCCGATCCGAGGCGCTGCTCGCCTCGCCGCCATACTCGACGCCCTGCCCGACGCGCTGCTGCTGGTGAACAGCAACGGCACCGTCGTCGATGCCAACAACGCCGCCGTGCAGAGCCTGCAGGCACCCGGCACCTCGCTGGTCGGGATGGGCGTGCTCGACCTGCTGCCCGAATTCGACCCGAGTCGGATCCCGGGCTCGATGCGCCCGGCCCCGCGCGAGGACGAGGAGCTGGACCGGCCCGTGCGGATGACCGCCCGGCGCACGGACGGCACCGCCTTCCCCGTGGAGGTCTCCGGCAACGACTTCGCGGACGACGGCGCGAGCGAGGGCCGCGGCTACGCGCTGTCGCCGCTGGTGCCGTACGACCCGTACCGGGACGGCCCGCGCCAGTCGTCCGGCAGCGACCTGCTGCTCCTGCTGGTCCGTGACCTGACCGGCCGGCTCGGCGTGGAGGCGGAGCTGCGCCGCCAGCACAAGCAGACCGAGATGATCCTGCGGGCCGCCGCCGAGGGCGTGCTGGGCGTGGACCTGGAAGGCCGCTGCGTGCTGGTCAACCCGGCCGCCGCGCACATCCTGGAGTACCGGGCGAGCGAGCTCGGCGGGCGCGAGCTGCACCCGCTGATCCAGCACTCCAAGGCCGACGGCACCCCGCTGACGCTGGAGGAGTCCGCCCTGCTGGACACCCTCACCTCCGGCCGCAAGCACCGGGTGCGCGGCGCCGTGCTGTGGCGCAAGGACGGCCGGCCGGTCACCGTCGACCTGACCACCGCCCCCGTCCGGGACGGCGACCAGCTGGTCGGCGCGGTGATGACCTTCACCGACCGCAGCCGCGAGCTGGCGCTGGTCGCCCGCAACGAGCACCTCACCGCGGTGCTGGAGAGCGAGCTCGGCGGGGCGCTGACGGCCCTTCACCGGCGGATCGACGCGCTCGCCGGCGACCCGGCCGGCCAGCTCTGGCCGGAGGCGAACTGGACCCTGCGGCGGCTCGCCGACGAGTGCCGGCGGTTCGGCCGACTGATCGACGGGGTGCTGTCGTACCAGCGTTTCGAGGCCGCCACCGAGAACGGGCAGGGCTCGCTGGAGCGCGAGCCGGTCGGCCTGGACCTCGTCGTTCGGCGCGCGGTCGAGCACGCCGGCGAGCTGGTCGGCGCCGGCCGGGTGCGCTTCTCGGTGCACGCCGCCGCCGTCGAGGTGATCGCGGACGAGGAGCGGCTGGCGCAGGCCCTCGCCCACCTGGTCGCGGACGTGAGCGGCGTCGCCCTGTCACTGGACGCGCCGGCGACCACCGACACCGCTGCGCCGGCCGCCGGCCCGGCCGCGCCGGACGGCGGCGAGGCCCCCATGGTGGTGCTGGCCGCCGCGCAGCGCGGCGAGGTCGCCCGGGTGGAGATCCGGGGCCCGGGCCTCGGCCCCAGCCCCGTCCACCTGCCGATAGCGCGGAGCGTGGTCGAGCGGCACGGCGGCGTGCTGCAGTCCCACGAGCTCCCGGGCCGGGCCGGCACCACGTACGTGGTCGAGCTGCCGCTGGACCCGGTCGCGGCCAAGGCCGCCGCCGAGCGCGCCGCCGCCGGCGGCCGCCGGGACACGCCCAAGGAGTCCGACACCGCCGTGCTGCCCGACCTGCCGGGCATCCCGCAGCTGCCCTCGGGCGAGCGGGCGCCGGCGGACGACGCCGCGGAGCCGACCGGGAAGCCGGGCGCGCCCGATCAGGCCCCTCACCAGGATCCCGCCGCCGCGACCGACGAGAAGGGCCGCCCCGCGCGCGGCCGACGGGCCGCCGGCCCCGCCGAGCGGCCCGCCGACCCCGAGCCCTGGCACGACGCGCCGCCCGCCAGCAAGCCCGGCCAGGGCTCCGGCACCGGCACCGGCACCGGCGTGACGCTGGGCCGGCCCGTCCCCGAGCAGTGGAACGGCGACGGCGGCGACGCCGCGTACGGGAGAGCCGGCGCCGAGGCCGCCGGGCAGCCCGCGCCCGACCCGTGGCGCGGCGGCGACGAGGGCACCACGGCCTACGCCGTCCCCGCCGGTGACACCGACCGCCGGGAGGCCGCCGGCCGGACACCCGAGCAGGCGCCCAGCCGCGCCGCAGAGCGGGCCGCCGAGCGAGCCGCCGAAGCCGCTGCGAAGCCGTCGCACGGGCCGATCGCGCTCGGCCCCGGGCCGTCGGCGGCGCCGGCCGAGCCCGAGCGCCCCGCCCAGGCCGAGGCCCCCGCCGTCCGCGGTCCGCTGGCCCTCGGGCCGGGCGGGCCCGCGGAGCAACCCGAGCAGGCGGCCGGCGCCGAACCGGCGCAGGCCCCCGGCCAGCCGTCCCGGCGCAGGCGCGCCCTGCCCGTCGGCGAGGAGCCGCCGGCCGCGTTCTCGCTGCCCGGCGTGCCCGACCCCGGCACCCCGCTCTACCCCGGTCTGGAGCACGCGCTGCCGGCCAGCCCGGCGCCCGCCGCCCCCGAACCGGGTGCGACGCCGCCCACCGGGCGCCGGCGGCGGCTCGCCGTACCGCCGGCCGGTGAGGCCGAGGCCAGGTCCGACGGGCCGGAGGAGCGCGAGGCGGCTCCCGAGGCCGCTCCGGCGGCCTCCGCCGCGCTGGAGATCGCCAGGCCGGCGCTGCCGGCGGGCGACAACCTGCCCGCGACCACGCAGTCCGCTCCGCCGGCCGTGGCCCAGGCGCAGGAGAGCGAGCCGCGCCCGCCGCAGCCGGTGGGCAGCGGGCTGGGCGAGCTCGCCCCGCCGCGTCCGATGGGTGCGGGCGGCGGGTTCGCCGGTGCCTTCCCGGCGGCGTTCCCGGCCCAGCAGTCCGGCACGGTCGCCGTGCCCCAGCCGGGCGGTCCGGTGGACGGCGCCGCCGCGGTCGAGGCCCGTACTCCCCCGCGACCGATGGCCGAACTGGCGCCCGCCGGCCACGGCGAGCCGGCACCCGACCTCGCCCCCGACCCGCCGACCATGGTCACGCCGGCCGTGGACGGGAACCCGCGCCGGCTGCTGGTCTGGCCGGAGCCCGACCCGTCCACCAAGCAGGCCCTCCAGGAGCGCGGATACCGGCCGGTGATCGTCCGCTCCCGCGAGGAGGTGGACGCGCAGGTGCCGGCCTTCCCCGCGGCGCTCTTCGTCGACCCGCTGACCGGCCCGATCACCCGCACCGCACTGCAGTCGCTGCGCACCGCCGCGCTGAACAGCCGAGTGCCCGTGCTGGTCACGGCCGGGCTCGGGCAGGCCACCCGGGACGCCGCCTACGGGGCCGATCCGGCCGTCCTGCTGCGCGCCCTGGCCCCGCGTGACGGCGAGAACCACGCCCCCCGGGTGCTGCTGGTCGAGAGCGACCCGGACATCGCCGCCGCGATGATCAGCAGCCTGGAGCGGCGCGGCATGCACGTCGAGCACGCGGTGGACGAGAACGACGCCGTGGCCCGCGCCAGCAGCGTGCAGCCGAACCTGGTGGTGATGGACCTGCTCCAGATCCGCCGCCGCCGGGTCGGCCTGCTGGACTGGCTGCGCGCCAACGACCGGCTGCACCGCACCCCGCTGGTCGTCTACACCTCGGTGGACCTCGACCCGCGGGAACTGCCCCGGCTGCGGACGGGCGAGACGGTGCTCTTCCTGGCCGAACGCTCGACCACCCAGGACGTGCAGTCCCGGATCGTCGACCTGCTGGGCCGGATCGGCTCGCTGGGCGAGCCGGGGCCGGCGGCTGCCGCCGAGTCGATGCGGATGGCCGACCGCTGAGCCGGTGGCCGTCGAACGCCGTCGGGGGGCCCCGCCCGGGCGGGGGGGGCGCGCCGCGGTGGGGCGCGCCCGGGGGGGCGGCGGGGTGGGGGGGGGGGTGGGGGGGA
>NZ_JBHUSG010000004.1:270171-325402 GCF_042673745.1 Kitasatospora sp. NPDC057015
CGGGGGCCGGGCGGGCCCCCCGTTCGGTGGGCGGGGCCCCCCGGGGGCCGGGGGGCCCCGCCACCCCCCGCGGCCCCCCCCGGCGGTGGGGCCGCCCCCGACGGCGTTGCGCCCGGACGGGTCCGGCGGCTACTTGCCGAGGACGGTGACCTGCAGCTCCTCGGCCGCGTACGAGGCCCGGATCACCTTCTTGTCGAACTTGCCGACCGAGGTCTTCGGCACCGCCGCCACGATCGACCAGCGCTCCGGCAGCTGCCAGGAGGCCACCCGCTCGCCGAGGAAGGCCCGCAGCTCGGGCAGGCCCGCGACCGCCCCGGGGCGCAGCACGACGGTGGCCAGCGGGCGCTCGCCCCACTTCTCGTCGGGCACGGCGACCACCGCGGCCTCGGCCACCTCCGGGTGGGCCATCAGGGCGTTCTCCAGCTCGACCGAGGAGATCCACTCGCCGCCGGACTTGATGACGTCCTTGGCCCGGTCGGTCAGCGTCAGGTAGCCGTCCGCGGTGATGGTGCCGACGTCGCCGGTGCGCAGCCAGCCGTCCTCGCTGAACTTGTCGTCCGGACGCTCCGGGTCGTTGCCCGCGCCGCCGTAGTAGGCGCCGGCGATCCACGGGCCGCGGACTTCGAGCTCGCCGGCCGCGACGCCGTCGTGCGGCACGAACTCGCCGGCCGGGCCGGCCAGCCGCGCCTCGACGGAGGCGGGGAACAGGCCCTGAGTGAGGCGGTAGGGCCACTCCTGCTCGGTGGTCAGGCCGCCCGGCGGGAGGGCGAAGGTGCCGAGCGGCGAGGTCTCGGTCATGCCCCAGGCGTGCACCACGCTGATGCCGTGACGGTCCTGGAAGGCCTTCATCAGGGCGGGCGGACAGGCCGATCCGCCGATCACGACCATCCGCAGCGTGGAGGTGTCGTAGTCACCGGCGTCCAGCTCGTCGAGCAGGCCGCTCCAGATGGTCGGGACGGCGGCGCTGACGGTCGGCTTGATCCGGTCGATCATCGCGGCCAGCGGCTTCGGCTGCAGGAAGCGGTCCGGCATCAGCAGGTTGGCCCCGGACATGAAGGCGGTGTGCGGGATGCCCCAGGCGTTGACGTGGAACATCGGGACGACCGGCAGCGCGGTGTCCCGGGCGGTCAGCCCGAAGCTGTCGGCCGCGATCACCTGGAGGCAGTGCAGGTAGACCGAGCGGTGGCTGTACAGCACGCCCTTCGGGTCCCCGGTGGTGCCGGAGGTGTAGCAGAGCGCCGCCGCCTGGCGCTCGTCGATGTCGGTCTGCCACGGGTACTCGGCCGGGCGGCCCTCGATCAGCGCCTCGTAGTCGTGGACGGTCCCGGCGAAGCCGGCCAGGACGGAGCGGTCGCCCTCGCCGTTGACCACGATGTGCTGGAGGGTCGGGTTCAGCTGCGGCAGCACGGCCGCGAGCAGCGGCAGCAGGCTGCCGTCCGCCACGATCACGCGGTCGGCGGCGTGGTTGACGATGAAGGACAGCTGGTGCGCGGGCAGCCGCAGGTTCAGGGTGTGCAGCACCGCGCCCATGGACGGGACGGCCAGGTAGGCCTCCAGGTGCTCCGCGTTGTTCCACATCAGGGTCGCCACCCGGTCGTCACCCGTGACGCCGAGCTCGTCGCGCAGCGCGTGCGCGAGCCGGGCCGCCCGGGCGCCCACCTCGGCGTACGTCCTGACCACCGGGCCGGTGCCGTCCCAGGTGGTCACGGTGGAGCGGCCGTGGACGGTGGATCCGTGCACGAGGATCCGGGCGACGGTGAGCGGTACGTCCTGCATGGTGCTGAACACGCGGGTCCTCCTTGACCTGGCGGCTCCTGGCTTGGCTACCCGACGGTAACGAGGGGCGTCCGAGGCCGATTCTGCCGCTCAGGAGGGCGGATGTCAGCATCCGACCCCCGTTGCGCCGGTCACGGCTGGGCCACGGCGACCGGCGCACCGCCCCCGTCCGTCGTGATCGGGGAGCGGGCGGGCCCGGCGCTCCGGACCCGTCTCCCCCGGTGCTCCGACCCCTTGTCGCCCGGCGCGTCCGCACGGCTCGGGCTCAGGCCGCGACCGGGGCGTCCAGCTGGTTGCGGTCGACGGTGAGGGTGGCGCCGCCGTGGGTCTCCTCGACGTCGCCGTGGAACTGGTGGATGCGCTGCCGTCCGTTCCAGAGGCCGCGCAGGGAGTCGGTGTCGGTGGTCGCGCGGTCGTCCCAGCGGGCGTACCAGACGGCGTCGGGGAGCGGGGAGCTGCCGGCCCGGGCGGCGGCGGCCAGGTCGGCGATGCCGGAGTCGAGGCTGGAGTAGAACCCGGACCGGTACCCGGCGGCGTGCAGGGCCTGGGTCCAGCCCAGGGCGAAGTCGACCACGGCCTGACCGCAGGCCGCGTCCTGGCGCGGGTAGGCCTCGATGTCCAGGTAGACCGGGCTCCCCTTGCCGAGCCCGACCGCCTTCAGCCCGCGCACCGCGGCGGCGGCCTCCTCCCGGCCCTGCCGGACGGCGTCGGCGAGGTCGATGTGCCCGGGCTTGCCGGGCTGGGTGCGGCAGGGCGCCTGCCGGCCGACGTGGGTGGGGACGAAGCGCCAGCCCATCGCGCGGGCCTGCCGGATCCAGTCGGCGGTGAGCCTCGGCTGGGCGCAGGCCCGCTGGGCGCCGCTGGTGTAGATGCCGACCGCGCCGTACGGCGAGTCGGTGCGCCAGGCCTTCATGGTCTCCAGTGAGGGGGCGGTGCAGGTGTCGAACCCGGCCCCGCTGAAGACCTGCCCGGGCTGCCCCGCCGGCGGCCCGGCCGGGTCGTCCAGGACGGTGGCGCGGATCCGGGGCGGCGGGGGCGGGCCCTGGCTGGCGGCGGCCGTGGCGGCGAGCGCCTCCGCACCGCCACCGGCGCCGCCGTCGGTGGCGAGGAGCAGCACCAGGGAGGCGGCGGCGAGGGAGGTCGGGCGGAGATAGCGCACGGTCCCTTGGTACTGACGCATCGTCCGATGATCCGGGCGACAGGGCCGTCGGGGCCTTCCCGGCCCACTCTTTCGGCGGACCCGTCCTGGTACGTCCATATATTGGTAACGAGCTTGCCGCCACCGCACTCCTTACGGCACACTCGCTGGCATGCCCGCTCCCCAACCGACCGCTCCCGCCGCCCCGGCCCGGCCCGGCGCCACCGTCGCCACGGCCGAGTCCCTTGCCATGCCGCCCGCCCCCAAGGGCGAGCCCGCCGGTGAGCGCGGCGGCTGGCGACGAAGCGGCGACAGCGGCACGGCCGACGGGCCGGCGTCGGCACCACCGGGCACCACCGCCGGCCGGACACCCGGCCGACGGACCTCGAAGCTGCTGCGGCGCCCGGCGAGAATCCCGGCGCCGCTTCTCTGTGTGGTGGCCATGTTCACCGTGCAGATCGGCACCGCCCTCTCCAAGCCGCTGTTCGGGCAGCTGGGGGTGGGCGGCACGACCTTCCTCCGGCTCGGCTTCGCCGCCGCCGTCCTGCTCGCGGTCGCCCGCCCCCGGCTGCGCGGGCGCAGTCCGCGCGACCTGGGTGCGGCGGCCCTGCTCGGCGTCGCCTCCGCCGGGATGACCCTGCTGTTCGCCGCGGCGGTCGACCGGCTGCCGATGGGGACGGCCGCGACCATCGAGTTCCTCGGCCCGCTGGCCGTCGCCCTGGTCTTCGCCCGGCGGGCCGCCCACCTGCTGTGGGCCCTGCTGGCCGGCGGCGGGGTGGCGCTGCTGACCCTGTTCACCGGCGCCGGGGGCGGCGGCTCTTCGCTGGACCCGGTCGGCCTCGCGTGCGCCTTCGGCGCGGCCTCCTGCTACGCGGTGTACATCCTGTTCACCGACAAGGTCGGCGCGGCCTTCCAGGGGTTCCAGGGGCTGGCCGTGTCGATGGCCGTCGGCACGGTCGTGCTGGCGCCGTTCGGCCTCGGCCAGGCCTGGCACGGGCTGACCGCGCCCGGTGTCTCCCCCGTCCTGCTGCTGCTCGCCGTGGCCGGCGTCTCACTGCTGCTGCCGGTGATCCCGTACGCGTTGGAGATGACCGCGCTGCGGCGGATGCCGCAGCGCGTGTTCAGCGTGCTGGTGAGCCTGGAGCCGGCGGTGAGCGCGCTGGTCGGGCTCCTGGTGCTGCACCAGCTGCTCGGCTGGCCGGAGCTGGTCGGGATCGGCTGCGTGGTCGCCGCGAGCGTCGGCGCCACCCTGACCGGGCGCCGGTAGCCCCGGTCGACCGGCGCCGGGCCCCGGCGCCGGTCGACCGATCCCCTGCCCGGACGCGCCGTCAGGGCACCGGATCTCATGGGGTCCCCGGGTCCCGTACGCACGGCCTCAGGGCCAGAGCAGCGTCCGCTCCCAGCGGGTCTCCGCGGGATCGCCGGCGTCCGTCCTGGTGTAGCGGAGGCGGACGTGCCGGCGGCTCTGGTCGCCCTGCCAGAACTCCACCTCCCGGGCGCGCAGGGTGTAGACGGTGTGGGTCGGGGCGGTGGCGGCCGGGTCCAGGTCCAGCAGGCGGCCGACCCGGTCCGCGGCGAGGTCGTAGTCGGCGAGCGACGCCAACGGCTCGCTCTGCCGGCCGACCAGCACAGCGGCCCGCGCACCCGGCGACCGGGTGGCGAACTCGGCGGCCGAGACCTCCCGCGGCGCCGCCTCGACCGCCCCCCGGACCCGGACCTGCCGGCCCTGCAGCGGCCAGTACAGCGTCATCGCCGCCACCGGGTGGCCGGCGAGCTGCCGGCCCTTGGGGCTGTCCGCGTCGATGGCGAAGATCCAGCCGCCGCCGTCGGCGTCCACGTCCCGCAGCACCAGCGCCCGGGCGTCCGGCAGGCCGTCGGCGCCGATCGTGGACAGCGTCACCACCTGCGGGTCGAGCACCCCGGCCGCGAACGCCCCGGCGAGCCAGTCCGCGAACAGCGGCCCGGGCGCGTCGGGCGCGCCCTCGGGCTCGAAGAACGGCAGCGGGCGGGCCATCGGCGGCCGGCCGGCCAACAGTGCGGCGACCGCGCTCGGGTCCGGCCCGGCGGGCCGAGGGGTGTTCGCCGGGTCACTCGCCATGGTCTCTCCTCCGTACTCACCGGTCGCGCGGCGCCACCACGCGAGCGCCACCGTACCCGGCGGCGTCCGGCCGGCGGAGCGGTCCGCGCGGGACGGCCCGGCCGTGGCCCGACCGGGACCGGGGTGACCGGGGTGACCGGGGTGACCGGGGTGACCGGGGTGACCGGCCGCACCCGGCGTGACCGACCGCAGCCGGACGTGCCGGTGGGCGGCGCCGGTGTTCGGCGCCGCCCACGAGGCCGGTACGCGGTGACCCTTTCCGCTGTCCCGGTGAGGCAGGCCCGCACGGTGTCGTCGTGCGGGCTCGTACGGTCTTCGAGCTCGCTCCGGGGGTGCTCAGCTCACCCCCGGCCGCCGGCCGACCGACCCCTGGCCACCTCCGGCGCCCCCGCCGTCGGTGTACCTGTCGGACCGCCGCGGTGCCCGTCGCCGTGCTCCCTCGCGCCGCCTTCGGCTCCGCGAGGTGCTGCTCGGGCGGCTGTCGCCGCGGTGGCTGCTCAGTCGAAGGTCGGCGCGAAGACCGGGTTGAACACCACGCTGAGGTTCTTGTTGGACTGGTCGGCGAAGACGAGGCCGGCGTTGTCCTTCACCCCGAGGGTGTTGTTCTGGTTCGAGGCGCCGGAGCCCGTCGCCGTCTGCTGGGTCGCGTTGTAGTTGCCGTCGACCGATCCGAAGATGTTGCCGCTGCCGATGTTCGACACCACGCTGCTGTTCGAACCGTCACCGGCCAGTGCGCCGTTGTCGGCGACCGCGGCACCCGCGCCGACCAGTAGCAGCCCCGCCGCGAGCGGAAGGGCAGCGATCAGACCGAGGGTGCGAACGGTGCGGAATCGAGTCATGAGATCCTCCGTAAAAGCTGTAAGTCATGCCATCTGTGCGGAAGTTCGCGGCCAGACGAACATCTGCGGGCTGCGACGCCGAGGAACAGACTTCCGCAACAAATCGACAAAGCACCACCCCCGCCATCCTTTTTCGCCCATTAGCGTGACATCGGGCCGGATCCGAATATCGGCCGGATCGACCGATCGGCGACCGACACACGGGCATTCAGCTGCCATTTCGCCCGAACGGCCGCCCCGGCGAGCCCTTTCCTGAGCCCCGGGAGGCGGCGTGAACGGCGCGCATGCGAAACGGCCCGCACCACCCGGGCGCGAGCCGTTGCCAACACGCCCCCTCCAGGGTGCGGTCAGCCATCCAAGTCGATATTTCAAGCCATTCGTGAAAGCAGAGGAATTGCGGTGAAAATCATCTGTTCAGCCACTCGGATCCACGGCACCCCCGCCCTGCCCCGGGCCGGGCCCGGTCGCACGGCCGCCCCGGACCACAGCCACCTCAGACCGCGGGCACCTCAGACCGCCTTCCCCGGGTTGAGGATGCCCAGCGGATCGAAGACCGCCTTCAACTGCCGCTGCAGCTCGACCGCGACCGGCCCCAGCTCCCGCTCCAGCCAGTCCCGCTTCAACAGGCCCACCCCGTGCTCGCCGGTGATCGTCCCGCCCAACTCCAGCCCCAGCCCCATGATCTCGTCGAAGGACTGCTTCGCCCGGGCCGCCTGCTCGGGGTCGTCCGCGTCGAAGATGACGATCGGGTGCGTGTTTCCGTCGCCCGCGTGGCAGACCACGCCGATGGTCAGCGAGCAGCGCTCGGCGATCGCGGCCACGCCGTTCAGCATCTCGGCCATCCGCGAGCGCGGCACCGCGACGTCGTCGATCATCGTGGTACCCAGCCGGTCGAGGGCCGTCAGCGACAGCCGCCTCGCCTCCAGCAGCATCTCCGACTCGGCCTGGTCCTCGGCCGGGACCACCTCGGTCGCCCCCGCCGCCAGGCACAGCTCGCCCACCGCCGCCAGCTCGGCCGCCGGGTCCGGCCCGTCGAAGGCCACCAGCAGGAGCGCCCGGGTCGACTCCGGTAGCCCCATCCGGGCGAGGTCGTTGACGGCCCGCACCGTGACGCCGTCCATCAGCTCCATCAGCGAGGGCGTGAAGCCCTTCGCCATCACCTCGCACACCGCGGCGCAGGCCGCGTCGGTGCTCGGGAACTCCGCCGCCAGCACCAACTGCGGTGCGGGCGCCGGCCGCAGGGCCACCACGGCCCGCACCACCACGCCCAGGGTGCCCTCGGAGCCGACCAGCAGCCGGGTGAGGTCGTAGCCCGCGACCCCCTTGGCCGTCCGCCGGCCGGTGGACAGCAGCCGCCCGTCCGCCAGCACCACGTCGAGACCCAGCACGTACTCGCTGGTCACCCCGTACTTGACGCAGCAGAGCCCGCCCGCGCCGGTGCCGATGTTGCCGCCGATCGTGCAGGACTCCCAACTCGACGGGTCCGGCGGGTACGCCAGGCCCGACCGGGCCGCCGCCCGGGAGAGTTCGGCGTTCACCACGCCCGGCTCGACCACGGCGATCCGGTTCACCGGGTCCAGTTCCAGGATCCGGTTCATCCGGATCATCGACAGCACGATGCAGTCGTCCACCGCGTTGGCACCGCCGGACAGTCCCGTCCTGGCGCCCTGCGGCACCACCGGGACCCGCAGGGCGGTGGCGACCCGCATGACGTGCTGCACCTGCTCGACCGTCTCCGGGAACGCCACCACGGCGGGGGCTCCGGCCTCGCAGAAGCCCGCCATGTCGCGTCGGTAGGCGGCGGTCACGTCCGGGTCCACCGCCAGCGCGCCGGGCGGCAGTCCCTCCGCCAGACGGTCTGTCAGGTCACTCATCGCGTTCTCCGATCGCTCACCGCGCGGGCCGTCCCACCTCCCCCGCACTCTGCCCCGCCACCCGGGCCCCGGCAAGCACCCGCCCACACCGCGGACCGCCCCGGCGCGAGGGGCGTCGGGGCGACCGCGGCAGGAGCGGTGGGGATCCCGGGGGACCGGCCGGACTAGGGGGTCAGCCCCTGGTGACCGGCTCCTGGATCTCGGTGACCCACTTGTCCCGGTCCTCCGGGCACTCCAGGTAGAGCTCGCGGGCGTACCCGGTCGAGCGGTACCCGTTGCCGTCGATCCAGCGGGCCATCGCCTGGACGGTCGGCATGATCCCGTCCATCGACCCCCGGTGCACGATGGTCGCCGCACTCTCGACCGCGGGCAGGTCGACGACCGCGAAGTCGTACCCGTCCGACGGCTCCACCGCGACCGTCATCCCGGCGTGCACCAGGACGGCCTCGCCGTCCCCGGGCGCGTCCTCGTAGTAGGCGATCCCGGGACCGAAGTTCCCCACCCCGGCCGCGACCAGCCGGCGGCACAGCTCGTCGTACAGCGGTCCGATCACCGGGCCGATGTCCTCCGGCCCGTAACCGGCCGCGACGGCGGTCAGTTCGGCCACCCGGACGGGGGGAATGCTCTTCATCACAACGTCGTCGGCAGGCATCCGACCCTCACTCTCGATCGTCCGGAGCCTCGCCTCGACCTGGGCCAGCCGCCTGGCGTCCGCGGCCATCGCGGCGGCCAGCTCCGCCCGGCGGAGCCGGAGCATCCCGCGCAGCTCCTCCGCGCCCACCTGCTCGTCCAGGACGGCCTGCACCTGCTGCAGCGTGAAGCCGAGGTCCTTGAGCGCGATGACGCGGTTGAGCCGCGCGAGCTGCTCCGCCTCGTAGTGGCGGTAGCCGCTGAACGGGTCGACCAGGGCGGGGCGCAGCAGTCCGATCGCGTCGTAGTGACGCAGCATGCGGACCGACACCCGGCCGTGTTTGGCGAAGTCTCCGATGGTGAACATGACGCCTCCTACTCCAAGGCCTCACACGGTGTCATGGTCAACCCCCGGGCGGCCCCGCCACCCTCCGGGCGGGTCGCCACCCCGGCCCCCTCACTCCGCCCCGGCCCCCTCGCTCCGCTCCGCCCCCCTCTCCGCTGCACCGCCCTCTCCGTTCGGCCCCCTCTCCGCTGCGCCGCCCGGGTCAGTCCGTGACCGTGAAGCCGTGCCGGTCGCCCAGCTCGGTCAGGCTGCGCTGGCCCGGGATGCCGTCGGCCTCGGCGCCCCGGTAGCCCAGCCGGCGCTGGAACCCGGCGTACGCCTCGACCGTCCTGCTGCCGAGCGAGCCGTCCACCCAGACGGGATCGAGCAGGCCCTCGTCGACCAGGGCCTGCTCGACGATCCGCACCTCGTCCCCGTACGTCGTGTGGCCCTGCCCGGCACCCGGGTCCGTACGGGCGGCGGCGCGCACGTGCGCCAGCGAGACGACCCGCGGGGCCGGGATGTACCCCAGCAGGGTGCGCAGCGACTCCTCTCCCGGGACGCCGTCGGCGTCCTCGCCCTGGTAGCCGAGCGAGCGCTGGTAGTCGGCGTAGTTGAGGGTGTCGGCGTCCCGCCAGTCCTCGTCCGGCCCGGACCGGTAGTGCGAGCCGTGGCCGCGGGCGACCAGGGCCTCGCCCACCTCGCGGACCTGCGGGCCGTGGGCGCCGTAGCCGTACGCCAGCCGGTTGATCACCACCTGGTAGCGGGCCGGGGTGGCCTCCGGAGCCGGGACCGGGGTGGGGGGCGTGCGCGGGGTGGGCACGCCGCTGCCGCCCGCCCGCGCGACGATCCCCGGCAGCACCGCCTCCAGGAACTGCCGCACCCGGGCGTCGCCCGGGCAGGCCGTCCCGCCGTCCGACCACTGCGGGAACATCCGGTGGTAGCCGTACCCGGGGTCGTCCCAGGTGCGGCAGACCCGCAGCGGGATGCCGTGCTGCTGGTGCAGCCAGACCCCGAGCTGGATCAGCGTCTCGATCTGCGCGGCGGTCCACGGGTCGGTGTGCTGGAGGTTCGAGGCGGTCTCGACCGAGACCGCGCCGGTGCCGTCCGGGCGGCGGTTGGCGTACATGTTCGCGTCGGCGCGGGTCTGGGTGCCGATGTACTGGGCGATCGCGCCGTCGTACCCGAGGCCGAAGTGGCTCTCCAGGTTGGTGCTGTCCCGCCAGTACTCGAAGATCCGCTGCGGCGTCCACGGCGCCGCAATACTGTGCAGGATCAACTGGGTCGGGACGATGGCCGGTTGGCCGTCGGATTCGGGTTGCAGCTCCATGCGCTCAGCGCCGGGGTACCAGGCCATGAGGTGCCTCCTGGACATACCGAAGATCCCGGAGATGCGTCCGGGGGCGGTGCGGGATCCGTTCGCCCGCGATCCACCAGCGAACGGCAAAAGCGGAACGCAAGCCCTCAGATCGTATTCAAACCACTCGATCGAGTAGGTCGCCGAACCTGGCGTGACCCCTGAGTCGAACATCCGCCCCACCGACCGACGCACACCCGACGAACACCCGCGACCTGCGACAGAACGGGTGGTGACGCCGTGTCGGCCCCGGACGGGAGGCCGGCGCGGGCCTAGGGTCGGCCGCATGCCGAAGCTCGTCCTGATCGACCTCGACCACACCCTGATCGAGCGCAAGGTCCCGGTCGCGGACACCCTGACCCGCTTCTGCGTGGCCCGCGGACTCGACGAGGACGCCACCCGCCGGGTCGCGGCCGCACTGAAGGAGCACACCGGCCCGCGGACCTTCGCCGCCCTGCGCGAACCCCTCGGCCTGGCCGAGAGCGCCGGGGAGCTGTGGGCCGGCTACGTCGCCGCCCTGGCCGCCGACGTCACCCACGAACCCGCCGACCTCACCGGCCTCGACCGGCTCCGCGCGGCCGGCTGGACCGTCGGCATCCTCAGCAACGGCGTCACCGACGTCCAACGCGCCAAGATCGTCTCGGCCGGGATCCACCACCACGTCGACGCCGTCTGTATCTCCGAGGAGGCCGGCGCCCGCAAGCCCGACCCCGAGGTCTTCCGGATCGCCGCCGAACGCTGCGGCCACCCCCTCACCCCCGCCACCTGGATGGTCGGCAACAACCCCGCCACCGACATCACCGGCGCCACCGCCGCCGGCATCCGCTCCCTCTGGATCTCCGCGGGCCACCCCTGGACCGCCGACCAGCCGGCCACCCCGGACCACGCCACCGCCGACGTCGCGGGCGCGGCGGACTACCTGCTGGAGCTGGACGGGCACCGGGCCTGAGCCGGGGGCAGGCCACCGGGCCGACGGCGGCAGCCCCGACGCATCGACCGGTCGTCGGTGCACCCCGGGGACCGTCCCGGTCGACCCCACCGGCCCGGACGAGCCCGGCGACCTCCGGCCCGCTGACGCCGGGCAGACCCGCCGGGGAACGCCGACGGCCCCCGACCGTCATGCGGTCGGGGGCCGTTCTCCGGCGGAGAGCGTGGGATTCGAACCCACGGTGACGGGTCACGCCACGACAGTTTTCAAGACTGTTCCCTTAGGCCGCTCGGGCAGCTCTCCAGGCGGAGGTCAGCCTAACGGTTCCGGCGGGGTTCGGTGCACCCGGTTTGCCGGGCGGGTCGGGGCCGCCGGGGGCGTGGGTGGCCGGGCCGGCGGGTCAGTTGTCGCCGGTGCGCTCGCCCAGGGTGACCTTGGTGGTGCCGGTCTTGCCGTCGCGGACGTACTCCACGTCGACCGTCTCGCCGGGCTTGTGCGTCCAGATCTTGCTGACCAGGGCCGGGCCGTTCTCGATCGGGCTGCCGCCGAGCTTGGTGATGACGTCGCCCGGCTTCAGGCCGGCCTTGTCGGCCGCGCCGCCGGGGGTGACGGCGGGGGTGCCCTGGACGGCGTTGGTCTGGATCTGGGCGCCGTCGCCCTTGTAGTCGTCGTTGCGCAGCACGTCCAGCTTGGCGTACACCGGGCGGCCGGTCTTGATCAGCGTGTCGGCGACCCAGGTGGCCTGGTTGATCGGGATCGCGAACCCGAGGCCGATGCTGCCGGCCCGGCCGCTGCCGGAGGAGTTGGACTGGATCGCCGAGTTGATGCCGATCACGGCGCCGGTGGCGTCGAGCAGCGGGCCGCCGGAGTTGCCGGGGTTGATCGAGGCGTCGGTCTGCAGGGCGTTCATGTACGAGGCCTGCGCGCCGGTCTCGTCGCCGGAGGCGACCGGGCGGTCCTTGGCGCTGACGATGCCGGTCGTGACGGTGGACTCCAGCCCGTAGGGCGCACCGATCGCGATGGTCGCGTCGCCCACGTTGACCTTGTCGGAGTTGCCCACCGGGAGCGGCGTGAGCTTGTCCTTCGGCGGGTTGTCGAGCTTGACCACGGCGACGTCGTAGCCCTCGGCGCGGCCGAGCACCGAGGCGCTGTAGGACGAGCCGTCGGCGAACTTGACGGTCAGTTTGCCGCCGTTCGCGGCCGGGGCGACCACGTGGTTGTTGGTGAGGATGTGGCCCTCGGTGTCGAAGACGAAGCCGGTGCCGGTGCCGGACTCGGTGCTGCTCTGCGCCTTGATGGTGACGGTGCTGGGCAGCGCCTTCTGCGCGATGGCGGCGACCGAGCCGGGGGCGGCCTCGTTCTTCTGGGTGTTCCCGGCCGGGACGGTGGTGCTGCGGTGGTCGTTGGCGGAGCTGACCGTGTCGCCCCGGTCGGTGACCGCGACGCCCACGGCGCCGCCGGCCACACCGGCGACCAGTGCCACGGCGGCGATCAGGGCGATCAGGCCGCCGCGCTTCTTGCGCGGACCGCCGGGCGCCCCGCCCGGGTACTGACCGGGGTACTGGCCCGGGTAGCCGGGGCCGCCGGGCTGGCCGGGGCCGCCGAAGGTGCCGCCGGCGCCCGTGTCCTGGGTGCCCCAGCCGCCGAGCGGCTGGCCGGCGCCGAAGGGGTGGTGGGCGTGCTCCGCCGCAGCGGGGGCGGCGGGCGCGCCGTACGGGTCGCTGCCCGTGCCGGGGGCGGCCGCGTACGGGCCGGCGGCGATCGGGGCCGGCGCGGCGTACGGGTCGGCGACCGGTGCCGGGGTGGCGTACGGGTTGGCCGGCGGCGGCGCGTCCAGGTAGGACGGCGCTGCCGGGACGACCTCGGCCGCCGGGGGCAGCACGGGCGGCGGCGCGTCCAGGTAGGACGGCGCGGCTGCCGGAACGGCGGGGGCGACCGGGGCGACGGCCGCGACCGGCTCGGGCTCGGGCGCGCTCAGCTTGCCGAAGGCCAGCGTCCGCGGGGAGTCCCCGGCGGACGGCGTACCGGCGGCGGGCGGCTGCGCCGGGCTCTCGGGCGCCGGGCCCACCGCCCCGTGACCGCCGGAGGTCTGCTCCTCCTGCGGTCCGGTGGACCCACTCTCGCGCTCGGTGCTCACTGACGACCTCCATAGCTGACAGGACCAAGAACCATAGTTTTTCTCATGGGGGATTCGATTGCCGTAAGGGGCCCTCTGAAGAACTCATAAGAATCCTTAGCCGGACCGAACACGGCACCGAACACGGCACCCCCGTACCGGCCTGCGCACCACCCCGGTGGACCACCCCGACGGTCCACCCGCGGACCGTCCGGTCGACCACCGACCGGACTCCGAGGTCCACCCGCGGGCCGCCGCCGGGCCGCCCCCGGCGTCCCGCGATGCGGACGGCCGGCGGCCCGGGCCTTGGCGTTCCTCCCGGCTCCCGCTAGCCTGTCGCTTCAATCTGAACACGCGGGAGCTTGGACCTCTTCCAGGCTGAGAGTGCGCTGGTCGACCGTACGCCACGGTAGTCGTGGACGGCGGGCGAAGGAGCGCTGACCGCCGGAACCTGTCCGGGTAATGCCGGCGTAGGGAGTATCGGCCATGCCGCCTGCTTCGCCATCCTCTTCTTCGGACGCGTCCGCGTCCACGCAATTCCCCGCACCCGCCGAGGGTCTTCACACGGATGTCGCCGTGCTGGACCGTCCGCAGGCGCCGGGGCGCACCGAGGCGCCGCTCGTCCTCGACACCGAACCGCCGCGCACGCTGTCCTTCAAGGACCAGTTCGCGCTCTGGCTGAACCTGGGCGTCAGCCTGATCGGTTTCAGCACCGCCGCGACCGTGCTGGGCGCACCGGGCTCGGAGCTGTCCTTCACCGCCGCCGTGGTCGCGATCCTCGCCGGCACCGCGATCGGCACCGCCGCGCTCGGCGTCGCCGCCCTGATCGGGGCCAAGACCGGCGCGCCGGCGATGGCCAACCTGCGCGGGCTGTTCGGCACCAGGCTGAGCTACCTGCCGACCGTGCTGAACATCGCGCAGTGCGTCGGCTGGGGCGTCTTCGAACTCACCGTGATCGCCCAGGGCGCCCAGACGGTGGCGGGCACCGAGGGCTACCGCTGGCTGTTCGTGCTGCTGGCCGGCGCCGTGACCACCGTGCTGACGATCTGGCCGCTGGGGTCGATCGCCGTGCTGCGCAAGTACGTCGCCGTCGCGGTGGGCGTGGCGATGGTGTACTTCACCGTCCAGCTGGGCCGCCAGGGCTTCCCCGACCCGGGGGCCGGCAACTGGCACGGGTTCCTCGGCGCGACCGACGCGGTGATCGCGCTGTCGATCTCCTTCGTGCCGCTGGCCGCCGACTACACCCGGCACTCGCGGACGGCGGCCGCCTCGTTCTGGGGCACCTTCTCGGGCTACACCGTCGCCCAGGTCTGGTGCTACGTGCTCGGCCTGATCGCGCTGCTGCAGTCCGGCGGTGACACCGAGAAGATCTTCTCCTCGTTCACCGGGGTCTGGGCCGGCTGGGCCTTCCTGCTGGTCCTGGTGCTGCGCGAGACCGACCAGTCCTTCGCGAACGTGTACTCGACGGCGATGTCGGTGCACAACCTGTTCCCGCGGGTCGACCGGCGGCTGCTGACCGGCGGGATCGGCGTGCTGACCACGGTGCTGGCCCTGCAGATCAAGCAGTTCAGCGACTCGTACTACGCCTTCCTCGGCCTGATCGGCTCGGTCTTCGTGCCGCTGTTCGCGGTGCTCGCGGTGGACTACTTCTTCGGCGCCGGCCGCCGCGGCTGGGACCTCTCCGAGCGGGCGCCGTCGCGCTGGCTGATGCTGCTGCCGTGGGTGCTGGGCTTCGCCGTGTACCAGTTCCTGGCGCCCACCACGGTCGCGGACTGGTGGGTCGGGTTCTGGGGGGACGTCCAGGAGGCGCTGCACTTCACCCCGCAGAGCTGGACCTCGGCCTCGCTGTTCGGGTTCCTGGTGCCCGCGCTGATCACCCTGGCGCTCACCCCGCTGACCCGCGCCGGGCGCGCCGGCGGCGTCCCGGCCACCGGGGCCTGAGGCCCGGCGCCCCGCGCGGCGGCAGCGCGTACCCCCGCCCGCCCGCCCGCACCGTTCACCGCACGGCCGACGGCGGCCCCGCACGTTGGGGCCGCCGTCGCCGTTCCGTCATCCGGGCCGCCTATCGTTGGCCGTGTGACCAGCCCCGACCTGTCCCCCGCCGCCGCCCGCACCGCACAGCCCGTCCAGGTGGTGGCGCACCGCGGCTCCTCCCGGGCCCTGCCCGAGCACACGCTCGCCGCGTACCGGCGCGCGCTCGCCGAGGGCGCGGACGCGTTCGAGTGCGACGTCCGGCTGACGGCGGACGGACGGCTCGTCTGCGTGCACGACCGCCGGATCCAGCGGACCTCGGACGGGCGCGGGGCGGTCTCCGCGATGACCCTGGCGCAGCTGGAGGCGTACGACTTCGGCTCCTGGAAGGGCGCCGCCGGGGTCGGCGACCCGGAGGCCAGGACGGTGCTGCGGCTGGAGAGCCTGCTGGAGCTGGTCGCCGACTGCGGCCGCCGGGTGGACCTGGCGATCGAGACCAAGCACCCGGTCCGGTTCCGGGGCCGGGTGGAGTCGGAACTGCTGAAGGCGCTCGACCGGTACGGGATCTCCGGCCCCGGCACCGGGCCCGGCACCCGGCCGCAGGCGCGGATCATGAGCTTCTCCGCGCTGGCGCTGGGCAGGGTGCGGCGGGCGGCCCCGGAGTTCTCCCGGGTGTTCCTGTTCGACCGGATGCTGCCGCTGCGGCTGCGCCCGGGCGGTTCGCTGCCGGGCGGCGCGACCGTCGCCGGGCCCGGCATCGACCTGGTCCGCGCCCGCCCCGAGCTGGTGCCCGCCCTGCTGCGGGCCGGCCACCAGGTGCACGTCTGGACGGTGGACGAGTCGGCCGACGTCGAGCTGTGCCTGGAACTCGGGGTGTCCGCGATCATCACCAACCGCCCCGCCGAGGTGCTCGCCCAACTGGGCCGCTGACGGTCGCCGCCCGCCCGCGGGCGGGAAGGCGGCCGGGGGGCGGACGGGTGGCGGCCGTGGGGCTGCCGGGACGCCGGAGCGCGCCGGCCCACCGCCGGCCGACGGCGGGCGGTGATCGGACCCCGCCGTGGCGCCGAATCGCCCACTGTCCGGTGACCGGAGTGTTCCACGGGTCGGAAGACTCCCGATGTCCGGAATGTACCGAGGGTGAGCGCGGAATCACCTCCCGCACCATGTTTGACGCAAGTCTTGAAATGTCCGCGCAGGATCGCCCCGCACCCGTTTCCGACCCATTCCCAAGGGGCATCCATCCCTCGGCATACGCTGAAGGAGGTCCGGGGGTGGCGTTGATGGTGGCACGCGAAGTGCCGACTTCATCGACCATGGCGGTGCCGCACGGCCCGGCCAGCGTCGGGGTCGCGCGGCGTCGGCTGCGTCGGGATCTCGGCGAACGGCAGATACCGGAATCGGTCGTGGACGACGCGGTTCTGATTCTCTCCGAACTGCTCAGCAACGCCTGCCGGTACGCGAGACCGCTCGGGACGCTGCTCGACCTGGGCCGCGACACCGAGGCCGAGGTGGTCGACCCGGTCCTGGTCGCCGTGCCCTCGGGGTACCTGTCGGGCCCTCAGGGCGGCGGGCACCAGGGCCGCGCCACCGGCGACGGCGAGAGCACGGGCGAGGCGGGCGGCGGCGTCCTGGTCCGCTGGGGCCTGCACCCGGACGGGATGCTCACCCTGGAGGTCACCGACGGCGGCGCGCCGACCAGGCCGATGCCGTCCAGCCCCTCGCTCACCTCGCGCGGCGGGCGCGGACTGAGCATCGTCGGCCAGCTGGCGAGCGACTGGGGGGTGCGGGACGCCCCCGGCGAGGTCACGGTCTGGGCGGCACTGCCGGCGCGGGCGCGGCACGCCCGGCGGGGCGGGAGCGACGCGCGAAGCGCGTGAGGAAACCTCAGTAGGCTTCCGGGAGCACGACCGGCCGGGGCACCGGGGTGGGTGAAGCCGCCCCCGGTGCCGGCCGGTCCCACGAAGACACCGTTCCCGGGAGAGCCGCACCATGGGCAAGAAGGCCGCCGCCAAGAAGGCGCCGCAGCGCAGCCAGTCCGCCACCGCCACGACCGCCACCGGCGCGATTCCCGTGGTCGGAGCCCGGGAGGACTGCCCCTGCGGGTCGGGCCGCCGGTACAAGGCCTGTCACGGCCGGGAGGCGTCGCACGCCGTCCAGGAGCTGGTGCACCGTCCGTTCGAGGGCCTGGCGGGCGAGGCCGACTGGGTCGCCCTGCGCGAGCTGGTGCCGGCCGCCACGGTGCCGCTGACGCTGGCCGCCGGCGTGGCGGACGAGGCCACCGGTGACGTCCCGTCGGTGACGCTGGCGACCGTGCTGCCGCTGGCCTGGCCGGCGCTGCGCCGCCAGGACGGCTCGATCCTGCTGGGCCTGCAGACCCAGTCCTCCTCCGGCGACCTGAGCCGCGACCTGGCGGACGCACTGGAGCTGGCGCTGGCCGCCGAGCCCGGCGCGCCCGTGCCGTCCCGGCGGACCGTCGCGGGCGGCCGCCGCCTGCAGGACCTGCTCGACGTGACGGCCCCGTTCGTGCCGGCCGTGCACACCGGCTTCGAGTTCTGGCTGGAGGACGCCGAGTCCGCCACCGGCGAGGTCGCCGCCTCGCTGGAGCGGGCCAACGCCTCGGCCATCCCGACCGAGAAGCTGTCGAGCGTGGACTCCGCCTACTGGTGCGGCACCCCGGACAAGAACCACCTCCGCTGGGTGATGACCGTGCCCGAGGAGCAGCTGCTGGACGCGCTGGCCCGGCTGACCGCCGCCGACGCGTCCTCGATCGGCCCGGACACCCGCCTGGTCGGCTCGTTCCGCGCGCACGGGCTGACCGTCCCGGTGTGGGACCTGCCGCTGGCGATGACGGCCGCCGACTGCGAGAAGCCGGCGGCGGAGTTCGCCGAGCGACTCGCCGCCACGCTGGCCGACCCGGCCCCGCTGACGGCCGACGAGCGGCGTGCCCGTGCCAACCTGGTGAACCGTCAGGTAACGCTCAACTGACGACGTGTGATACGCGTCACATTCCGGCCGCCGCCCACAATTTCCGGGCGGCGGCCGGGTCTTGGAAATTGGCGCCGCCGCAGATCCTTGTTACTGTTCAAATAGTCCGGTCGCTGGTGCATCCCCCGTCGCCAGCGGCCGGATTTTTTCCTGCCCCGGGCCGGCCGGTCCGCGCCGCCGAAATCGACGCCGGAATCCCGCCCGGCCGGGCCGCCACCGGCGGCCCACAGGTCGTGGAACCGCCGGTGGCCGAGCGCACCGCGGCCGCTGCCCGGCCCTGGAACAACGGCCCGGAACCGAACCACGAACCGGGCCCCGAACCGAGCCGACCGGACGCTGCGCCGGGCACTGAGATCCGCGGCCTAGAACCGCGGCCGACCGCTGTCCTGCTTGGCCGTCGCCGCGACCAGTTCCTCCAGCATCGGCCCGACCTCCGGCAGCAGGACCCCGCCGCCCTCCAGCCGCTCCGGCGCCAGCACCCAGCGCACCCGGCCGCCGTCGTACCCGGGTGGCAGCGCCAGGTACCCGCCCGGCCCGTGGTAGCGCATCGACCCCGGCACCCAGGGCTGCTGGGCCAGCAGTTCCGCGAGCGTGTCCAGCGAGTACGGGGCGACCAGCAGCGTGTACCGGCCGGGCGTGGCCAGCACCGGGCCGAGCGGCATCCGCAGCGCCTCGAAGTACGCGAGCGCCCGGGTCGCCGCCGTGGCGGGCAGGCTGACCGCCGAGACGGCCCGGCCGGTGGCGACCAGGACGGGCGCGTCCGGGCTCTGCCGCTCCCACCACCAGGTCACCATCCGGGCGTCGGTGGTGGCCGCCAGCAGCTCCGGGTCGTGCGGGTGCGCACCCGGCACCGAGCAGTCGGGGCGGTCGCAGGAGCAGCGTCCGCCGTGCGCGACCGCGCCCGGCACCACCGGCCAGCGGTATTCCACGGCGGCCTCCAGGGCCGCGGCCAGCCGCGCGGAGCGGCCCTCCTGCCGGTCTCTCCTGGTCTCACGCATGGGCACTCGTTCCTTTCCGTGACCGCTGGGGCTTGCCGGCCCCGACGGAGCCATACGGCCACAAGGGCCGGCCATCACCGCAGCCGCGCCGGACAGCGCGCGACGTGGAACACGACATGGAACAGGACTTGCCGAAGGGCCCCTGAGAGGTCGGCCCCTGGAACGAGAATCCCTCATGCGACCAGATGGACGCCGCTCAGACGCTGCTGGTTCCACCGTACGAGTGAGTGACCCGCGACCGGCCCGGGCCACGGGCGGTGCAGGCATACGATCCGGACGGCCACCGGTTTCGTGGTCGGAGCGGGCAGGCCGCGAGACACCGTCCCTGCCTGTCTTGCCCGCTCTCCCGGCTTCCATGCCGCCGGGCCGAGGCCCGGCGGCAAACGGCCGCCCGGCGGTGCTCCGGGCCGGGCCGGCCCCGGATCGGCTGCTCCGGGTCACGACCGGGTCCGCCCGGGATATGCCCCGAATGGCCGGTCCAGAAGTAGTGCCCGTGCTGTCGATCAATGAACAGAAGTGCCGAGAAATGACGAGTAGTGCCGAGCGGTGACGCCGGGTGGCGTTTCGCAGCGATCGACGGCGAAGCAACGACTCGGCCGGACTTGGGGGTTTCGCATGACACGTACCACCGTGCTGGGAGTAGCGGCATGACCGAGGCCCACCCGTCCGCGACAGGACTCTGCACCACACAGCCGCCCGCGGCGGCGCCCGCCGCCGGCGACCCCGGCCGCGGCACCCGGCTCCCGCTGCTCGACCTCCCGCCCGCCGGGCCGCCGGCCGGGTCCGGCGCGGCCCCGGCCGCGCCGACGGCCGACGGCGCGCCGGACCAGCCGGGGCCGGCCGAGCGGCTCGCCGACCTCACCGAGCTGTACGAGCACACCGCGCTGCTCGCCCGCGCCCGCAGCCTGGACGACGCGCTGGCCGCCCTGCTCGGCTCCGGGGCGGCGCTGCTCGGCGCCCGTCGGGGGCTCGTCGTCACCGCCTCGCCCGGCGGCCCCGGCCGGCCGGTCGGCCTCGGACTGGACCGGCCCGGGCTCGGCGCACTGGAGACGGTCCCCCCGGACCAGGGCCCCTTCGCGGGCCTGCTGCGCCCGCACGGTCGCCCCCACCAGGTGCTGCACGGCGACCTCGCCGGGCCGGCCACGGCCCCCCGGCTGCGCGACGTGGCCGCGCACCTCGGGCTCGGCGCCAGCATCGGCCTGCCGCTCGCCACCGAGGAGGACGGTCCGCTGGCCGCCGCCGTCTGGTTCCACGACGGCCCCGCCGAGCCCGACGAGCGGCGGCTGCGGCTCGCCCGCGCCTACTGCGAGGCCGCAGCGCCGCTGCTGGCCAAGCAGCTGGAGGCGGAGCGCGCCCGGCGCACCGCCGAGGCCCTGCGCCGGGGCCTGCTGCCCGACCGCCTCCCGCAGCTGCCCGGCGTCCGGCTGGCCGCCCGCTGCGTCCCCGCCGGCCTCGACCGGTCGGCGGGCAGCGACTGGTACGACGCCATCGCCCTGCCCGACGGCACCCTCGGCCTGAGCGTCGGCAGCGTCTCCGGTGACGGGCCCGGGGCCGGCCCCGGCTCCGCCCCGGGCGCGGCGGCGGCGATGGGCCGGGTGCGCGCCGCCCTGCGGGCCTACGCGGTACTGGAGGGCGAGGACCCGGTCTCCGTCCTCGGCGACCTGGAGCTGCTGCTCAAGACCACCGAGCCGGCCCGCAGCGCCACCGCCGTCTACGCCTGGGTCGAGCCGGACGAGCGCCGGATCACGCTGGCCGGCGCGGGCCACTGCCCGCCGGTGCTGGTCACCCGGCACGGTGCGAACTTCGTCGAGACCTCGCTGTCCGCCCCGCTCGGCATGCTCAGCTGCTGGGAGGCGCCCGGGGTGGAGCTCGACGCCGAGCGCGGCGACCTCCTGGTGCTCTACACCGAGGGTCTGGCCCGGCGCTTCGGCCCGACCCTGCACGCCGGGCAGGCCGCCCTGCGCCGGGCGGCCGCGGACGCTCCGCGGGACGTCCGGACCGACCCCGACCGGCTCTGCGCGCACCTGCTGGCCTGCAGCGCCCGGCCCGGCGACGCCCCGGTCGGCACCGACGACCTGGTCCTGCTGGCCGCGCGCTTCGAGTAGCCGGGCCCGGGCGGCGGGCCCGACCGGCGGCGGTCGCGGTGCGGGCGGGCCGCGCCGGGCGGTCCGGTCCGCGCCCCCGAACAGGTGAACGGGCGGCCGTCCGTACCATGGGACGGACGGCCGCCCCACGGGTGTCGCGATCCGACGCGTCCGGGGCGGCGAGACTCGCAAGGAGGCGACGTACGTGACCGAGGACCGCACCCCGGCTGTGGCCGAGAACCCCGAGGCCGCCGGAACCGAGGACGAGCGGCCCAAGGGCCGCAAGAACGGCCTCTACGACGAGGTGTCCGAGGAACTCTCCGCGTCCATGAAGACCGGCTGGGACGACACCGAGCTGCACGGCCTCGCCCCGATCGCCCAGGCCGCGTACGCCGCCGAGCGGCGGGCCGGGCTGTCCGCCGCCTTCCCCGGTGAGCGCCTGGTCGTCCCCGCCGGCAACCTGCGGGTGCGCGCCAACGACACCGAGTACTCCTTCCGCGCGGCCAGCGAGTACGTCCACCTCACCGGTGACCGCACCGAGGACGCGGTGCTGGTCGCCGAGCCCACCGGCGCCACCGGCCACGAGTTCGGGCTCTACCTGCTGCCCCGCTCGAACCGCGAGAACGGCGAGTTCTGGCTCGACGGCAACGGCGAGCTCTGGGTCGGCCGCCGGCACAGCCTGGACGAGGCCGAGCAGCTGCTCGGCCTGCCCGCCCGGGACGTCCGCAAGGCCGCCGAGGAGCTCAAGGCGGCCGCCCCGGCACCCACCCGGATCGTCCGCGGCTACGACGCCGCCCTGGAGAGCGCCCTCGCCGAGGTCCTGGACGAGGAGCGGGACGCCGAGCTCAAGGAGTTCCTGAGCGGGCTGCGCCTGGTCAAGGACGAGTGGGAGATCGGCGAGCTGCGCGCCGCCTGCGACGCCACCGTCAAGGGCTTCACCGACGTGGTCCGGGAGCTCGGCCAGGCCGTGGCGACCTCCGAGCGCTGGATCGAGGGCACCTTCTGGCGCCGGGCCCGGGTCGAGGGCAACGACGTCGGCTACGGCTCCATCTGCGCCGCCGGCCCGCACGCCACCACCCTGCACTGGGTCCGCAACGACGGCGACGTGCGCCCGGGCGAGCTGCTGCTGCTCGACGCCGGCGTGGAGACCGACACCCTCTACACCGCCGACGTCACCCGCACGCTGCCGATCAACGGCCGCTTCGACGACCTGCAGCGCACCATCTACCAGGCCGTCTACGACGCCCAGGAGGCCGGCATCGCCGCGGTGAAGCCGGGCGGCCGCTTCCGCGACTTCCACGACGCCTCGCAGCGGGTGCTCGCCGAGCGGCTGCTCGCCTGGGGCCTGCTCGACGCCTCCGTCTACGACGTGGAGAAGGTCCTGGAGCTCGGCCTCCAGCGCCGCTGGACCCTGCACGGCACCGGCCACATGCTCGGCCTCGACGTGCACGACTGCGCCCAGGCCCGCCGCGAGTCGTACGTCGACGCCCTGCTGGAGCCCGGCATGGTGCTGACGGTCGAGCCCGGCCTGTACTTCCAGCTGGACGACCTGACCGTCCCGGCGGAGTACCGCGGCATCGGCGTGCGGATCGAGGACGACATCCTGGTCACCGCCGACGGCAACGAGAACCTCTCGGCCGGGCTGCCCCGCCGGGCCGACGAGGTCGAGGCGTGGATGGCCGAGCTCGCCGGCTGACCGCCACCGCCCGTACGACGGCGCGGGCCGGCCCCGGAACCCCGGGGCCGGCCCGCGCCGTCGTGTCCGGCCGGGTACGGCCTACTTCACGACCACCCGCACCGGGACGGTCCTGGCCCCCAGGAGCACCAGGTCCCCGGTCCCGTCGTAGGGCAGCACCGCCTGGGCCGTCACCGGCAGCACGCCCGCGCCGTCCTTGGAGGTCAGCTTCAACCGGTACCTGACGGTCCGGCTCTGCCCCGGTGCCAGCGGGAAGGCCGCGTCCTTGCCCTGCGTCGCGTAGTCCATTCCGCCGCCCACACCGAGCTCCAGCTGCTTCCAGGCGGTGCCGTCCATCCGCTCCAGGGCGCCCTCGGTGGTCCGCACCCCCTGGCCCGGCGAGCCCGCGTAGTTCTCGGCGAAGAGCAGCGGGTGCACCGACGGGTAGGCGGTCTGACCGGTGTTGCGGTAGGTGACCGAGACCGTCACCGTCGTCCCGTCGTTCGGCACCGACTGGCCCGCCCCGAGCCCCTCCACCGTGATCGCGATGTCGTTCTGGTGCGGCTTGAGGACGGGGGCCTGCCGGCCGCCCAGGTCGAGCGTGTCCAGGATCGACACCAGCCCGGCCTGGTACTCCGGCTTCAGGCCGACGGCCGCCACGAACACCTGGTCGCCCGTCAGGCCCCACAGCTGCGCGGTGAAGTTCTCCCGGCCGTTGCAGGCGACCTGCCACTGGGTCTTGCGGATCGCCTGGCCCGCCACGATGTCCCTGGTCCGCACGGCTGCACCGACCGGCTTGTACGAGTCGCCGGCGCCGATCGCGTGCGGGTTCCCCCAGACCGGGCAGTACGGCTGCGGCGACCAGCCGGCCTCGGAGTCCAGGGCCTCCGCCGTCGGCCAGGTGGCCCGGCCGACCTCCTCGGCCGTGTTGTAGGCCGCCAGCAGGACGCCGTACGGGGCGCAGTCCTTCGCGCCGGCGCCGGACGGGGCGCCCGGGCTCAGCACGCAGAGGGTGACCGCGGACGGGTCCTGGGAAGGCACGCTCCAGCCGGCCGGCACCAGGAACCTGACGCCCCGGAAGTCGTACGGCACCGCGGCGCCGCTCGCCGTGGAGGCCGCCGAGCCGTCCGGCGGTGCCAGCGGGGAGGCGCCGGTGGCACTCGGCGAGGGGCTGGCGGTCGGCGCCGTCCCGCTCGCCGACGGACTCGGGCCGGCCGTGAGCGTGGCCGCCGGCGGCGCCTCGTCGTGCCTGGCCACGCTGTCGCCCCGGAACCCGAGGACGCCGAACGCCAGCGCAGCGGCCAGGCCGAGGAGCGGCACCGCCACGACGTACACCGGGCGCAGCCGGCGGACCCGGCGGTTCGGCGGGTCCGCCGGGCGCAGGTCGTGGGCGGCGACCTGTTCGGCCCGCGCGTCGAGCGCGTCGCGGAGCAGGCGTTCCAGCGGGGTGCCGCCGGATCCGCCGTCGCCGCCGGGCGGCTGGGGATGCTTCTCGCTCATCGGACCTTCTCCAGCTGCTTCTCGAGGGCGTCCAGGGCCCGGCTCGCGGTGGACTTCACAGCGCCCCGGGACAGCCCGAGGGTCTCGGCTATCTGGGCCTCCGACAGGTCGGACCAGTAGCGGAGCACCAGCACCTCGCGCTGGCGCGTGGTCAGCTCCTGGAGGGCGACGAGCACCCGGCGGTGCTCGTCGTTGAGCACGGCGTGGTCCTCGGCCGAGGGGGCGTCGGCCTCGTGCGGCGGGACGTACTCCCGGGCCGTCCTGCGGCGGCGCAGCATGGAGCGGGCGCCGTTGACCACCGAGGTGCGCAGGTAGCCGAGCGCGTTGTCGAGGTCGTCCAGCTGCTCGCCGTGCCGTTGGTACAGGGCGGTGAAGGCCTCCTGCACCACGTCCTCGGCGAGGTCCTGATGGTCGACCAGCAGGACGGCCATCCGCACCAGGCCGAGCCGGTGCGCGTGGTACAGGTCGGTCAGGGTGGGCTTCTCCTCGGCGGGCCTGCGCCCGCCCCGCAGCAGCCGGAAGCCGGACCGCCGCTGGGTGGCCTCCTGCTCGTCGGCCGGTGCGCCGAGCGGCCCCCCTTCGCCGTCCGTCGCCGGCCGGGCGCCGAAGAGCAGCGTCAGCAGTCCTCGGAGCGACGGGACACGCCCCGCGAAGGGTCCCCCTGCCGGCACGATGGCCATGGACATCTACGAGTCGCTTTCCCCCGGGACCGCGGTGACGAGCCATCACGGCGGTCAGGACATGTGATCGAGGTCGTGATCGCTGGTGATTGTGCCAGCGCCGTCGCCCCCACTCGTAGGACGTCCATCCCCCACCGGGGTTGCAGGCGGTTCCCGGATTTCCCGACGACTTCCCCGCGGATTCCCGGTGGCTTCCCGAGGGCTTCCCGACGGTTCTCGGCGGCCTCTCCGCGAAGCCCGGTCGAGGCACCGCGGGGAGGGGGCCCGGAGGAACCGTCCCGGTGATGGCAGCGAGGCGGTCAGGTCCGGTCCCCCGGCGGTCGGCGACGGTCGGCGACGGTCATCGGGGAGACGACCCGGTCCCCGCCGCCAACCCGGGCGGCGCCCCTGGCGCGGGCCACTACACTCGCCGTCATCCCGCCACTTCGTCCGATCGAGGGGATCCCGTGGCCGAGCAGCAGACCTCCGGGCCGGTGGCCGTCACCATCGGGCGGCGACCGGAGCCGGTGCACGACGTCGCCGTGTACGCCTTCGACGGCATGACGCCGTTCGAGCTCGGCGTCGTGGTCGAGGTCTTCGCGCTCGCCCGGCCCGAGCTCGGCGGCCTGCTGGCGGCCCCCTGGTACGGACTGACGGTCTGCACGGACCGGCCGGGATCCACCCTGGGCGCGGTCGGCGGCTTCTCGATCACCGCCCACCACGGCCTGGACGCGCTCGCCGCCGCCGACACCGTGGTCATCCCCGGCGTGCCCAACGCCTTCAGCGGCGAGGTCTCCCCCGCGCTGGTCGCCGCCCTGCGCACCGCGCACGAGCGCGGGGCCCGGATCGTCTCCATCTGCTCCGGCGCGTTCGCCCTGGCGGCGGCCGGCCTCCTCGACGGCCGGGAGGCCACCACCCACTGGCGCTACGCCGAACTCCTCCAGCAGCGCCACCCGCTGGTGAAGGTCAATCCCGACGTCCTGTACGTGGACGGCGGGGACGTGCTCACCAGCGCCGGCAGCGCGGCCGGCATCGACCTCTGCCTGCACCTCGTCCGACGCGACCACGGCGCCAGGGTGGCCAACAGCGTCGCCCGCCGGTTCGTGGTCCCGCCGCACCGCGACGGCGGCCAGGCCCAGTTCATCGAGGCGGCCGTCAACCCGGTGGAGGAGGAGGACGACGGCATCGGCCGCAGCATGCGGTGGGCGATGGAGCACCTCGCCACCCCGCTGACCGTCTCCCTGCTCGCCCGCGCCGCCCGGATGTCCGACCGCTCCTACCTGCGCCACTTCACCGCGCGCAACGGGACGACGCCGATGCGCTGGGTGATCGCCCAGCGCATCGCCGCCAGCCTCCCGCTGCTCGAATCCCCGGACGGCACGGTCGAGGAGATCGCCGTCGCCGTCGGATTCGAGAGCGCCGCCACCTTCCGCCACCACTTCGGCCGCACCATGCGGACGTCGCCGACGGCGTACCGGCGCAGCTTCGGCCGGACGGTGGCGTGACCGCCGCAAGCCGTCCGAACCACCCGGGCCGGCCGGGTCACTCGGGCCCACCGGGCCTCAACCGGCCTCGGCACGGTCGGCGTTGGCGATGATCGCGTCGTGCAGCCAGCGGGCCAGACCGGGGGCGAGCCGCTCGTAGGTGGCGGTGAACCGCGGATCGGCGAGGTACATCGCGGCCAGGCCGCGGTGGATCCCGTACCCGCAGTCGTAGAAGTTCGCGGTGATGTGGCCGCGGTGCGCCTCGGCGAGGTCCATCGCCTCGGCGGCGTCCGGCGCGAGGCCGGCCGAAACCGCCCGGACGAGACGCTCGTTGAGGACGTCCATCTCGGCCTTCACCCGCTGCCAGTCCGCCTTCCGGTAGCCGCCGGTGCGGCGCTGGGACTGCTTCCAGGCCTCGGTGTCGCCCCACCGCTGCTCGGCCTCCTCCTCCCATTCCTCCCGGTAGTCGGCACCGAACACCTCGAACTTCTCCTCGGGCGTCAGCTGGGTTCCCATCGTCCTTGCCTCCATCGCTCGTTCGACTGCCGCGGCCAGGTCCTGGAGGTGGCCGATCCTCGCCGTCAGCAGCTCGTGCTGGCGTCGGAGGTGTTCGTCCGGGCTCACCGAGCCGTCGTCCAGGATCGCCGCGATCTCCTCCAGGGGGAACCCGAGTTCGCGGTAGAACAGGACCTGCTGCAGCCGGTCCAGATCGGCGTCCTGGTAGCGGCGGTAGCCGGACGCGGTACGGCCCCGCGGGGACAGCAGGCCGATCTCGTCGTAGTGGTGCAGGGTCCGGACGGTCACGCCCGCGGCCCTGGCCACCTGGCCCACCGAGTAGCCGGTGCTCATTCGGGTTCGCTCCCTTCGTGCTGCCGCCGACTCTGCCGCCTCACGTTACGGAAGGGTCAACCCGGTTTCCGGCCGCCCCGGGCACCCCGGCCGCCCCGCGCGTGCACAGCGCCGTACGAGTCTCCGAGCCGGAGGCCCACCCCGGGGCGGTGTTTGGACGAAGCAGCCAATTGCCCGCCCCGGCCGGCCCCGCGACCATGTGGCCATGACCATGATTGCGCCGCCGCTGCACCGACGCCTGGCCGCGGAGGCGGTCGGCACCGCCGCGCTGGCGGCCGTCGTGGTCGGCTCCGGCATCCGCGCCACCGCCCTCAGCCCGGATCTGGGAGTGCGGTTCCTGGCCAACGTCACCGCCTCCGCACTGGCCCTGGTGGTGCTGATCGCCGCGCTGGGCCCGGTGTCCGGCGGCCACTTCAACCCGCTGGTCTCGGTCGCCGCCTGGTGGACCGAACGGCACGAGGGGACCGGCCTGACCGTGCGCGAGCTGGGCGTGTACGCGGGCGCCCAGCTGGCCGGTGCGATCACCGGGACGGGGCTGGCGAACCTGATGTTCGAGCGCCCCTTCCTCCAGGTCTCCGGCCAGGCCCGGGACGGCGCCCACCTGTGGCTCGCCGAGGCGGTGGCGACCGGGCTGCTCGTCCTGCTGGTCTTCGGCCTGGTCCGGACGGGGCGCGGCCGGCTGGTACCCGCGGCGGTCGGCCTCTGGATCGCGGCCGCCTGCTGGGCGACTTCCTCGGGGGCCTTCGCCAACCCCGCCCTCACGCTGGCGCGGATGTTCACCGACAGCTACACCGGCATCGCGGCCGGGTCCGTGCCGCCCTTCCTGCTGGCCCAGCTGCTCGGCGCGCTGGTCGGGCTGGCCCTGCTCCCGGTGCTCTTCGGCCGCCGGAGCCGGACCGCCCCGGTGCCGGACGACGCCCGCGAGCTGGTCACGGGCTGAGGCCGGTCCACCGGGGCCCGGGCCCGGGCGCCTCAGCTCCGGGCACCGGTCAGGACGCGCCGGCCGCCCGCCCGGCCCCGGCCGCGCTGCGATCCGGCGGTCCGGGCGCCGCTCCCGCGCACCCGCTTGGCCGGCCGGAGCAGCACGTACGCCGCGGAGAGGACCACGAAGGCCAGTCGGACCAGGCCGCAGGCCGAGTCCGAGGGGATCACCAGGGTGCCCCCGTAGAGCATCGCCAGCGCGATCCAGCTCCACCACGGGACGAGACGCTTCTGCCCGACCGCGTCCCAGAGCAGGGTGCCGAGCAGGATCGACGCCGAGTAGTAGGTGTAGACGCTGGGATCGAACAGGATCCGGGCGTCGGCGCCGAGCAGGACGACGGCCGGCCAGCGGCCCCGCCACACCGCCAGGGTGCCCAGCCCGAGCCCCAGCAGGGCCTGCGCCGGGCGGTCCCACCAGGGCGTCGCGGGATCGGAGACGCCCAGCCAGCGGAGCGAGGAGGCGGCCTGGTTGGGGATGGTGAACCGGGCCGCGGCGAAGGAGCCGGACGTCCCCAGGTAGAACGGCAGCCAGGCCACCGCCACCAGCCCGGCCAGCCACAGCGCGGCGCGCCGCCACTGCGGGCGGGGCAGCGCCAGGATCAGCGGGACGAACGACAGCGCCCAGGGCTTGGAGTCCACCGCAAGCGCCAGGTAGACGCCGACGGCGGTGGCCCGGCCGCGGCTGAGCGCGTACGCGGCGAGCGTGGTGAAGAACAGCGCCAGCACGTCGTCCAGGTGTGCGAACCGCACCGAGACCTCGACCCACATCGGGATGAAGGCCAGCCCGGCCACCAGCAGCCGCTGCTGCAGGCGCCGGTGGTTGGTCCCGGTGCCCAGGTAGTACCAGGCCGCGGTGCGGCCGACCAGCACCAGCATCACCAGGCCGAGCCCGGACATGGCCGCCTCGGCCAGCAGTTGCCCGACGTGCTCGGGGAAGGGCGCGAACAGCCGGGCCGCGGTCAGGCTGACCGGTCCGATCTGGAGCTCCGGGTGGTGGGCGTAGAGGGAGAGCCCGCCGCCGGGCTGCTGGTCGAAGAGCAGTTGCTCGCCCTGCCGCAGGTAGTGCCAGGAGACCCCGCCGCTGGGTTCGACCACGAGGAACCAGAGCACCGTCCAGGCGATCAGCAGCACATGGTGTCTGCGGACCGGCAGACCCGCGATCCGGCCGGTGGCCGCCTCGTAGTCACCGGTCGCCCTGCCGGGCCTCGCTGTCCGCACCGCTACCTCTTCCCCACCCCCGGTCGCCCGGGGCCGTCCCCATCGGCCGGTCATCCTATGTGACCTGCCGAGTCGGGAGGGTGCCGACCGGGTGTGGACCCGGTGACGGCCGGGCGCCGGGATGCCCGTGGCCCGCAGGACGGCGGGCAGACCGGCGAGGGCACCGGGGGAACGCGCAAGCCCCCCGTCGCTCCGGCGGGCGGCCGGAGTGAACGGGGGGCTTGCGTCAGGCCTCGGAGCGCCGGGCGGCCGCCTGGTCGGCGGACGCCCGGCTCACCGGTGGCCGGGCTCAGCCGTGCTGGGCGCTCTTGCGGCGACGGAGCACCACGAGGGTGCCGACACCGGCGGCCAGGACGGCGCCGCCCGCGATGGCGATCGGCGTGCTGTCGCTGCCGCCACCGGTCGCGGCGAGGTCCTTGGCGGCGGCCTCGGCCTTGGCCTTGGCCTTGGTCGCGGCCGTGTCGGTGATCTTCGGCGGGGTGACGGTCGGGACGTTGACCGGGAAGTCGATCGGCGTCTGGGCACCGTCCGTGGTGCTGGTCGACGGCGCCGGGGCGCTGGAGGTGGCCGGGGCGGGCGCGGAGCTCGTCGAGGCGGCCGGGCTGGTGGCCGGGGTGGTCGGCGTCTCGGTCTGCGTGGCCGTGGCCGTCGGCGACGGGGAGGCGGACGGCGACGCGGTCGCGGACGGCGAGGACGAGGCGGTGGCGCTCGGGCTCGGCTTGGTCGTGGTCGCGCTCGGGCTCGGCACCGGCTTGGGCGCCTTGATGACGAAGCCCGCGCCCTTGATCTGGTCGCAGGACCAGACACCGTCGCCGTTCGCCTCACCGGTCTGGTCGTCGAGCTCGGCGGAGACCACGACCGGCACCACGGCGGCCTTGCCGAGCGGCGCGTCCTTGGTGAAGGACACCCGGACCTTGATGGTCACGTTGGTGCCCTTGCCGACGAAGAGCACGCTGTCGTCGGTGAGCTCGCCCTCGGGGGTCAGCGCGGCCAGCGCGGTGAGACCGGCGTCGTCGCTGTTGTCGACACCCGGCGGCGGGACGGTCGGCAGCCAGGCGGTGGTCTTGGGGAGCTGGTACTCGGCCTTGAAGTCGGCCGAGTGCAGCTTGCCCTTGCTGTCCTTGAACTTGAGCAGCGGCACGAAGGCGAAGTCGTGGGCCGTGGCGTTGTCGATCGTGAAGGTGAACTCGCGGGCGTCGCCACCGGCGACGAACTCGTTCGGCACGCCCTTCACGGACAGGTCGAGGGCGGTGTGGGCCGCCTTCTCGGCCTTGGCCGCGGCCGAGGGGGAGGCGGCGCTGCCGACGGCGAGCGCACCCTGCGCGCCGCCCAGCACGATGGAGGAAGCAAGCGCGACGGCGCCCGCGAGGGCGAAACTGCGACGAATGGACACTGGGATACCTCACGAAGAAGTCCGGGTCGACCCGGAAGGCGGCACGGATCCGCCGCCGTGCAGCAGAGCCCCCGCGAAGTTGAAGTCCGACGGACGATACCGAATGGGCCGCCGCCTTTCACACTCGAATACCATCTTGTGCCCTTGAAACGCGAAATTGATGTCCGATTAACCCAATTCCGTCACCTCGCAGGGCTTTTGTGCCACCTGTTCGAGGGCCCGAAATTTCGTCCGCACGCCCCCTCCGGCGGCAGTCGCGCACCCGGGGCCCGGCGCACACGTCCCACCGTTCGGGCACCCGACGTGTCGTCAACGTCCCGCCCCTCACACGACAATCAGGTACATGCCCAGCCTGCCCCCTGGTGCCCGGGCCGGTGGCACGGCCCGGGGCACGCGGAGCGGGTGCCGACGGGTCAGGCCGGCAGGCCCGCGCGGCGACGGGCGACAGCGGCCACCGCCGCCCAGTCCTTGTCGCCGTCGCCGTGCGCGAGCGCGTCCAGGAAGGCGTCCCGCAGCACGCTCCCGATCGGGAGCGGGACGTTGCGCGCCTCGCCCGCCGCGAGCGCGAGGTTGACGTCCTTCAGGCCGAGCGGCAGCCGGAATCCGGCCGGCTCGTAGCGGCGCTCGGCCACCATCGAGCCGTAGCCCGAGTAGACCGGGCCGGGGAAGAGCGTCCCCGTCAGCATCTCGACCAGGTCGGTGGGCCGCACGCCGTTGGCGTCGGCCAGGCTGCAGGCCTCGGCCAGCGACTCGATGGCGCAGGCCAGCAGGAAGTTGGTGCTGATCTTCGCGGTGTTGGCCTGCACCGGCCGGTCCCCGAAGTACCAGGTCCGGCGGCCCATCGCGGCCAGCAGCGGTCCGACCCGCTCCAGCGCGGCCGCGTCGCCCGCCGCCAGGACGTTGAGCTCCCCCGCCGCCGCGACACCGGGTCGGCCGAGGACCGGCGCGGCCACGTACCCGATGCCGTGCTCGGCGTGCAGGGCGGCGGCGCGTTCGGCGAGCTCGATCGAGACCGTCGCCATGTTGACGTGCACCGCCGCGGCGGCGCCGGCGAGCAGCTCCCGGTCCAGCAGGAGGGCCTCGACCGCCCGGTCGTCGGCCAGCATCGAGACGACGACCTCGGCGGCGAAGACGTCGGCAAGGCCGGCGGCCGCGGTGGCGCCCTTCGCCACCAGCTCGTCCACCGGCCCCGAGGAGCGGTTCCACACCCGCACCGGGAGGCCGGCCGCGAGCAGGCTGGCGGCCATCCCCCGGCCCATCGCGCCGAGGCCGACGAATCCGACCGACTTCACGGACATGGTCACTCCCTGCTCCCGCTGCGGTGTCCTGCGACGACCCTAGGGCGTCCCGGCCCCGGATACCGGATCAGCGCGCGAACCACCGGCCGGAAGGGTCGGCGCAGGACGGGCACGCCCGCTGGACCGGCGCCCGCGGTCCGTACGGCTCGGGAGCGTTCGGCGTTCAGCGCGCGGGTCCAGCGTGCGGCGTTCAGGGTTCAGCGCGCGGCGGCGTGGACCGGAACGGCCGACCGGCCCGGCCCGCCCTCCCGGGCGCCGGCGGCGAGCGCCGCGAGCACCCGCCCGCGCAGCAGCTCGTACTCCGCCTGGAGCCGGCCCGGCCGCGTCGGGCGCGCGACGGGCCGACCCGGGCCGACCTCCTCGCAGGCGTCGAACTGCTCGCGGGTGAGGTCGATCTCCACGCCGCCGGCGAAGCGGTTCCACCAGTGCAGATCCGTGCGGACGCCGTCCACGTGCACCTCGCCCATCATCAGCTCGCCGCCGAGGAGGTCGTTCAGCACCATCGCGACCACACCGCACTGGCCGCGCGCGGGATTGCCCGGATGCCACCGCCCCAGGTCCTCGGGCGCACAGGTGTCGACGCCCCAGGAGGAGCGGATCGCGCGTTCGATGTCGGTGAGGGTCCACGGGGTCATGCCGGGAAGCCTGCCACGCGGCACCGACAATCGGCGTGCACACCGGCCGGTGGCGGCGCCGGGTCGCGCCGACGGACGCCGGACGGGCCGGCGCCACCGCGGTGCTCGGGGCGGGAGCGGCCGGAACGGGGCCCCAGGAGCCCGGAGACCGGCCGCGCCCGCGTCAGTCGGCCACCCCCAGCTGCCCCGTCACCTTCTCGATCCGCACCCGCACCAGCAGCTCGCCGGGGACGCCGTTGCGGGCCCCGTACTCCTCGGCACGCTCCTCGCCCATGTAACGGGCGGCGATCCGGGTGGCCCAGGCCCGGACCTCCGGCAGGTCCTCGCTCAGCGTCGCGGTGCCCTGTACCAGGGCGAAGGAGAACGGCGGCCGGTCGTCGTCCACGCAGAGCATCACCCGGCCGTCGCGGGCCAGGGTGCGGCCCTTGACGGTCTCCTTGCCGGTGTTGAGGACGATGTCGTCCCCGTCCAGCAGGAACCACACCGGTGCGACGTGCGGACGCCCGTCCGCGCGGGTGGTGGCGAGCTTCGCGGTGCGGGTGCCGGCGGAGAGGAACTCACGCCACTGTGTCTCGGTCATCTGTGCCATGCGCCCATCCTGCGGGACGGCGGCGGGCCCGCGCCCCTGACATACCGGCGAACGGGGCGGGTGCCCGCGAACGGGACCGGCCCCCGGATCCGCGGCGTCCCCGCCGCCCCGGGGCCGACCCCCGGGTCACTTGCCGAGGGCCGCCACGCCGGCCTGCGCGAACTGCTCGTCCAGGTCGCCGCTGGGCGCGCCCGCGACGCCGATCGCCGCGATCGGGGCGCCCTTGGCCTGCACCGGTGCGCCGCCGGCCAGGAACAGCGTGCCGGGGATGTCCTTCAGGTTGGGGGCCTGCGCGAGGCGCTTCGCCAGCTCGGAGGTCGGGGCGTTCCACGAGACCGCGGTGAAGGCCTTGCGCTCGGCCGACTCCGGGGACTGCGGGCCGGCGCCGTCGCCCTTGAGCAGCACCCGGGTGATGCCGTCGCGGTCGACCACCGCGACCGAGACGTGCTGGCCGGCCTTGGCGGCGGCGTCCAGCGTGGCCTGCGCGGCCTTGGTGGCGGCCTCGACGGTCAGCTCGGTGGTCTCGATCAGGTTCTTGTTCTGCGGGTCGGCCTTGGCCTCGGCCCGCACCGCCGGGGTCTGCGCGGTGTCGGCGCTGGCCGAGACGGCGCCGAGGGTGCCGGCACCCAGAGCGGCCGCGGCGACGGCACCGGTCAGTACCCGGGTACGCATGCTGATCTTCTTCATGGTCCAGCTCCTCGTGGATCGGGCGGAGCTCCGCGGCTCCCGCTCTGCTTCGATCCTCGGGCCGCGACCGCCCGCGCCGGATCGGCGGTCCGGCCCGCTCGCTGAAGCATCATGGAGGACGGCGGGGTCAGCCGATCGGTTGATGCGCGCCCCCTCCCGGCGAGTCAGGATTCTGGTGTCGACGCAGCTCGGGGGCCGTGTCCGCAGCCGGGTCGGGCGGTGTCCGTACGCCGCCGACCGCCACCGGACGCGGGCTCCCGGCCCCACCGCCCGACCCCGCCCGCCGCAACCGAAGGAGCACCCGGTGCAGCACCCCCGCCGCTCCGGCACCGACCCGGACGCGGGCTGGCTGACCGCGGTGCTCGACTCCGCCTTCCTGCTGCTGCTCGCCGCCTCCCTGGTCCGCTACCTGACCCACCACCCGGGCAATCCGCGGGTGCCCTGGGTGCTCGGTCTGAGCGCCGCGCTCGCGGTGGCGCAGTCGGCCGGCTCCTGGCTGCTCCGGGGCCGGCCGGACACCTCGGGACCGCCCCCGCGGACGGGCGGCACCGGCGCGGACGGCGGGCCGGACACCGCCCGCCGACGCCTGCTCGCGCTGATCGTCGTGGTGGCGCTCTGGGTGGTGCTGGTGCTGCTGGCCCCGAGCTTCGCCTGGTGCGCCGTCCCGCTCGTGTACACCGCCCTGCGCGCCCTCCCCGCCCGGGCCGCGATCCCGCTGGTGGCCGCGCTCACCGCGCTGGTGATGGTGGCGCAGGCCCGGCTCGCCCGCAGTCCGGACCCGATCCAGCTGCTGGTGCCGCCGGCCGTGGCCGCGCTCGCCACCGCCGTCTTCCTGTACATGGAGCGCCAGGCCGCCCGGCAGCGGGCGCTGATCGACGACCTGGTCCGCACCCGGCGCGAGCTCGCCGCCACCGAACGCCGCGAGGGCACCCTGGCCGAGCGCGAGCGCCTGGCGATGGAGATCCACGACACCCTCGCCCAGGGGCTGTCCAGCCAGCGGATGCTGCTCCAGGCCGCGGACCGCACCTGGGACACCGACCCGTCCACCGCCCGCGGCCACGTCCGTACCGCGGGTTCGGTGGCCGCCCGCAACCTCGCCGAGGCCCGCCGCTTCGTCCACGACCTGGCCCCGGCCGAGCTCGCCGACGGCCGGACCCTCGACCAGGCGCTGCGGGCGCTCGCCGAGCGCGAGTCCGCCGAGAGCGGCCTGCCGGTCCGCTTCCTGCTCGACGGCGCCCCCACCCGGCTGCCGGCCGCCGCCCAGTCGGCGCTGCTGCGGATCGCGCAGGGCGCGCTGGCCAACGTCCGCGAGCACGCCGGCGCGTCGGCCGCCGCCCTGACCCTCTCCTACCTGGGCGACCAGGTGGTGCTGGACATCGCCGACGACGGCCGGGGCTTCGCCGCGGCCGGGCCGGGCGCCGAGCCGGATCCCGGAACGGGGCGCGGCCACGGACTCCCGGCGATGCGCGCCCGGCTCCGCCAGCTCGGTGGCACGCTGACCGTCGAGAGCACTCCCGGCGAGGGCACCGTCGTCTCCGCCGCGATCCCCCTGGAGGCCGCATGACCCCGCCCGTCCGCCTGCTGGTCTGCGACGACCACGCCGTGGTGCGCGCCGGCCTGCTCGCCCTGCTCGCCAGCGCGGGCGACATCGAGGTGGTGGGCGAGGCCAGCAGCGGCGAGGAGGCCGTGGCACTGGCCGCCAGGCTCCGGCCGCAGGTCGTCCTGATGGACCTCCAGCTCGGCGAGGGCATCGACGGGGTCGAGGCCACCCGGCGGATCAGCGGCGCGCCCGGCGCGCCGCACGTGCTGGTCCTCACCACGTACGACACCGACGCGGACATCACCCGCGCGATCGGCGCCGGCGCGACCGGCTACCTGCTCAAGGCGGAGCGGCCGGAGGAGCTCTTCGCCGCCGTGCACGCGGCGGCCCGGGGCCGCACCACCCTCTCCCCGCCGGTCGCCTCCCGGGTGATGGCGCAGATGCGCGCACCCGCGCCCCAGCTGACCGACCGCGAGCAGGACATCCTCGCCCAGCTCGCCCAGGGCCTGGGCAACCGCGAGATCGCCCGCGCCCTGTTCATCAGCGAGGCGACCGTGAAGACCCACCTCGGACGGATCTACGACAAGTTGGGGGTGGACACCCGGGCCGGCGCGGTCGCCGCCGCCAAGGAGCGCCGGCTGATCCGCTGATCCGTTGAGCCGTTGAGCCGCTGAGCCGCTGAGCCGCTGAGCCGCCGGCGCAGTCGGCGGGCGGACCGGCGGCGGGCCGCGCCGACGGTGCCGCTCAGCGCTCCCCCTCCCGGTCCCCCGCTCCCTCTCCCCCTCCCGCCCGCTCCGGCGCCCGCCCGGCCCCGGTCTCTTCCGAGGGCCCGACCGCGGTCCGCACCGACGCCCCGGCGGCCGGCGCCCCGCCGCCCGCCTCGGCCGCGGACGCCGCCGCGCGCTCCAGCAGCAGGGTCCGCTCCCGGCCGTTGCGGGTCAGCGAGGCCGCCCGGCGGAACTCCTCGGCGGCCTCCGGATGCCGGCCCAGCCGGGCGAGCAGGTCCCCGCGCACGCTCGGCAGCAGGTGGTAGGCCTTGAGCGCGGGCTCCGAGGTCAGCCGGTCCACCAGGGCCAGCCCGCTGGCCGGCCCGAACGCCATTCCGAGGGCCACCGCCCGGTTCAGCTCCACCACCGGTGACGGCGTCAGCCGGGCGAGCACGGCGTACAGCGCGGCGATCCGCACCCAGTCGGTCTCCCCGGCGGTCCGGGCCCGGGCGTGGCAGGCGGCGATCGCGGCCTGCAGCCGGTACGGGCCGTACGGGCTGCCGAGCGCCTCGGCGCGCTCCAGCGCCGCCAGCCCGCGCCCGATGAGGACGCGGTCCCAGCGCGCGCGGTCCTGGTCGAGCAGCAGCACCGGCTCCCCGCGGGGTCCGGTCCGGGCGCCCGCGCGGGAGGCCTGGATCTCCATCAGGGCGACCAGCCCGTGCACCTCGGCCTCGGCGGGCGCCAGCTCGGCCAGGATCCGGCCGAGCCGCAGTGCCTCCTCGCACAGCGCCGGCCGCATCCAGTCCTCACCGACCGTCGCCGAGTACCCCTCGTTGAAGATCAGGTAGACCACCTCCAGCACCGACGCGAGCCGGGCGGCGAGCTCACCGCCCTGCGGCACCTCGAAGGGCACTCCCGCGTCGGCGAGGGTGCGCTTCGCCCGGACGATCCGCTGCGCCACGGTCGGCTCGGGGACGAGGAAGGCCCGCGCGATCTCCTTCGTGCTCAGCCCGCCCAGCATGCGCAGGGTGAGCGCCACCCTAGCCTCGGTGGACAGCACCGGATGGCAGGCGGTGAACACCAACCGCAGCAGGTCGTCGCCGATGTCGTCGTCGAGGGCCGCGTCGATGTCCGGCCCAGGCACGCCCTCGCCCGCGACGGCGAGCTCGTGGCCGAGCTGGTCGATCTTGCGGCGCAGCACCTCCCGGCGGCGCACCGCGTCCACCGCCCGGTGCTTGGCGGTGGTCGTCAGCCAGGCCCCCGGGTTGCGCGGGACACCCGTCCGCGGCCACTTCTCCAGTGCCGCCACCAGCGCGTCCTGCGCCAGCTCCTCGGCCAGCCCGACATCGCGCACCAGCCTGGCCACCGCGGCGATCACCTTGGCCGACTCGATCCGCCAGACCGCCTCGATCGCCCGGTGCACGGCCGCGGTGGCGTCGGCACCGGTGGCGTCGGCACCGGTGGTGTCGATGGTGGCGTCGGCGCCGCTGGTGTCGGTGGACTCGGTGGAGTCGGCAGTTCCGGCCGCGGTGGCGTCGTCCGACGGCGGACCGGCCGGGTCGCGGGGGCGGTCGGTGCTGTCCTCGGGAGCCGTCACGGCCACCCATCAGAGCAGCTCGCGGTGTGCCGGGCCAACACCGACGCGCCTGTCCGCCCGGGGGCGGGGCTCGTCGACGGCGCCCCGCCCGGTCCGCTGCTGCTTCTTCTGCTGCTGCTGCTGCTGCGCGAACGCGCCCGGTGTCGGGGTCGGAGGCCGAGCCCGACACCGCGCACGACCTAGGCCTTCGGTCAGCCGCCCGACTGCCCGTCCCGGAACGCCTGCTCCTTGGCGGCGATCTCGGGCGGAACCACGCCGGGCGGGAAGTCCGCCGCCTCGAACACCTGCCGCACCTCCACGGCGCCGTCCTCGAACGGGATCCGGGTGGCCCACTGGAGCGCCTCGTCCCTGGACGAGACCTGGATCAGCCAGTACCCCGCGACGAGCTCCTTCGCCTCGGCGAACGGCCCGTCGGTCACGGTGGCGCCGCCGCCCGAGTAGGAGACCAGCGCGCCCTTCGAGCTCGGGTGCAGCCCCTCGGCGGCGAGCAGCACACCGGCCTTGATCAGCTCGTCGTTGTAGCGGTCCATCGCCTCGACCATCTCCGTGGTGGGCGGCGCTCCCGCCTCGGTCTCCCCGTTCGCCCTGACCAGCATCATGAATCGCATGACCGTCTCCTCCTCGGTACCGGCCGGAGCCCGGTCGCCGGGCGGTCGCCCGGCGCCTCCCTCCAGCCTCCACCAGGACGTCGAACGGCACCCGGTGACATCGACACGATCGGCGGAGCGACGGCCGGCACTCCCGCCGGGCGGTATCCACCGGGCGGGAGTGGCCGGGCGTGCCCCCGCTAGGGGGTGTCCCCCTTGGCCCGCCTGCTGTGCCTGGCCACCCGGACGCGGTTTCCGCAGGCCACCGTGCACCACTCCCGGCGCCGGTGGCTCTGGACGAAGTAGAGGATGCAGCCCGGCGCCGGGCAGGCCCTGATCCGGTCGGCCGCCTCGCCCGCGAAGAGCGCGATGCCCGCCGTCGCCACCTCCCCGAGGGCGGCCAGGTGCGGATCGGGCTCGGCGCGGCGGGTCACCGCCCGAGCCGGGCCGTCGGCCGCCGGGGCGAGTTGGAGCCAGCACGCGGCCAGCGGGGCCGAGGCGTTGAGGAGGTCGACGGGCGGGCCGGCGGGTGCTCGCCCCGCGACGTGTGCGGCCGCGAGGTCCCGCAGGGCCTGCCGCAGCTCCAGGAACCGGGCCAGGTGGCCCTCGGTGGCGGCCGCCCCGGGGAGTTCGGTTCGCAGCGGCTCGCTGAACAGCGGCTCCCGGTCCGCCAGCCAGCCGTCGAGGTCGTCCGGCGTCCGCAGTGCGTCGATCAAGGCCCCCCGGAGCCCGCCCCGGACGAACGTGGTGTTGACCAGTTCGAGCGCGAGCGGCTCGCCGGTGAGCGGCATCCCGTCAGCCACCGACCGGGCCTGCTCCGGCTCCTGCGCGTCCGCCATGCCACCGCCGTCCATCGCTCCATCATCCCGCGCGCCGGGTGCGGGCCCGGCCGGCGACCGCTCGCCCGCTCTACTAATGCAAGTATCACCTCTGATGCATTATCTTGACCCGAGTCAGGGACCGCCGACGCAGGGAGCCCCATGTCCGACGCAGCCACCGTCGCCACCACCGGCACGGCCACGACCACCGCCGGGCCCGGCACCACCGCCGTACCCGTCGACGCCGTACCCGCCGCATCAGTCACACCCGCCGCAGCAGCCACCGCGACCACCGCGAGCCGGGCGGCCGACCCGACCGCCGCGGCACCCCGGCGCCGCTTCGCACGGCTCGCCTCCAGGGCCCCCGGCCGGCCGCCGGCCGCCTTCCTCGCCGTGGCCACCGCCGGAGGCGTGGCCGCTCTGGTGCTCCTGGTGGCGGTCGGAAAGCTGCTGGCGATGCCCGTCCTGATCCCGCCGCTGGCCGCCAGCGCCGCCCTCGTCCTCGCCGCACCGGCGCTGCCGCTCGCCCAGCCGCGGAGCGTCGTCGGCGGACAGCTCGTCTCGGCCCTGGTGGGTTTCGCCGCCCTCGCGGTCGGCGGCAGCTCGCTCTGGACCGCCGCGATCGCGGGCGGCCTGGCGATCGGCGCGATGGCGGCGGCCCGGACGCCGCACTCCCCGGCGGCGGCGACCTCGGTCATCGTGGTGCTCGGCCAGCCGCCGGCCCTGCGGTTCCTGGCCCTGCTGGCCCTCGCCACCGTGCTGCTGGTGCTCGCCGGCATCCTGGCCGGCCGCACCGGACGGACCGCCCGCTACCCCGCCTACTGGTGGTAGCGCCGGCCGCGGACGTACGGGGACGCTCAGCCCCGACCCCCCGGCCCCGGCCCCCGGCCGGGTCGGCCCTCAGCCCCGGTTACCGGCCCAGTGGCGGCGCGCTGCCAGGCCGATCAGGCCCAGCCCGAGGCCGACGGCCAGGCCGCCGGTGGCGGCCAGCGACAGTCCGCTGTCGCCGCCGCTCTCCGCCAGCCCGCCGCCGAGGGTGGCCTGCGCGATCGGGGACGGCGAGGTGGGGGCGGCCAGCACCAGGGCCACCGGCGTGGCGGACGGCTCGGCGGTCGCCGCGTCCTGCGCCGGCCCGGCGGCCCGGAGAGCGGGTTCGGAGGGGAGGTTCGGGACGGTGAGGGACGGCGCGGGCGCGGCGCTCGACGTGACCGCGAACGCGGCCGTGGCCGCCTGCCCCGGCCCCTGCACGGAGGCCCGGCCCGGGGCCCGGTCGAGCAGTTCGGCCAGCACCAGGCGGAAGGCGTAGTCCTGCGAGGCACCGGGCGCCAGCGTCCGGGTCTGCACGCACAGGTAGACGTCCGGCTCGCCCGGCCGCTGGGCGCAGTCGGCCGGTGCGCCGGTGATCCGGACCCCCTGGGGGAAGCTCACCAGCAGCCCGTACGGCGTGCCGCCCTCCGTCGCCGGCCCGGTCGGCGCGGCCAGCGGCGCGTCTCCGTCGTTGCGCAGCTCGAAGGCGGCCGGCAGGGTCGTGCCCAGCAGGCCCGAGAGGTCGCCGGCGACGGCCGCCAGCAGGTGGCGCCGGTCGGCCTGCAGCAGGCTGGACGCACTGTCGCCGGCGAAGTCGGCGCCCGACCCGGCGATCAGCCCCAGGGGCGCGCCCGCACCCCGGTGTCCGCCGCCCGCCAGGGCCGACAGCTGCCGGTCCACCGGCCCGGCGGCGACGTCCACGCCGTACTCGAACCGCCCTTCGGGCGAGCCGTCCCCCGCCAGCAGCGCCACGGGGACGGACGGGCGCAGCACCTGGCCGGGGCGGACCACGGCGTCCTCGAAGCGGCAGAGCACCAGGCCCGCGGGCCCGGCCGGGTAGGTGCAGTTGTCGAAGTCGGCGAGGGCGGCGGGGAGGCCGTAGCCCTCCGGTATCCGGAACCAGAGCAGGACTCCGCGGGCGTCCCGGTTGCCCTGGTTGGCGAGGGCGACGCCGAGCGTGGCGGCGGCGCCCGCCGTGGTGCGGGTGAGCACCGGGAGCCGGGCGGCCGTGAGCTGCGGGCCGTCCCCCACGCGGATCTCGGTGACGTCCCGGCCCGCCGCGCGGTCGGCGGTGGCGTTCGTCGCCGTGACGGTGAAGCGCACCTGCCCGGCGGCGCCGGCCGGCGCGCCGGGGAGCGCCCGCACGCCGAGCCCGAGGTGCCCGCCGCCGGTGGTGTCCCCGGGCGAGCAGAGCGCCTGCAGGTGCCCGGCATCGGTGAAGGCGCACGGCGCGGGCAGGCTCAGCTCCGCGATCCCGGCGAGCAGGCGGCCGTCGACCGCGACCCGCACCCCGGTGAGCGTGCTGCGGCCGTCGTCGGCCGTGAAGGAGACGGGCAGTTCGGCGTAGGCGCCGTCGCCGCCGGCCGGTGCGACCAGGGTGGTCGTGCTCGCCGTCACGGTGAAGAGCGTCCTGGAGTCCTCGGCCAGCGCGGGCAGGGCACCCGACCAGGTCGCCAGTGCGGCGACCGAGAAAGCCGCGGCGGCGCCGCCCGTCCAAGGTCTCCGGCGTACCGGCGAGTCCCCCATGAAAAGCCCACTCCCCCACAGAACACGACGCACAGCCCACCGGATCAAACCACTCCGGACCCGGCGGCGCCACTTCGTTCCACCGACCTGCGACTCGTATACGCAGCACCCTGCCAGCAGCGCGCGACGCCACCGGTACGCCCGCCGGAACAACGCCTGTACGGGCGGTGACCGGGCATCGCCCCGGGGCCGGCCGGCGGGGCGCTGCCCGAACAGGCGAACCGGGCGGGGGGGAATTCCCGATAAAGGGCGGCGCCGTGCTTACGGCGGCGCCGCGAACCGCGCTTTCCGCCGAATGTTCGGTCGGTTGCCGGCCCCGGCCGTCGCGGAACAGCGGAAGTGAGCGGAACGCGGCGAATTTCCCCCGGATCGCCGCAGCGCGGGCCTGCAGGTTCCTGCACTTGCGGGAACCTGCAACCGGCGCCACTTGTTCACCGGCCGACACACTGTGATGGTGGAGACACGCCAAGTCGTCCGGGCCACCGCAGCCTGATGACGGCGACTTGCTCTTCACATGGGTGCACCCGGTACGTCCGTGCCGTGGCACACGGGGGGAAGAGCTCCGGCGGGAGGCCATGTGTGGTGATGGCGTCCCGCTCCGGAATCGGCGAGGCGTTGCTGCTCCGCCTCGCCGGAAGCGCCTTCGGCTTCGGCGTTCACCGGCGCGCCCCTGGGGCCGGACGTGCATACGCACGACCGGCCCGGGGGGCCGTCGGCGACGGAGTCCGGGATCGCGGCCGTCCGACGGCCCTGCGATCATGAACGGACCTTGAGGGACATCCGGCAGGGAGTGTTCGAGTGACTGCGGATCCGACGGCCGCCCCGGACGCGGGCGTGCCCGACGAGGCGGCCCGTCAGCTGTACCTGGCGATCCTGGCCGAAGGCGGAGCCATCCCGGTCACCACCGTGGATCCCTCCGACGAGGCCGCCCTGCGCCAGCTCATCGACACCGGACTGCTCATGCCCAACGCGGTGGACGCCTCCTACACGGCCGTCAGCCCACGCGCCGTCAGCGACCGGATCGGCGCCGAACTCCGCTCGGAGGCCACCCGGCTGCTCGTCCGGGCGGAGGGCCTGCCGACCGAGCTGGAGAGCCTCACCAAGGCCTACGAGTCCGTGCCCCGCCTACCGGGCCAGCACGGCGACGCCACCCTGGTGGAGGGCCGCGAGGCGATCCGGCAGCGGATCGCGGAGCTGCTCTCGGACTGCAAGGAGGGCCTGCTCACCGCGCAGCCCGGCTCCCGGCCGCCGATGACGATGGCGCTGTCGCTGCGTCAGGACGTGCCCCTGCTGGCCAGCGGCCGGACGCTGCGCACGCTCTACCAGCCGATGGCCGTCCTGGACGGGACCGCGGCCGACTACGCGCTGGAGGTCACCCGGCTCGGGGCCCGGCTCCGGGTGCTGGACGAACCCTTCCAGCGCATGATCATCATCGACCGGTCGATCGCCGTGGTGCCGGCCGCCGACGACCACAGCAGGGCCGCGTTCATCTCCGACCCCGCGGCCGTCGCCTTCCTGGTCGCCGTCTTCGAACGCGACTGGGCCCGGGCCGACTCGGTCGAGTGGGACGCCGCCCTCTCCAAGGGGCCCGCCCGCCTCGCCGCCGACCGCGTCGGGCGCCTGCTCGCCACCGGGCTCACCCAGCGCGCGGTCGCCACCCGCCTCGGGCTGAGCGAGCGCACCGTCGCCGCCCACATCGCCCGGCTGCGCGAACGGCACGGCGCGCAGACCCTGTTCCAACTCGGCTGGCTGATGCGCGGTGGCCGCGGTGAGTGACCGGTGTACCACCGCGGCCCGGAGCGGATGCCCGCCGGCCGGGCCGCGCCCGGAGCGGACGCCTGCGGAGCCCGTGTCGGGGGAGCCGGACCGTACGGAGCGGAGGTGTGCGGGGCCGGTCCGCCGGACACGGTCCGGCGCCGGGTGCGAATGCGGCCTGCCCGTCCGCGAGCGGATCGGGCGATTCTCGCCGGCCCCTGGTTCTTCCCGACGGGTGCTCGGCGCCGGGCCGAGCTCCTGCGGGTCCGTGCCGGTGGTGCGCGTCGCGCGGCCCGGGGAGCCGTACGGCGCGCGGACGCCCTTCCGGGCGGGCCGACCGGTGCGGGGAGCCGGGGTCGGCCGGACGGACGGGTGCCGCCGCGGATCAGCCGGTGGCCGCGCCGGTGGTCCAGAAGTCGAACGGCCCGACGGCCGGCGGCTGCTGCTGGCGCGGGATGGTGAAGTGCTCGCCGGGAGCCGTCCAGAAGCCCTCGCGCAGCGACAGCGCCATGCCGGCCCAGTCCAGCGCGGTCTCCACGGTGTGCCGCAGGGCCTCCTGCGACCAGGTGTCGTCGAAGACGAGCGGCAGCACCGGGGCGACCTGCTCGATGGTGGCGATCAGCGGGTTGTGGGTGATCGCCTCGTCGACCAGCAGCACGACGGGCTTGCGCAGCGCCGACGCCCAGCCGAGCTCCAGGCTGACCCCGGCGCTGAGCGGCGCCCCGACGTAGGCGAAGACCAGGTCGGCGGTCTGCAGCGCGCGGAAGTCGGACGGGACCCTCGGCTCGGGTGCCCGGCCGGCCACCGTCCAGGCGTCGCTGTGGTGCGCGCTGTACACGGCGGCGCCGCTGCGCAGCAGCGTGGAGCGCAGGGTGGTCAGCCGGGTGCGGCTCGCCAGGGTCACCACGCTGTCGGCCGGCCCGGTCAGTCGCATCAGCGGCGCGGCGAGGAACACTCGGGCTCGCCGGCCCTCGGGGGCGTGGCCGGCGTGATCGCGCTGGTAGGGCTCACTCATGTCGACTCCGGGGGAATGGCCCACCACAGGAGAGACGCACCTTGGTAGGCTATGCGGCTTTTGGGCTGGTTTCGTAGGGAATATCAGAAACCGAAAGGCGTTGGCGGCGACAACTGAATCGCAGTCAAAGGGGGGAGCCATCGGGCGGCCCGACAATGCCGTCGGGTCGAGATGGGCGAGTTGATCGTCCAACGCCCACGCCCGCAGCGTCCACTGGCACGCGGTGTCATCCGTCTGACTGGCAGAGAGATGACACCCCTCAAAGGTGGCCCCCTCGTGACACCGGTACCGCGAGTGCGGCATCATCGGATCGATTGCCCGCATGTCACATATCTGTTCGATCTGACATGTCCCTACAGAATGAGGTGCCCATGTCCCGTACCCGTGCGAACGTTCGTGCAGCCCTGGTGTCGCTGGCCGTTGGCGCAATGGCACTACTGGCCGGCACGGTCACTCTCGACCATGATGGCGGACCTGTCCATGTCAGTCGAGTGACTTCGGCAGACTCGGCCGACTTCTCACTGCAGGCCCAGCAGGCAATCGCCATGGAGTACAACTGGACCTGATCGGCCGGCGGGCCGAATTGATTGAACAACGACGTCGGCGACCGGTGGAAATACCGGGATCAGAAATCGTCAGGTTCAGGTCAATTATCCCCGAACGAGACCGAGGCGGGCGGGCACTCCGGGGTTTCCTGTGAGGAGCGCGCCAGGATGTAGCCGAGCTGGAACAGCGATTCCACGTTGTAGTCCTCGCGCATCTCGGCCAGATGCCGGGCCAGGGTGCGCTCGCTGATACCCAGTCTGCGGGCTATCACCCGGTGATTGGTCCCCTTCAGCAGCAGGTCGACGATCGTCTGCCGCAGCCGGGAGACCACCTGTTGCGGCACCGTCCGCCCGCCGTTGAAATCCAGGCCCCGGTTCCAGTTGCGCTCGAACACCTCGTCCGTCAGGTAGTTGATGACGGCCTGGTCATGGATGAAGGCGGCCAGGTTGAGGTCCTCGACCACGGGTATCACGGCCAGCCGCCGGTCGATCACGATCAGCCGGGTGTAGGGCTCGTCCAGGGTCCGGAACAGCCCTCCGGCCTGGGTGATCGTGGCGACGTAGTCACGCGTCGGAGCGTGGTAGCGGGTACTCGGATGGTAGATCGTCCGCGCGGCGACCCCGCGGCGGAGATCCTCCAGGTCCCCCGCCAGACTGCCCGAGAGGGCCTCCGGGGGGCGGGGGCCCCCGGGCTGGGCCGCCAGGACCTCCTCCTTGGCACTGGCGACGGCGTGCTTGAGCCGCTGGTTGATCAGCGCCTTGCCCCGCACGTACTCGATCGTGCCGCCCACCGGCTCCGGAGTGTGGAACGCCTCCGCGAGACTGTTCAGCTCGGCCGGCAGCGCGATCGCCCGGGAGAGCAGCTCCAGCGCCTGGCGCTGCCAGACGGCGCTCAGCCCGGAGCCGAGCTGCTTGGGATCGACGGCCACCAGCACCGACGGGTCGTCCGTGTCGGGCACCAGCAGCCCGATGTCCAGCAGCTCCAGCAGCTGGCTGGTGTCTCTCTGGTCGACCTCGCCACGGGCGATCCGGCCGTGGGCGCGAATGACGGACAGGTAGAGCGTGTGGGCTCCACTCGACAACATGCCGGGTCCGCTCCCGCTCAGACCGGCGTCGTCCCTCCCGCTCATTTCGGCTCCTCATCGACAATTGAACCGACGTTGAAGGTGGACCGCAGTCACCCCCACTGGGGATCCTAAGTGTCGAGGTGCCCGCTGGAGTCGCGTCCAGCACGCGGCAGGGTCCGTTGGATGGCACTCTCTCATTCCAGACAAGCCGCCGGCACCCCCCAGGAGGGGGACCCGACGGCTTGACCCGAAATATCCGGTTATCGCTTCGGTCGCCAGACCACCAGCGCACTGGACTGGCTGACCTGCTGGTACGGCACCAGGTCCCGGCGGTAGGAGGCGTGCACCGCGGCCTCACGCTGCTGCAGCGCGCTGGCGGCGCCCTCCAGGGAGTCGGCGAGCTCGCCGATCCGGGACTGGAGGGCAGCCACCTGGTTCTCCAGCTCGATGATCCGCTTGATGCCGGCCAGGTTGATGCCCTCGTCCTGGGACAGCCGCTGCACCTCGCGCAGCTGCTGGATGTCCCGGGCCGAGTAGCGCCGGCCGCGACCGGCCGTGCGGTCGGGGCAGACCAGGCCGAGCCGGTCGTACTGGCGCAGGGTCTGCGGGTGCAGGCCGGACAGCTCGGCGGCGACCGAGATGACGTAGACCGGGGTGTCCTCGGTCAGCACGTACGCGGCGGCCCCGGCCGGATTGCGGGTGGGCCGGCCGGGACGGGGGCCTCCGGGGAGGCCGTCGCCGAGGCCGACACCGATCGAGTCACGGTTCATGAGCTGGTCACGCTCCCTCCGCCGCCCGGAACAGGGCGGCCCGCGGGTCGTCCGAGGCGGTGGCCTCGCGGTACTGCTCCAGAGCCGCCAGCGCGTCGCCGATGACGTGCTGCGGCACCACGACCTCCACGGTGACCAGGAGGTCCCCGCGGGTGCCGTCCTTACGGGTGGCGCCCTTGCCCCGGGCCCGCAGGGTGAGGCCGTTGGCACTCCCGGCGGGCAGTCTGAGTTTCACCGCCGGGCCCTTGAGCGTCGGCACCTCGATGGTGCCGCCCAACGCCGCTTCGGGGAAGGACACCGGCACGGTCACCGTCAGGTTGTCGCCCTTGCGGCCGAAGACCGGGTGCGGGTCGACGTGCACCAGGACGAACAGGTCGCCGGGCTGGCCACCGCGTTCGCCCTGGGCGCCCTTGCCCTTGAGCCGGATCTTCTGACCGTCCTGCACCCCGGCCGGGATCCGGACCTGCATGGTGCGGGCCGAGCTGGCCCGACCGCTGCCGTGGCAGTCGGGGCACGGATCGTCGACGATCATGCCGCGGCCGCGGCAGTCCCGGCAGGGCTCGGAGAGCGCGAAGGCGCCCTGACCACGGCTGACGGTCCCGGCGCCGACGCAGGTCGGACAGACCCGCGGGGTGGTGCCGGCCCTGGCACCGGTGCCGCTGCACGAGCGGCAGGGCGCCTGGCTGGTCATCCGCAGCGGGACGGTCGCGCCGTCCACCGCCTCCTCGAAACTGAGGGTCACCTCGGTCTCGACGTCGGCGCCCCGGCGCGGCTGGGCCTGCCGGCCGCCGCGGCCGAACAGGCCGCCGAAGACGTCGCCGATCCCGCCGCCCCCGGCACCCGGGCCGCCCTGGGTGCCGTTGAACAGGTCGCCGAAGTCGAAGCTGTAGTTGCCGCCGCCGGGGCCGCCGGAGCGGTAGCCGCCGTTGGCGAAGAGCGTGCGCGCCTCGTCGTACTCCTTGCGGCGCTTGTCGTCCGACAGGACGTCATAGGCCTCGGAGATGTCCTTGAAGCGGTCCTCCGCCTTGACGTCGCCCTTGTTGGCGTCGGGGTGGAACTCCCGCGCCAGCTTCCGGTACGTCTTCTTGATCTCGGCTGCGGAGGCGTCCTTGGGCACGCCGAGGACCTTGTAGTAGTCCTTTTCCACGTAGTCCTTGCCGCTCATGGCTGCCGCCACCTCCCGGAGTCAATAGGTCCGCGGTACCCGCGGGCGGTGCCGGCGGCGCCGGGGGCACTGCCGGCACCGCCCGCGGATACGGCGCTGCGGAGCCGTTCGCCGTACTGGACGACGTACGACTCCGCAGCGCACAGGTTGTCAGCTTTCCGCGCCACCGTCAGCCTTGTCGGCGTCGCCGTCCGCCGCCTGCTCGGCGTCGTCCGGCGCGGACGTGGTCTGGGTGCCCGGCTGGGGCTCCGCGACCGCCACCATCGCCGGGCGGATGATCCGCTCGCCGATCCGGTAGCCCGGCTGGAGGATCTGCACACAGGTGTCCTCGGTGACGTCCGAGGAGTAGCTGTGCATCAGCGCCTCGTGCATCGTCGGGTCGAAGGGCTCGCCCTCCTTGCCGAACTGCTGCAGGCCCAGCTTGGCGACGACCGTCTCCAGGCTGTCGGAGACGGACTTGAAACCGCCCGTCACCTCGCCGTGCTCGCGGGCCCGGCCGATGTCGTCCAGCACCGGGATCAGGCTCTCCAGGATGTTGGAGACCGCGATCTCGCGGACCGTCATGCGGTCCCGCTCGACCCGCTTGCGGTAGTTCTGGTACTCGGCCTGGAGGCGCTGGAGGTCACCAGTGCGCTCGGCCACCTCGCGCTTGGCCGCGGCGAGCTCCTCCGAGGCACCGCCCGAGACCGCCTCTTCGGCAGCCTTGAGGACGGCCTCCTCAGCGGTGGAGTCGTCGCCGGGCTCAGCGCCCTGCGGCTTCTCCGTCATGCCGCACCACCCTTGGGCTTCTCGTCGTCGACGATCTCGGCGTCGACCACGTCGTCCTCGGGGGCACCGGCCGCGGCGCCGTCGCCGGCAGCGGCCGCACCGGCGGCGTCGGCGTTGGCGTAGAGCGCCGTGCCGAGCTTCTGGGCGGTGGTGGAGACCTTCTCGGTGGCCTCGCGGATGGCCGCGATGTCCTCACCCTTGAGGGCTTCCTTGAGCTCGCCGATCGCGGTCTCGACCTCGGTCTTGACGTCGGCCGGGAGCTTGTCGGTGTTGTCCGCGATGAACTTCTCGGTCGAGTAGACGAGCTGCTCGGCCTGGTTGCGGGTCTCGACCGACTCGCGACGCTTGTGGTCCTCCTCGGCGTACTGCTCGGCCTCGCGCATCATGCGCTCGATGTCGTCCTTCGGCAGCGCGGAGCCGCCGGTGACGGTCATCCGCTGCTCCTTGCCGGTGCCGAGGTCCTTCGCGCCGACGTGCATGATGCCGTTGGCGTCGATGTCGAAGGTGACCTCGATCTGCGGCAGGCCACGGGGGGCCGGGGGCAGGCCGGTCAGCTCGAACATGCCGAGCTTCTTGTTGTACGAGGCGATCTCGCGCTCGCCCTGGTAGACCTGGATCTGCACCGACGGCTGGTTGTCCTCGGCCGTGGTGAAGATCTCGGAGCGCTTGGTCGGGATCGTGGTGTTGCGCTCGATCAGCTTGGTCATGATGCCGCCCTTGGTCTCGATGCCCAGGGACAGCGGGGTGACGTCGAGCAGCAGGACGTCCTTGACCTCGCCCTTCAGGACACCGGCCTGCAGGGCGGCGCCGATGGCGACGACCTCGTCCGGGTTCACGCCCTTGTTGGCGTCCTGCCCGCCGGTCATCTCCTTGACCAGCTCGGCGACGGCCGGCATACGGGTCGAGCCACCGACCAGGACGACGTGGTCGATCTCGGAGAGCGAGATGCCGGCGTCCTTGATCACGTTGTGGAACGGCGTCTTGCAGCGCTCCAGCAGGTCGGCGGTGAGCTGCTGGAACTGGGCCCGGGTGAGCTTCTCGTCCAGGTGCAGCGGACCCTCGGCGGAGGCCGTGATGTAGGGCAGGTTGATCGAGGTCTCGGAGGACGAGGACAGCTCGATCTTGGCCTTCTCGGCCGCCTCGCGCAGACGCTGCAGGGCCATCTTGTCCTTGGACAGGTCGACGCCGTGACCGGACTGGAAGACCTTGACCAGGTGGTCGACGACCTTCTGGTCCCAGTCGTCACCACCGAGGTGGTTGTCACCGTTGGTGGCCTTCACCTCGACGACCCCGTCGCCGATCTCCAGCAGGGAGACGTCGAAGGTGCCGCCGCCGAGGTCGAAGACCAGGATGGTCTGGTCGTCCTTGTCGAGGCCGTAGGCCAGCGCCGCCGCGGTGGGCTCGTTGACGATGCGCAGGACGTTGAGGCCCGCGATCTCACCGGCCTCCTTGGTGGCCTGGCGCTCGGAGTCCGAGAAGTACGCCGGAACGGTGATGACGGCGTCGGTGACCGTCTCGCCCAGGTAGGCCTCGGCGTCCCGCTTGAGCTTCTGCAGGATGAAGGCGCTGATCTGCTGGGGGTTGAAGTCCTTGCCGTCCAGGTTGACCTTCCACCCGGTGCCCATGTGGCGCTTGACCGAGCGGATGGTCCGGTCGACGTTCGTGACCGCCTGGCGCTTGGCGACCTCGCCGACCAGCACCTCGCCGTTCTTGGCGAAGGCGACGACGGACGGCGTGGTCCGAGCGCCCTCGGCGTTCGTGATGACGGTGGGCTCGCCGCCCTCCAGAACGCTGACGACCGAGTTCGTCGTACCGAGGTCGATGCCGACCGCGCGTGCCATCGTAAATACCTCCACGGAAGAGTTGAGCTTTACAGGCTCAAGCATGCCTGACCGGATCCGAGGCGTCAACAGGCTTGAGTCGGCACCGCTCAACTTTACTGCGCGCTCGCCTGTACGACACCCTGCGCCACGCCGCCCCGACCCGGCTCACCGGCGCACGTCCACCCCCATCGCCTCCCACCACTCTCACCCGTCACCCCCACCGCCCGCCCCCCGCGACACGTACGAGTGACCCGACAACCCGGCGACGGACGACAGGGCGCCCCGTGAGCGAGCCAAAGGGGCGCGCCGGTGCCGAAAGGGAGGAGCGCGGGAGCGACGAAGGAGCGACGAAGCGACGACCGTCGGCACCGGACCGAAGCGCCCCGGCGGCGAGTGAACTCAAACAATCAGCCCCGGCGGCGAGCGAGCCCAAACAATCAGCCCCGGCGGCGAGCGAGCCTCGACCAGGCGGGTGAGTGAGCCCTAAGTGACTGCCGCCATACCTTGCGCATCTTCTGAACGAGCGTTAACGAGCGATAGTCTCCGCCGAGGTCCACCTGCAAGTTACCGATGAGTACAATCGGTCGGACCCCTCTACACACAGCTCGACCCCAGCCGCAGGAGACGGAGAGCCGATGCAGCTAGCAGCGATCGTCATCTCGCTGGTCACCACTGTGATCGGCACCGCGCTCGCCGCCCGTGCGGCCGCGTACATCTACCGGGTGGTGAAGACCGGTTCGCCGGACGCCACCCGTACCGGCAACCCGGTACGCAGGACGAGGACGGTGGCCGTCGAGTTCCTCGGCCACACCCGGATGAACCAGTGGGGCATCGTCGGCATCGCCCACTGGTTCGTCGCGGTCGGGTTCTTCACCCTGGTCACGACCCTGGTCACGGCCTTCGGGCAGCTCTTCGACGCCGAGTGGACGATCCCGGTGATCGGGCACTGGCTGCCGTTCGAGGTCTTCACCGAACTGGTCGGCACCCTCACCACGCTGGGCATCGCGACCCTGATCGTGATCCGGCTGCTCAGCCTGCCCGGCCGGGCCGGCCGCAAGTCCCGCTTCGCCGGCTCCATCGCCTGGCAGGCCTTCTACGTCGAGTACACGATCCTCGGCATCGGCATCTGCATCATGGTGCTGCGCGGCCTGGAGGGCGCCCTCGCGGGCGTCGAGTCGTACGAGGCGGCGTACCTGGTCTCGTACCCGCTGGTGCTGGCCTTCAAGGGCCTGTCGCACGGCACGCTGGAAAACCTGATCTACCTCTTCGCGATGCTGAAGATCTGCATCTCCTTCGCGTGGGCCGCCACCATCGGCATCAACCCGTCGATGGGTGTCGCCTGGCACCGCTTCCTCGCCTTCTTCAACATCTTCTTCAAGCGCGAGGAGCAGGGCGGCGTCGCCCTCGGCGCGCTGCGCCCGATGACCAGCGCCGGCGCCCCGATCGACTTCGAGGACCCGGCCGAGGACGCCGTCTTCGGCGTCTCCCAGGTCGAGCACTTCTCCTGGAAGGGCATCCTCGACTTCTCCACCTGCACCGAGTGCGGTCGCTGCCAGTCGCAGTGCCCCGCCTGGAACACCGGCAAGCCGCTCTCCCCCAAGCTGCTGATCATGAGCCTGCGGGAGCACGCGTTCGCCAAGGCGCCGTACCTGCTGGCCGGCGGCGGCAAGGACGCCGAGGGCAACGAGATCGCCACCGCCGAGCAGCTCAAGGACGTCCCGGCGGCCGCGCTGGCCGAGGCCGAGCGCCCGCTGATCGGCACCGCCGAGGAGAACGGCGTCATCGACCCGGACGTGCTCTGGTCCTGCACCAGCTGCGGCGCCTGCGTCGAGCAGTGCCCGGTGGACATCGAGCACATCGACCACATCGTCGACATGCGCCGCTACCAGGTGATGATCGAGAGCTCCTTCCCGACCGAGGCCGGGACGATGCTCAAGAACCTGGAGAACAAGGGCAACCCGTGGGGCATGGCCACCAAGGCGCGCCTCGACTGGGTCAAGGAGCTGAAGAAGGAGACCGGCATCGAGGTGCCGGTGATCGGTGAGGACATCGACCCCGCCGAGGTGGAGTACCTCTACTGGGTCGGCTGCGCCGGCGCGCTGGAGGACCGCGCGAAGAAGACCACCAAGGCCTTCGCCGAGCTGCTGCACACCGCGGGCGTCAAGTTCGCGATCCTCGGCAAGGAGGAAACCTGCTCGGGTGACTCCCCGCGCCGCCTGGGCAACGAGTTCCTGTTCCAGATGCTCGGCGCGCAGAACGTCGAGACGCTGAACGCCGCGCTGGAGGACGCGCCGACCAAGCGGATCGTGGCGACCTGCCCGCACTGCTTCAACACCATCGCCAACGAGTACCCCCAGCTGGGCGGCCACTTCGAGGTCATCCACCACACCCAGCTGCTGCAGCACCTGATCGACGAGGGCCGGCTGCTGCCGGTCAACCCGGTCGAGGGCCTGATCACCTACCACGACCCCTGCTACCTGGGCCGGCACAACAAGGTCTACACCCCGCCGCGCGAGATCATGGACAAGGTCCCGGGTCTGCGCCAGCAGGAGATGCACCGTCACAAGGAGCGCGGCTTCTGCTGCGGCGCCGGCGGTGCCCGGATGTGGATGGAGGAGCGGATCGGCAAGCGCATCAACAACGAGCGGATGGACGAGGCGCTGTCGCTCAACCCCGACATCGTCTCCACCGCCTGCCCGTTCTGCCTGGTGATGCTCTCCGACTCGGCCAACGGCAAGAAGAACGAGGGCGCGGCCAAGGAGCACCTGAAGGTGGTCGACGTCGCCCAGCTGCTGCTGGACTCCGTCAAGGCCGCGCCGCCCGCCGAGGCGCAGTCCGAGACCGTCGACGCCTGATCCGGACGGACCGCCGAACGGCGCCGGGAGTCGGCGCGGTTCGGCACCCGACCGCCCTGTTGTTCGACAGTTCTGCCACAACTTCCGCTGCACCGGGCCCGGTCGACGCCTTCTCGGCGTCGGCCGGGCCCGGTCGTGACAGGGGCCCGCGAGGGGCGTTTGCGGCTGGACGTCCCGCCAATCGGGCAGGCGCCTGGTCAGGCCCGCGCGGGAAGGAAATACAGTAGGCGCCTGACCCGCGCCGTGCGGGCCTGATCCGCACCCGGACCGACCGGGGGGGTCACACCACCAGCGGAGGCTGCAGCCGCACCGGCGGCGGCGCCACACCGGAGCACAAGGGGAACAGCGCAGACCATGACCGAGGCGATCATGCTGGTCGGCGGCAAGGGCACACGACTGCGCCCGTTGACGACCCACACCCCCAAGCCCATGCTCCCCGTGGCGGGTGTCCCGTTCATCGCACACCAGCTGGCCCGCGCCGCGGCCGCCGGCGTCACCCGGGTCGTGCTCGCCACGTCGTACCTGGCCGAGGTGTTCGAGGACCACTTCCAGGACGGCACCCCGTACGGGATCGAGCTGGTCTACCTGACCGAGCGCGAGCCGCTCGGCACCGGCGGGGCCATCCGCAACGCCGCGTCCGGGCTGACCTGCGGACCGGACGAGCCCGTCCTGGTCTTCAACGGCGACATCCTGTCGGGCGTCGACATCGCCGCCCTGCGCGACGGTCACGTGGCCGCCGGCGCGGACGTGACCCTGCACCTCACCCGGGTGGAGGACCCGCGCGCCTTCGGCCTCGTCCCGACCGACGAGGACGGCCGGGTGCTGGAGTTCCTGGAGAAGCCGGAGACGCCCGAGCAGATCGTCACGGACCAGATCAACGCCGGCTGCTACGTCTTCACCCGTTCGGTGATCGACCGCATCCCGGCCGGCCGCGAGGTCTCGGTCGAGCGCGAGACCTTCCCCGAGCTGCTGGCCACCGGCGCCCTGCTGCGCGGCGTGGTGGACACCTCGTACTGGCTGGACCTGGGCACGCCCGCCGCCTTCGTGCGCGGCTCCGCGGACCTCGTCCTCGGCCGGGTCGACTCCCCCGCCGTGCCCGGCCCGACCGGTGAGGCGCTGCTGCTGCCGGGCGCCAGCGTGCACCCCGGCTCGGTGCTCAGCTCCGGCACCGTGGTCTCCGAGGGCGCGGTCGTCGAGGCCGGCGCCATCGTCGAGGGCAGCGTGGTGCTGCCGGGCGCGACCATCGCCGCGGACGCCTACGTGAAGGACTCCATCGTCGGCGCGTACGCCGTCATCGGCGCCCGCACCTCGCTGGACGGCGCGGTGATCGGCGACGGCGCGACCGTCGAGGCCGACAACGAGCTCCCGAACGGCATCCGGATCGCCTGCGGCACCCTGCTGCCGGTCGGCGCGGTCCGGACCACCGCCGGCCCGGGCGGCTGCCCGGCCGGCGCCTCGGCCGCGGCGGCCGTCCACGCCCCGCGGGTCGGCGCCCAGCACTAGAAGCGGCCCGGCACCGGGCACGGCCCGGTAGCAGCCGCAGCGGCGCCCGCCGGCTCGGGCCGGAACCCTCGGGTTC